>JBEHXM010000019.1:0-46760 GCA_048498695.1 Bacteroidota bacterium
TCAGCATCTGCGGTCCATGACAAATGGCAGCAGATGCTGATAGAAACCGGCATGGTGGGCGGAAGGACATTAACTTCTTACCCATCGCTGCAAACCGACCTGGAAAATGCGGGTGCGCATTGGATTGACCAGGAAGTAGCAGTGGACAATGGCCTGGTTACCAGCCGGAGTCCTGCCGATCTGGATGCGTTCAATAAAAAAGCGATCGAAGAAATAGGTGAAGGAACACATTACCACGCATAAACCCGGGCGAAAACGAATAATACTTTTGAGCATATAAAGCAGAATTGATCATGATTCTGATTTTTGTTGATTGCCCGGTTATATTTGTCAGATGCCCGCAAAAAAAGCTTTGATCATAGGTGCCGGAATTGCCGGGATAGCAACTGCTATCCGTTTGGCAGTAAAAGGTCACGAGGTTGAAGTTTTTGAGGCAAACAATTATCCTGGGGGTAAAATAGCCGAATTTAAACAAGATGGTTTTCGATTTGATGCGGGGCCGAGCCTGTTCACTATGCCGCAATATGTGGATGACCTATTCCGCCTTGCGGGTAAAGATCCACGACAGTTTTTTCAATATCGGGAACTGAATACCCTTTGTAAGTACTTTTACGAGGATGGCACCCGCTTTATTGCCTATGCTGATGAGCAGAAATTTGTAAATGAAGCATCAAAGTTGACTAACGAGGCATCAGCCCTTAAAAAATATTTTAAAAACAGCAGCAAGATATATGAGATCACCAACCACGTCTTTTTAGAACAATCGCTGCACCGGTTAAAAACCTATTTCAGTTGGAATACCATTAAATCGGTACTCCGCCTACCGCAGATTGATGCCTTACGGACAATGCACAAGGCGAATAATGAATTTTTTAAAGACAAAAATTTGGTTCAATATGCCGATCGCTACGCCACCTATAATGGCTCGAACCCTTACCAGGCCCCGGCAACATTAAATGTCATCCCGCATATCGAGCAGCACTTCGGCGCTTATTTCCCCGACAAAGGAATGTATAGTATTGTGCAAAACCTCGTGGAGCTTGCAGAATCGATTGGTGTTAAGTTTCGCTATAATTCACCTGTTGAAGAAATTATATTGAAAGATAAAAAAGCTGTTGGTATGAAGATTAATAGTGAATTGATCAATGCTGATACCGTAGTATCCAACATGGATGTTTGGTTCACCTATCACAAATTGTTAAAAGGCAATCCGCAATTACACCCCAAAAAAATACTCAGCCAGGAGCGGAGCAGTTCAGCTTTGATATTTTACTGGGGCATTAAAAAACAATTCCCTGGGCTGGACCTGCACAATATTTTTTTCAGCGCTGATTATGAAGCAGAGTTCAAACACATTTGGCAACACCAGGATATCAGCGATGACCCAACAGTATACCTCAACATCAGCTCAAAACTAAAACCGGATGATGCCCCTGCAGGTTGCGAAAATTGGTTTGTGATGATCAATGTGCCTGCCAATAAGGGACAGGACTGGGACTCACTGATTAAAACAGCAAAAGAAAACATCATCAAAAAGTTATCCCGGATATTAAAAACAGATATTAAGGAGCTGATCGTGAACGAATCCATTCTCGACCCCCGTTCCATAGAAAGCCGCACCTCATCCTACCAGGGCTCTATCTATGGCACGAGTTCCAACAACCGCTTCGCCGCTTTTTTGCGTCACGCCAACCGGTCGTCAAAAATTAAAAATCTCTATTTCTGCGGAGGAAGTGTTCATCCCGGAGGGGGCATACCTTTGTGCCTGTTATCAGCTAAGATCTTAAGTGATTGGGTGGGATAAAAATTGTCATATTGAGCGGCGCCCACGCAAGTTTAGCGTCGACGCTAAACTTTAAATATATTGCAGCGTCAACGCTGCAATATGTGCGGTACGTGGGGGAAATAAAAAATTGTCATATTGAGCGGTAGCGAAATATCTTCTTCGCCTTGCTCTTCGTTAAGTATATCGTAGAAGATTCTTCACTGTCGTTCAGAATGACAAGGTGGCTTATAATAAATTCTATTTTATCATTCCCGCCAGCGCCTCAATAAATTTCGGCGAGCCATTCAAACTCTCCACTAACTGTACATGCTCACCGCCTAAAGCCTTAAATTCGTCGCCGTACTCAGTAGTTACCTCGTAAACGGTTTCTAAACAATCCGCCACGAAAGCAGGGCAAAATACCAATAGTCGTTTTTTACCTTCTTTAGCCAGTTTAGCTACAATTTCGCTCGTGTAAGGTTGCACCCATGGGTCGCTGCCCAGGCGCGACTGGAAGCAGATGGTATATTTCTCTTTCGGAATATTTAGTTTTTCAGCTATCAACCGTGCAGTATGATGTGATTGTGCCGAATAGCAAAATTTATTAGCCTCGGTGATCGTATCGCAGCACCCCTCAAACTTTAAACAATAGTTATGCGTGTGGTCCGATTTGATCAGCTGCCGTTGCGGTAAACCGTGAAAACTGAACAGTATATGATCGTAAGTTTCGGGCTGGTGTTTCCGGGCGTTATCGGCAAAAGCTTCTAACATCAGGTTATTATCATGGAACGAATTGATAAAAGATATCGTCGGACTTGTAGGCCATTTGGCAACCAATCCCATCACTTTTTCATACACAGAACCCGTACTTGCCGAGGCATATTGCGGGAACATCGGAATCACCTGGATATTATCTACCAATGCAGTTTTAAGCCGTTCCAATGCCGATTCGATGTTCGGATTCTGGTAACGCATAGCCAACTCTACCATATATTCATCGCCAAGGCGTTGCTGTAATAATTTCTGTTGCAGCAGGCTGTAATGCAGTAAAGGCGAACCTGTTTGATCGTCCCATATTTTTTGGTATAATTTAGCTGATTTCGGTCCGCGGGTAGGAACAATGATGCCTTTTACCAGCAAAGCGCGCGATACCGGCTTGATATCGATCACCCTCGGGTCCATCAAAAATTCACGAAGATACTTGCGCACATCCGCAGTTGACGGACTGTCAGGCGTACCCAGATTGACTAATAAAACTCCTTTTTTGCCCATAATACAGAGGCGCAAAAATAAAATAAAGTATCGTGTTTACAGCAGATTAAATATCAGAGCAATGTTAATTTCAGCGTTCGTTAAATTAGGGCTTCTTTTATTGACAATATTTATGGGATCAATTAATGTTCTGTACCGCTCATGGCCGCGGTGGCCTAGTTACTTTCCCTTGATGGAAAGTAACCAAAGATCAAGTCATATCGATGCTTCAACGCTCCCTGCCGGTTCTTTACGCTTTTTCCGTGCTTCGCACATTGCAAAAGCTAAACCGTCATTCCCGCCATACGCCCGGCCCGCCGATATGACGTCCCACCGCTCTTTTTTTGATATAACCACAAATATTGTTTTTAAGGTCAGCAGAACAGCTTCGGACGAAATCAGGCAAAATAATGATGGCCTGAGCGAAGGAAAGGGCATAGCAATGTTTGCGAAGCGCAGGGCTTTGAGTGAACGAAGTAGGGCAAAAGTTTTGCAGCCCGTGGTTTTGACTGATTTGCAGGGCAAAGGCCCTGTGCGGAAAGAAGCCTTTCTGCTGACTTGATCTTTTGGTTACTTTTGGATCAAGCCAAAAGTAACAGCCTCCGCGGCAATTGAGCGGACGAATCATTGCATTTTGCAATAAATATTACTAATGAACAAAATTTAATCCCTTACTTTCCACAACCTCCACCACGGCACTCCCGGCGCATCATGATGCTCATAATGATACCCAAAAAAATAACAGGATAAAAATGCCAGCACATGGTTTCTCCGCTGACTCCGGGCATGATAAGGATTGTTATGCTCTCCTTTGTGAGGCTGATACGTTCCGAAATAAAATAATTGCAGCGTACTAAACAAAGATGGGACGACCCAAAACAGCAGCAGGTTTGCCTGCGGTATCCACAGTTTTAGAATATTAAAAATAATAGCCATTGCCACTATCTGCCATATAGAAAGATAATTACGGATGAACCTGACATACCACGCAAGAAAGCTGCCTTCATGATGATCAGGGTCTTGTGGAGTATTTACGTGTGAGTGATGCAGGTGATGTTTAGTATATAATTTCGGATACCAGAAAACCGCGTAGAGCATGGTGCTTGTATAACCCACCAGGTTGTTTATAAAATGATTGGGCGAAACTGTTCCGTGCATGGCATCATGCGCGGTGATAAATAAACCGGTGTACAAATGCATTTGTACCAGTACAAAAAAATAAGTCAGGGGGTTATGCCAGTTGATGTGCCATTGCATCAAAAGTATAGTAGACGCAGCCCAGCTGCCAATAACAAGCAGGGCGACAAACAAACCGGTATTTAATACGCTTTTTTGCATCAACAAGAAAGGTAGCAATTATTGTGCTTAAAAATTCTCGAGCGCAGCTTTTACATCCTGCATGAGCCACATGGGGGTAGAAGTAGCTCCGGCTATACCCACTTTATCACCCGGTGAAAACATAGAAGCGTTCAGTTCATCCGCTGATGAGATAAAATAAGTATCAGGATTATGCTTGCGGCAAACCTCGAACAGCACCTTTCCGTTGGATGATTTCCGTCCCGAAACAAATACGATCTTATCAAATTTTGCTACAAAAGCAGGCAAATCTTTATCCCGGTTGGATACTTGGCGGCAAATGGTGTCATTCGCTTTTACTTCATATCCACGCGAGATCAGTTCTTCTTTAATAGTATAAAATTTCTCAGTGCTCTTGGTAGTCTGACTGTAAAGGGTGATCTTTTGGGGTAGTTCGGCGTTGTCCAACTCGGCAATATCCTGGAAAACCAGCGCTTCATTATTGGTTTGCCCGCTCAGACCGATCACTTCGGCATGACCATGTTTGCCAAATATGAGTATCTTCTCATCACTATCATGTGAGGTCTTGATACGGTTTTGCAATTTCAGTACAACAGGGCATGAAGCATCGATCAGCATGATATTATTTTCAAGCGCCAGCCGGTAAGTTTCAGGGGCTTCACCATGCGCACGGATCAGTACTTTTTCGTTATGCAAGTTTTTTAATTCCTCGTGCTCAATAATGCGGAGGCCTTTTGCTTTTAGCCGTTCCACTTCCTCGTCATTATGCACAATATCACCCAGGCAATACAGGTAACCGTCTTCTGCCAGTATTTCTTCGGCCATGTCAATGGCGTATACCACGCCAAAGCAAAATCCTGAATCCTGATCGATGGTAACCTTTAACTGATAATTGCCCATAACACTGCAAATTTACGGAGAAAAGATTTAATATGAGGTAAATAGTAAAATCAAGCTTTGACAATTAGGCTAAAGCCTTTTGTGGACGATTCTTTATCCGTTGGCTAAAGCCAACGGCAATACAAAATCTGCAACACGACTTATCATTGCCGTCCCATTTATGGGACGGGCGAATCAAATTCATTAAATGGATTTAGCCAAAAATCTACAATAGGCAGTTAGATAACGGCTATTACACCCACTGTAGCACCGCAAAAAACACAAACTGTGTCACCAAAAATACGGGTGCCACCCTGCCCTGCTGTTTAAAACGGAATCGCTCAAACAGTACCAGCATGAAAGCGCTTACAAAAAACCAGCAGGTATAATTGCTTAAAGGTATCGTGTTACTTGCCCAGTGCCAGTAATTGAGACGCACGGCTACCGGCTCTATCAATATATCAAGTAACACCAAAAGGAGTGCGCCGCTTATTATTCGCAAAAACATACTTTTCAAACGACTGCGTTGAATGAGTACCCCGGTAGAATAGATCAGTAAAAACCAATTCACCCCAATAATTAGTGGCACATTGTCTAAATGAAAACCTAAGGTTTTCCCGTATTGGTAATGACCGAAAAGCAAATGTTTATTGACTCCAAGCCATTCCACAGCATAACCGCCAATAAAAATACAGCCAGCAAACAGCAAAAAGCGCCCGTCCACATTTTTATGACTAAATATGATGACCGCCAGCATCAGCAGCAGGTGGTAAGGGACTAACTGTAAAAACTGCGGCCTCAATGATGGGATCAACAAGCCGGTAAGCCCAACCAAGTGAAAAAGGATGATAATAGATATAAATAGTTTATTGCTATTTAGTCCCCCCTTCAGGGGGTTAGGGAGCCTCATATCTTGCGGCCCTTCCACTCGGTAGTTTTGGTGAGGTATTTCTGAATGGCCGAAAATGCGATCAGCACCAGGCTGAACATCTGTACAGGGTGCAGGATTACATTTACCGCTGCATTTTGACCGGATTCAAGCGAGATCATTATCCGGGTGAGCATAATAAGGCCGATCATCATCAAAATTAGCTGATAATTTAACGTAGTGATCACCATCATAGGCCCTGCGATCAGCAATAAAAGAAAAACCAAAAAGCTGAAGATGTTATAATTAAAAGCGGCCAAAAAATTCTTTCCAAAACCATTGATGGCTTCGGGATACCCGGTATACATGCGGCAGCTGATCATGCCGTTTGCCAACAGGCTTTCCCCATTATACCCAGCCGATTTTACCTGCTTCATGATCTCTACATCTTCTACTATTTTATCTTTTGCGCTTTTGTGCCATTCGTACTGCCGGTAAACACTGGCATCAAACAGCATGAACTGTCCGCTGGCTGCTGCCACTGAGGCGTTTTTTGAAAGATAAACCAGGCGCAGCGGGAGCAGGTTTAAGAGGATATAATGCATTAGCGGTACAGTTAACCTTTCGCCAAAAGTTTTCATTTGCTGGTTGGTAAACAGGCTCAGCAAAGCCAGTCTGCGGAAATTCATACGGTGCATTGCGCTATTGATCAGGCCATCAAAAATCTGTTCATCGGCATCCAGAAACAATAAATAATCACCCTTAGCCTGTTGCGCCAGTTGGTGGCAGGCGTAGTTTTTACCCAGCCAGTGCCCGGTTAACTCTTTCCCTTTTATCACCTTAAAAGCAGGACGTTTGGCGGCAAATTCGGCACAGATGGCATAAGTGTCATCAGAGGAATGGTCGTCAAGGATAATCACTTCATAATCTATATAATCCTGCTGATGTATGGAGGTAAGGAGGGACAAGATATTATCCTCTTCGTCCCTGGCGGGGATCAGTATCGAAACCAAATTGGTGTATTGTTTATTTACACGCCGCAATTTCGGGTCCGAAATAAAATTAAAGATCGTTACGGCAAAGCGCAGGATGATAAAAAAGAAAGTGGTGTAGATAACAATGATCACTTTATATCACAATTTCAGTTTGCTGTAATTTTGTACTATCGTAATGTTGCTGATACGCGTTTTTTATTTCCTCAAAGCTTTTCCCGGTATAATCTTCCTGCTTTAAATAAACAGTTACGCTCTGTTTTCTGTGTTTAAAATACTGGATAAAGGTAGTTGCAAAAAGGAGTTGAAATTTGCCGTCTGCTTTTTCAATTACCTTCATTAACCCCTTCTCAAAATTAATATTGTTTACAAAGTTGGAATAAAGTTTTCCCTGCGGAAATATCAGCACCAGGTTTTTAGGGTCTTGCAATAATTCTGCTGCATAATCCAATGATTCGATGATATCCTTTGATCTTTTCCTGACCGAAAATGCGCCGCCATATTTCAGATATTTCAGATGCAGGGTAGTGTCTTCACGCACCATCACATGATATTTCTTCTTCAGCAATTTACAGTTGACGATATATAATATCAGCGAGTCCCAAAAACTGAAGTGATTGGCAACCAATAAAATTGATTTGTCAGGGTCGATAGGTATCTCATTAAACTGAATTTCATGAAAATGACGGCTAACTATCCAGCGGGTGTAATAGTGCAAAATCAAACGGTAAAAAAAGCTTTCCTGGTTGCGGATCATTTGCTGCAAGATAAACAATGAGGAGGGATTTGAAAATTTGAAGATGTGCTAATTTGAAAATGCCTTATTAATTTTCAAATCTTCAAATTGCCAAATTTTCAAATTGATCAATGCTCCGCCTTTACCTGTTCTTTCAGTGCTTTTTTATGATGCTGATTGATCATGGTTTTCACTTGCTCGTAATCAAAATCATGATTGGTGCCACAATCCAGAAAATGAAAATAAACAGAAGGCTTTAAACTCTCAAAATATTCCACAAATGCCGAATAGTAAATTATCTGGCAGTCGCCCTTTATTTTTTTGACGATATAATCGATACCCCGTTCAATATTAACCTCGTCGGTATGGTTGGATTCCAAAGCACCCTGTGGGAAAACCGTCACCAGGTTTTTAGGGTTGTCCAGTAACTGCGCGGCATATTGTAAAGAGGTAACCACTTCCTTTGACTTGCGGTTGATCGAAAATCCGCCCATCCGGTTAAAGAACATCCTTTTCTGCAAATGATCTTCCTGCATCATAATATGAAAATCGCGGTGCAGGTAAGTTTGCGTTAAATGCCCGGCAAAAAAGCCGTCCCACCAGCTAAAGTGGTTACACAGCAGCAGAATGGAATGCCCCGGTTTTATCTCAATCTCATTATGTTTTAAAACCTTGAACGCTTTGCGCAAACGGTAAGCCAGGTAAGGGGCAAACAGTTTTTTGATCAGTTGATTGCTGCGTTCGGGTATCATTTATTTCAAATTTACTAAATACTCATCCAATGCAGGCACAACCAGCCAATGCCCTAAAGGGATTTCATGCACTTCTGCGTTTTTAAGCTGACTAATAAAAGGTATCGCCGCCGATTTTGGGAACAGGTTATCCGTTTGCCCGAAGATGAGCACGCATTTGGTTTGATGCTGATTGATAAGGCTGATCACTTTTGGGGTATCCGGTTTAAGCAGCCTTATCAAATTAAGCGTATAATAAACATCCAGCCTTTTCTTTTCAGTATCGATCTCACTATAAGCGATCTTATAAAGACTGTCATCAATAAAACGCAGACTTTTCAAAGTTTTAAGCAATCGCGGTGCAAGCCACTTGCTTTTGGTAACACGTCTGAAAAAATATTTACCCAGGGGCTTGTTGACTAAAAAATCAAATCCTTTATAAACCGAAAGGCCATCCGGGGCCATTAAAATAATCTCATCAACCAGGTCAGGATATTCTTCCAGTAGGATCAACGCCAGGTTAGCGCCGATGGAATAAGCCATTACCGATACTTTTTGCCTGCCATATTGTTTAAACCATTCTTCCAGGTACAGATTAACCGTAGTCTTAGGCAAACCCTCAAGTATCTGCTTTTCAGACCAGCTCTGCAATTCGCTTTCCCCATGAAAAAAATGATCGAAGCCGTAAATATGATAATTAGGTAAAATGGAATTTTTCAATACATGGAACTGCTTACCCGTCATGCCATAACCATGAAAAGCCAGCATAGGTTTGCTGCCGCTGCCGTATTCATGATAATGTACCTTGCCCAACCCGGGAATTTGTAAAAAGCCCATAGCAGGCAATATTAAGGATAAATCGATTCTGTTGCTGATAGACTATTATATTTTGGCTAAAGCCAACTTCTGTTTTCTTCATCCGTCCCATAAATGGGACGGCAATGAATCGGTAGGTACTAAATTAATATTCATTGTCGTTGGCTTTAGCCGGTAGATAAAATAGTTCAGAGTTTAGGCGGCTGATCTCAAATTCATTGCCGTTGGCTTTAGCCAACGGATTACATAGGATTATAAAAATGGCTTTAGCCTAACCCCCGCTTCCAATATACCCCATGATCATCTCCGTGGCCCCCACATGTTCCCGCACATAAACTTTTACCTTTTGACTGAGCGCCTTGTACCGGTGTTCGTCATCAGCCAGGTAAAGCGCTATCTTTTTTAGTTCATTTTCGTTTACGATGCAGAAGGCAGCCCGCAGGGCGATCAGGTCCCTCGCCTCTTTAAACTTCTCATAACTGGGTCCGAAAATGATGGGTAAACCAAAAGCCGCAGCCTCTAAAGTGTTGTGTATGCCGGCACCAAAGCCACCGCCGATATAAGCCATATGGCCATATTGGTAAAGTGAGGATAGCATGCCGATATTGTCGATGATGAGGGTTTGTGGTGAGTTGTGAGTTGTGAGTTGTGAATATTTTATTGCTGAGTTTTTGGGTAACAGTTCAATTAATCGGTTGATCTTTTCCTCGCTGATCTCATGCGGTGCAATAATAAATTTCCAATCGGGGTGGTCCGCTGTAAGGGTTGCCAACAGCACTTCATCTTCCGGCCAGGTACTGCCTGCAATAAATGTAGTACGACCCTTAATGAATTCCGAGATCGATGGGAACGATTTTGGCTGTTGTGCATTTGTCCACACCCGGTCGAAACGTGTATCACCGCTAACGGAAACTTTATCAATATTAATTTTATGCAATAATAATTTTGAGTCTTCATCCTGCACAAAAAAGTGTTTTACAAAACCGAGCATCCGGCGGTGCAGGCCGCCATACCATTGAAAAAATACCTGGTTGGGCCTGAAGATGCCCGAGATGATATATAAAGGAATATCCCTTTTGTGCAGCTCATTAAAAAAATGATACCAATATTCATATTTGGTAAAAACAGCGATCGTGGGATTGATGGCTGAAATAAATTTCCGGGCGTTACCTACAGTATCAAGGGGCAGGTAATAAACAGCATC
The DNA here is from genome assembly GCA_048498695.1 of Bacteroidota bacterium. Lineage (GTDB taxonomy): Bacteria > Bacteroidota > Bacteroidia > Sphingobacteriales > Sphingobacteriaceae > Mucilaginibacter. The sequence continues at coordinate 10,560 of JBEHXM010000019.1, forward strand.
TGCCAAAGGCGTGTTTTTCCTGATCTCGAACCCTGATGGCGAAAAAAACGTAATGATGACCGGTAGATCGGGGTTAGCGGCTTTGTAGGCGGTTAAAACAGGCAGACCTTGTTCAAATTCGCCTAAAGAAGCAAAGTGGAACCAGGCGCTTTTTTCAAAATGCCGGTAAGCAATATTTTTGCGGCCATCGATCCATGCCTTTGCTTTTTTGTTGAAAGCAGAAGCCACAAGTATCAAAAAGAAATATAGCCTGATCCCTAAGTTATAAAGCAACATTGAGTTTGAAATTCTTACCTTCGCGGGGATAAAAGTAAGAACAATAAAAAGATAAATACGTATATGAAACTATCATGGCTGCCGCTGAAAAAATTGAATGGTCATAATAACTTCATATTCATTAAAAAACAATTTATACTATGAAAATTGCTGTGGTTGGAACAGGTTACGTAGGATTAGTTACAGGCACCTGCTTGGCCGAAACCGGGAACCAGGTGATCTGTGTGGACATCAACCAGCAAAAGGTTGAAATGATGAAAGAGGGCAAGTTGCCCATCTACGAACCCGGCCTTGAATTACTATTTAACCGCAACATCACTCAGAACAGGTTAAGCTTTACCACTAACCTGGCGGAGGCAATTGCCGAGGCAAAGATCATATTTTTAGCCCTGCCTACGCCACCGGGCGGTGATGGCTCTGCCGACCTGAGCTATGTATTGGGCGCTGCAAAGGATATTGCCAGGCTGCTGAAAGAATACAAGGTGATCGTTACCAAATCAACCGTGCCTGTGGGAACTGCCGATAAGGTAACCGCGATCATGAAAGAAAATACTGGTGTTGAGTTTGCCGTAGTATCCAACCCTGAATTTTTACGCGAGGGTGTAGCAGTAGATGATTTTATGAAACCCGACCGTGTGGTTATCGGCACGCTGGATGACCGCGCCCGCAAACTAATGGCCGAATTATACGGTCCATATGTGCGCCAGGGTAATCCTATTGTTTTTATGGATGAACGCTCATCAGAGTTGACCAAATATGCCGCTAATTCTTTTCTGGCCACCAAAATATCCTTCATGAACGAGATCGCCAACCTTTGCGAAAAAGTGGGTGCCGATGTGGACATGGTAAGGCGCGGTATAGGTGCGGATGACCGTATAGGCCGCCGATTCCTGTTTTCGGGTATCGGTTATGGCGGCAGTTGTTTCCCAAAAGATGTGCAGGCATTGGCTAAATCAGCTGAGGAAAATGAGTATGATTTTAAGATCCTCAACTCGGTAATGCAGGTGAACCAGATACAGAAAAAGATATTGGTCGAAAAGCTAAAGAAATATTTTAAGGGTGATATCAAAGGTAAAAAGTTTGCCCTGTGGGGACTTGCCTTTAAACCCGAAACGGATGATATCCGTGAAGCGCCATCTTTATATGTGATCGATGAATTGCTGGCGGCGGGTGCTTCGGTTACTGCTTTTGACCCGGAGGCGATGCCTAATGTAAGAGCTTTATTTAAAGATAAAATCGGTTATACTGAAAACCAATATGATGCTTTAAAAGATGCTGATGCACTGCTGATCGTGACGGAATGGTCGGTTTTCAGAACACCGGATTTTGATAAGGTTGGCGATCTGCTGAAAAATAAAGTTATTTTTGACGGGCGTAACCTGTACGACCTGCAAAAGATGATCGATTGTGGTTTTTACTATAACAGCATCGGCAGAAAAGTAATTGCATAATGAAAAACCGTAAACGTGTATTAATAACCGGGGCAGCCGGCTTTTTAGGTTCGCATTTGTGCGACAGGTTTATTAAAGAGGATTATCATGTTATAGGCATGGATAATCTCATTACGGGCGACCTGCGCAACATCGAGCATCTGTTTAAACTGGAAAACTTCGAGTTTTATAATCACGATGTTTCCAAATTTGTACATGTCTCGGGCGAACTGCATTATATCCTGCATTTCGCTTCGCCTGCCAGCCCGATAGATTATTTAAAGATACCTATCCAAACCCTAAAGGTAGGCTCACTAGGTACCCATAATTTGCTGGGATTGGCCCGCGCAAAAAACGCCCGGATGCTGATCGCTTCTACATCAGAAGTTTATGGTGACCCGAATATCAACCCGCAGCCCGAAGAATATTGGGGCAACGTAAACCCGGTTGGTCCGCGAGGTGTATATGACGAGGCTAAGCGTTTCCAGGAAGCCATTACCATGGCCTATCACACTTTTCACGGTTTAGAGACACGCATTGTCAGGATATTTAATACCTACGGTCCACGTATGCGGCTGAATGATGGACGTGTATTACCCGCCTTTATAGGCCAGGCTTTGCGCGGCGAGCCTTTAACTATTTTTGGCGATGGCTCGCAAACTCGTTCTTTTTGCTATGTAGACGACCTGATAGAAGGCATTTTCCGTTTACTGTTCAGCGATTATGCGCAGCCCGTAAACATTGGCAACCCGGACGAAATTACTATCCGCCAGTTTGGTGAGGAGATCATTAAGCTGACGGGGACAGATCAAAAACTGATCAGCTTGCCATTGCCTACCGACGACCCTAAGCAACGCCGCCCGGATATCACCAAAGCCAGAAGCATCCTGGGCTGGGAGCCAAAAGTATCAAGAAGCGAAGGTTTGAAGATAACTTACGAGTACTTCAAGTCCTTGCCCGAAACAGAAATTCAACACAAAGATTTTACCTATTATAACAAAAAATAATGTCGAAAATATTAGTTACAGGTGGCTTAGGTTACATCGGTTCACATACGGTTGTCGAACTGATCAATGCTGGCTACGAGCCGGTAATTGTGGACGATCTTTCCAATTCGCACCCTAAAATTTTAGATCAGATCACTAAAATAACTGGTCACAAGCCATCATTTCACCAGCTTGATCTGAGTGACGAGCACGCAGTAAAAGGCCTGGTTGCAGCCGTGCCCGATATTGCCGGGATCATTCATTTTGCAGCTTCCAAAGCGGTAGGCGAATCGGTACAGCAACCTTTGAAATATTACCGCAACAATATCTACTCACTGATCAATTTGCTGAACACCTATTATGGCAAACCCATCAATTTTGTGTTCTCATCCAGCTGTACGGTTTACGGTCAGCCTGATGTTTTACCCGTTACTGAGTCCGCACCGATCAAACCGGCGGAATCTCCTTATGGGAACACTAAGCAGATAGCCGAAGAAATATTAAAAGATACCATAGCATCAGGAACTGGCGCTTACAAGGTAATCGCTTTAAGATATTTTAACCCGGTTGGCGCGCATGAGTCTGCATTGATAGGTGAACTACCAATCGGCGTACCGCAAAACCTGGTGCCATTTATTACCCAAACTGCAATTGGCAAACGTGAGAAGATCACCGTGTTTGGGAACGACTATAATACCGTTGATGGCAGCTGTGTTCGTGATTATATCCACGTGGTAGATCTTGCCAAAGCCCATGTCGCGGCATTAAAACTCATGGAGAAAAAAGATTTCTCAGGTTTTGATGTATTTAACCTGGGTACCGGTAATGGTAGTTCGGTGCTGGAAGTTATTTCGGCATTTGAACGGGTTACAGGCGAAAAATTGAATTATGCCATTGGTCCGCGCCGCGGCGGTGATGTGGAGAAGGTTTGGGGCGATGTGACCAAAGCTGAAAAGCAATTGCACTGGAAAGCAGCCCTGGGTATTGATACCATGATGGGATCGGCCTGGGCCTGGGAAAAGTACATCTCACAAAATCCTTTATAGATTTTAGGTAAGAGCATGCAAAAAATAATTATTACAGGTGGAGCAGGATTTATCGGGTCGCATGTGGTACGCCGGTTTGTAAAAAATTATCCGGACTATACTATTATCAACCTGGATAAACTGACCTATGCCGGTAACCTTGCCAATTTGAAGGATATAGAGCATTTGCCAAACTACCGGTTTATAAAAGGGGATATTACGGATACAGGATTCATTAATGATCTTTTTAAGGAACAACAACCTGATGCCGTTATTCATTTGGCAGCAGAATCGCATGTAGACCGTTCAATCACCAGCCCGCTGGAATTTGTGATGACGAATGTAGTGGGCACGGTCACCCTGTTGAATGCAGCGCGCCATAACTGGAAGGGCCGTTATGATCAAACACGTTTTTATCACGTATCAACCGATGAAGTTTACGGCAGCCTGGGCGAAGATGGCATGTTTACCGAAACAACCAATTATGATCCGCATTCACCTTATTCAGCCTCAAAGGCAAGCTCCGATCATTTTGTAAGGGCTTACCATGATACTTATGGAATGAATACCGTCATTTCCAATTGCTCCAATAATTACGGCTCGTTTCATTTTCCTGAAAAGCTGATACCGCTGGCCATCAACAATATCAAACAGAATAAACCCGTGCCGGTATACGGAAAAGGTGAGAACATCCGCGACTGGCTTTGGGTAGAAGACCATGCACGTGCTATCGACTTGATTTTCCATAAAGCTGGTGCAGGAACAACCTACAATATCGGCGGTCATAACGAATGGAAAAACATTGATCTTATCAGGCTGTTGTGTACGATATTGGATAAGAAATTAGGCAGGACAGAAGGGGAATCGGCAAAACTGATCACCTTTGTAACAGACAGGGCCGGCCACGATCTAAGATATGCCATTGACGCCACCAGGTTGAAGGACGATCTGGGCTGGACACCATCCATCACCTTTGAAGAAGGATTGGAGAAAACGGTAGACTGGTACCTGGCAAACGGAGATTGGCTGAGCGATGTAACCTCGGGACATTACCAGCAATATTACAACGAACAGTATACTGACAGATAAGCGATGTTTGGTCTATTTAAGAAGAAGGATACCCCTGTTACGATTACTTATGAATCTATTGCAGTTGATATGCATTCGCATGTTTTACCCGGAATAGACGACGGCGCGCAAACCCCGGAAGAATCTATCGTTCTGATAAAAAAAATGATGGAGCTGGGTATCAAAAAGATCATTGCTACCCCGCACGTGATGGCCGATTATTATAAGAATACACCAGAGACCATCGGTAACGCCCTGAACATATTAAAGGCCGAATTGATCAATCAAAATATTGATATTGAAGTAGAGGCAGCGGCCGAGCACTATTTTGACGAGACCTTTGAAGCCCGCGTGGATAATCACAAATTGTTGACCATGGGCGATAATTATGCCCTGTTTGAGTATTCATTTATCAACCAGCCACCCAATGCTGTGGAGGTAATCATGAAAATGAAAGAATTGGGTTACAAGCCCATACTGGCGCATCCTGAAAGGTATGTTTACATGGATATTGAACAGTTACAGAATATCCGCAGTTGGGGCTGCAATCTGCAATTGAATACGATATCGCTCACCGGCTATTTTGGTAAAGACGCCCGTAAAAAAGCTGAAGCCATGGTAGATAACGATATGGTGGATTTTATATCGAGTGATATGCACCATTTGCGCCATGCTCAGGCATTTAAAGATGCACTGAAAACCCCTTACGTACATCGCCTGCTGACCAACTATCCTCTGAAAAATATAATGCTGCTGAAGTAATAGAACCAGGAGCCAGGAATCAAGAGCCAAGAAAATGACTATTTATTCCTGCTTTTATTATTTCCTGGTTCTTGGTTCTCGGCTCTTGATTCTCAAACCTACTCGTATCTCAACGACTCCACAGGATCAAGCCTTGAAGCTTTTTTGGCAGGATAATAGCCTGAGATAAGACCTATCAAAGTACATAAACCGATAGCGGCCATCATTGATTTCCATGGGATCACAAAGGTACCGCTGATCTGTACGGCAATTAAGTTACCTACGGCAATTCCCAATATAATACCGCCGATACCTCCGATAATGCAGATCACGATAGCTTCTATCAAAAACTGCTTGCGTATAATGGCGGGGGTAGCACCGATAGCTTTACGCACTCCGATCTCACGGGTACGTTCCGTAACCGAAACCAGCATAATGTTCATCAGTCCTATAGCGGCACCTATTAATGTAATAATGCCTATAGCCGCTCCGCCTGCCGTCATTCCGGCTATCTGGCCGGACAACTCTTTTTGAATGGAGTCGCTCCGGGATATCTCAAAATTGTCGGCCTGCGAAATATTCAGCCCGCGTACGTTCCTGAACAGGGAAGTAGCCTCGCCTATGGTAGCATCCAGTACGTCAGGACTGTTTGCCTTGACGGTTACATTGAATGATATATTTTTTAATGTGTCCATCTGCTTGGCTTTTAGTACCGGGATGATACAAAATTTGTCTCCCCCAAAGCCGGCACTTGAACCTTTTGATGCAAACACACCTACAATCCGGAATTTAAAATTGCCGATAAAAACAGATTTGTTGATCGGGTCTTCGCCTTTAAACAGGCGTTTTCTTATCTCGTCACCAATCATCACCACATTCTCGCCATGTTGCAGTTCTGATGTTGAAAAGTTACGCCCGTAACCCAGTTTGCGGCCCCCGGTAGCCAAATAATTTTCATCAGACCCGGTTACAGATATATTAGGATTGGTTTTAAGACTACCGTATTTTGCCACCGCGGTGCCGGTCACATCCAGGTTGATTGCGGTTACAACCGGGAGTTTAAATAATTCTTTAAACCGTGCAGCCTGTGCGTAAGTAATAGAAGGATAAACCTTGCGGTGACCACCGCCGCCGAAATTCAACCCTTCGCCGCGATTTTGCAGTGTGAATGAGTTGGCGCCGAGATCGGCAAAAGCATCGTTGGTATATTGTTCAATGCCGCCAATGGCCGTTAAAATGCCTACAAGGGCCATAATGCCGATGGCAATGATAAGCGAGGTAAGCGAAGTGCGCAACCTGTTGCCGGCTATGGATTGTAGTGCTATCGAAACGTTTTCTCTGACTGAGGTTTTTACCGGCATCGTTTAAATTGAAATTCTGGTGTATATGACTATGCAATATACTGATTTGTTACAATGCCATTTTATTTAAATGCAAAGGATATTAGCCTAAACAAAAAAAGCATCTGTTAACTACAGATGCTTTCAATATCTTATCGCAAATTAAACTTATACCGAAAACGAAGTGCCGCAGCCGCAGGTGCTGGCAGCATTTGGGTTATTAAAGGTAAAACCGCGTGCATTTAAGCCATCCTGGAAATCGATCTGCATACCTGCAAGGTACAGACCGTGTGCTTTATGCATAAAGGTTTTAATGCCGTCGATCATATAGATCTGATCACCTTCTTTTTGCTGGTCGAAGCCTAAAACATAGCTCATGCCCGAGCAGCCACCACCTTCAACACCAACACGCAGGCCAAAATCATCGCCCAGTTCTTGCTGATCTTTTAGTTTATTCAGTTCTTTAACAGCGCCCGGCGTAAAAGTGACAGGGGCCAATGTAGTTTCAACAGCAGTACTCATCTTATTTTAAATTAACTACACAAATATAAGGTAAATTGCAGATTTTTGTTGCCGATCAATTATTTATGACCTTTGCCTAACACTAAAAATATGATGATACCCAGTTTTTTGCTTGATATTCTAAAATTTACGCTTGCCGGTGTGGGTGTGGTTTACGCGGCTTTTTACCTGTTTAAACCCTACCTGGATAAATCAGAAAGCCTGCAACTGGCCGAACTCAGGAAAACTATCAGCAGTCAGACATTACCTTTGCGCCTGCAGGCTTATGAGCGTATCGTGTTGTTTGTGGAGCGGGTGAACCCCGCCAATATGCTGATCCGTTTGAGCGGAACAGGAGCATCGGCCGCCGAATTACATGCGTTGGTGGTATCCGAGATACGGAACGAATTTCAGCATAACATCTCTCAGCAGATCTATGTAAGCGACCGCGCGTGGACAATAGTAAAGCGGGTAAAGGATGATACGCTGAGTGTAGTAACCAATGCAGTAAAGGCATTGCCTGAGAATACTACAGGCCTGGAACTAAGCAAAACCATACTGGCCCATTTAAGTCACCTGGAAGATAATCCTTATGAAATTGCCCTTAAAATTATAAGGGAAGATGTAGAAGGATTATTTTAATATCGGATTTCGGATTGTCAATTTCGAAATTAGCCATGAAGCTTTAAATCCGAAATTGAACATTCGAAACGGCGAAGCCCTCTTGAACGCCACTGAAGATAAACAACAGTGAAAAATTCGAAATCAATCTATAGTATGTCAGGAAAAAAATTCACCACCACTTCAGGTATCGAAATAAAGGAAGTTTATTGCCGGCCATCGGCGATGAACGAGTTGCCGGGTGAATTTCCGTTTACCAGGGGCATCCAGAAAGATATGTACCGCGGCAAGCCCTGGACCATGCGTCAGTATGCCGGGTTTTCCACCGCCGAAGAATCAAATAAACGTTATCATTACCTGCTTAGCCAGGGAACCATGGGTCTTTCAGTCGCTTTTGACCTACCTACCCAGATCGGTTATGATTCGGACAGCGAATTTGCCGAAGGCGAAGTAGGCAAAGTGGGCGTTGCTATCGATTCTTTAAAGGATATTGAGGTGTTATTTGATGGTATTCAGCTGAAGGATATCACCACCTCTATGACTATCAATGCTACTGCGCCTATTTTACTGGCCATGTACATTGCCCTGGCAAAAAAGCAGGGAGCTGATCTGAAACAAATATCAGGCACGGTACAGAACGATATATTAAAAGAGTACGCCGCGCGTGGTACTTATATCTATCCACCCGCACCATCCATGCGGCTGATCACCGATGTATTTGAATATTGCAGCAAGGAAGTGCCAAAATGGAATACCATTTCCATTTCAGGCTATCATATCCGCGAGGCAGGCTCGACTGCGGTGCAGGAACTGGCCTTTACTTTAGCCAATGGCAAAGCCTACCTGCAGGCTGCCTTAACAAAAGGTCTGGATATCAATGTATTCGCCAAAAGGCTGTCGTTCTTTTTCAATTGCCACAATAATTTTTTCGAGGAGATCGCTAAATTCAGGGCTGCCAGGAGGATGTGGGCACATATCACCAAAAATCTTGGCGCTACCGATCCCGGTGCACAAAAACTGCGTTTCCATACACAAACAGGCGGATCAACCCTGACCGCGCAACAGCCTATGAACAATATTGTGCGGGTAACTACCCAGGCAATGGCGGCTGTACTAGGCGGAACGCAATCCCTGCATACGAACGGATACGATGAGGCATTGTCGTTACCCACCGAAGCCGCTGCCCGGATAGCCCTGCGTACACAGCAGATCATCGCTTTTGAAAGCGGGGTGATTGATACGGTTGATCCAATGGCCGGTTCGTATTTTATAGAGGAGCTAACCAATGAGTTGGAGAAAGCGGCACAAGTATATATTGATAAGATAGATGCTATGGGTGGCGCCGTGAAGGCTATTGAACAGGACTACATTCAGCAGGAAATTGCCGGTTCGGCTTATCAATACCAGAATGACATTGAGAGTGGTGAAAAGGTAATAGTAGGGGTAAACCGCTTTGTGCAGCAGGAGGCACCGGCCGAAAATGTTTTCAGGGTGGATGATGCGATACGGAAAATGCAGATAGATAAGATCAGCGAATTGAAGGCATCCAGGGATAACTTGGCTGTCAGCAATGCGCTTCAGCAGCTTGCCGGAGCCGCCAAAGGAAGCCAGAACCTGATGCCTTTTATCTTGACAGCTGTAGAAAACTACGCCACCTTAGGTGAAATAGCCAACACATTAAGAGGAATATTTGGCGAATACTGATAAACTATACTATTTTATTAGTAAATTAGCAGTGATGCGGGGTTGCCATGCCCCAAAATTTCCCGAAGAAAACCAGTAAAATATGTAAAAAAAGCCTTTTGGCTTTTAATATAAGCCCTCATTGGGATAGTGGCTCAACAATTGCTACATTGCTATCGTAAAAGGGATGGGATTGACCGGCAAAAGGTGATCAAAAAGCATGTGAAAAATGCAAAAAGAGCCTTTAAATAGCGGAGAGCTAACTTTTTGACGGATGTGCATAATATAAGTTTTTATTTGGTAATTCTGCAACATTTGCGTTTAATAAATGATGAAATTATCTGATAAAATTTTAAAAATTAATTTTTTAAATAGGTTTTTTTTTGAATATTCGATGTTCCGTAGCAGCCCCATTTGATGTGTCGCTGAGGGGTTGTAAATCAAGGTTTTAATAAAATTTATATGGATAAAACTTGTACTAACGTTTGGAATAGCTGCCTGCAGATCATAAAAGATAACATACCGGCACAAAGCTTTAAGACCTGGTTTGAACCGATCAAGGCTTTGCGCATGGAAGGGAGCGTCCTTACGATACAAGTTCCAAGTTTGTTTTTTTACGAATGGCTGGAAGAACATTATGTCGGTCTGCTGCGTAAAACAATAAAGAAGCAGCTTGGAGAGGATGGCCGCCTGGAATATAATATAGTTGTAGAGCAGTCATCATCAAGTAAACCATATACCACCAACATGCCGTCTAACGGTAACGGTGCCGAGTCGAAAAACCAATCCATGCCTGTTCCTATATCTATTAATAAGGACATAAAAAATCCTTTTGTGATACCAGGCTTGAAGAAACTGAACGTCGACCCACAATTAAACCAGAATTACACTTTCGAGAGTTTCGTAGAGGGTGATTGCAATCGTCTGGCACGCTCGGCAGGATATGCCGTTGCTGCTAAACCGGGTGGTACATCGTTCAACCCTTTGATGATATATGGTGGCGTAGGTTTAGGTAAAACTCACCTGGCACAGGCCATAGGTAACGAAATACGTTCCAAACTACCGGATAAGCTGGTACTCTATGTATCCTGCGAAAAGTTTACCCAGCAGTTTGTGGATGCCCTTAAACATAATAATATCAATGATTTTGTGAATTTTTACCAGGCTATTGATGTGCTGATCATGGATGACGTGCACAACTTTGCCGGTAAGGAAAAAACACAGGATTTCTTTTTCCATATTTTCAATCACCTGCACCAATCAGGCAAGCAGCTGATCATTACCTCTGATAAAGCGCCGAAAGATCTGGCCGGTTTAGAAGAGCGTTTATTATCCCGCTTTAAATGGGGCCTTTCGGCCGATCTGCAGGTTCCAGACCTGGAGACCCGCATGGCTATCCTTAAAAATAAAATATACCAGGACGGTATCGAGTTGTCAAATGATGTGGTTGAATACGTTGCCCATAACATTGACAACAACGTACGTGAACTGGAAGGTGCAATGGTGTCCCTGCTGGCACAGTCGACCCTTAACCGCAAGGAGATCGATCTGAACCTGGCCAAACAGATGCTAAAGAATTTTGTAAAAAATTCATCCAAGGAAATTTCCATGGAATACATCCAGAGCCTGGTATGCGAGTATTTTGAAGTGCCAATTGAGATGGTAAAATCTCAAACCCGTAAACGCGAGATCGTACAGGCAAGGCAGATATCCATGTATTTGGCAAAAGCCCATACCAAGAGTTCCCTGAAATCTATCGGCAGTTTCTTCGGCGGCCGCGACCACTCCACCGTGATCTATGCCTGCCAAACCGTAGAGGATCTGATCGATACCGATAAAAAATTCAAAGGCTACGTGGCCGATATCCAAAAGAAACTGAAAATGTCATAATTGACATTCACTGCAAAAAAAACGCCATTGTGAAAGCAGTGGCGTTTTTTATATGAATCTATTTCAGCTCGCCTAATTTGATCAACGCATAATATAGCCCGGTACAATGCAGCGACTGGGCTATTTTATTCTCGGCTAATAGTTGTTTTACTTCTTCTATGGTATATTCTTCCACCACTAATTCCTCGTGCTCATCCAGCGACTGTTCCTGTACTTTTCTGCCGCCTTTGGCCAGGTAGCAATAGGTATGGTTATTAGCGGTAGAAGGATTGGCGTATACAGTGCAAAGCAGCTCCATCGAGTCAAACTGGTAACCGGTTTCTTCCAGCAGTTCCCGGCGCATGGCATGTTCCGGGCTTTCATCACCATCGATGACCCCGCCGGGTATTTCCAAGGAGACAATAGCCGCCGCATGACGGTACTGTTTCACCATTAAAATTTTATTGTCTTCGGTAATAGCTACCGCATTTACCCAATTAGAATATTCCAAGACGTAGTATTGCTCCACAACCCGCCCATCCGGCATTTCGCATTTATCACTGCGAAGCGTAGCCCATGGGCCTTTATGAATATATTCGGACGAGCAGATTTTCCAGGTAAGATCTTTTGGGTTCATGGTTGATGGTTCATAGATCATAGTAAACAAGGCCTAATGTAAGAAACTTCTTACTATGTTACTATGAACAATGAACTATTGCCTATAGGCCGTCTACCAACTCCCACTTGAGCCGCCGCCGCCGAAGTCGCCGCCGCCGAAACCGCCAAAGCCACCGCCTCCGCTGTCTCCGCCGCCACCACCACCAGAAAAGCCACCCCAGCCGCCGCTATCACGACCAAGCATAGCGCCGCCCAAGAACCACCAGAACGGGCTTGCGCCGCCGCGACTGTCAATAATATGACCGCCGCCTCCCCGGTTACGGAAAACGATAATGAGTATTACCACCACAATAACGATGAGTACAAGAACGCTGCCTCCGCCTTTATTTTGGTTGTGTTTTTTATCGGCTTTGTATTCGCCTTTGGTATATTTTATAATATCGTCGGTAGCCGAATTAAGTCCGCCATAATAATCGCCGGCTTTAAAGCGGGGCTTAATATCATTTTGAATGATCTCCTGGGTAATCACATCCGGCAAAGCCCCTTCGGCACCATAGCCTGTTTGTATGGATACTTTACGGTCGCCCAGGGCAACCAAAACCAATACACCATTATTTTTGCTTTTTTGCCCTATGCCCCAGGCGCGGCCTAGTCTCTGGCCATAGTCATTAATATCATAATCACCTGTCGATTTCATGATCACCACAGCTATCTGGGTCGAACTGGAATCGTTAAAGGCAGTCAGCTTATGTTCCAGTTGCTGCTGATCAGAAGCTGAAAGCGTACCGGTGTAATCAGTTACCAGGGTTTCTGATTTAGGTGGAATTTGTTGCGCAAATGCGAATACGGTGCACAGCAGCAAACAGGAAAGCCATATAATTTTTTTGAACATGATCTTGTTTTTAATTGCCATCCATAAAGGCGATATCATCAGGTAGTTCATTATTGCCACCAGATTGATGAGGAAAATATTTTTGAAGATGCTCACCGGCTATTTTTAGACCGGTTACAATTCCTTCCACCAGGTCGCCATATTTAAAATGGTTAAGCATTTCCTCTTTGGTATCGTCCCAAAAGTTTTCTGGCACCAGTTTGTTTAGTCCGCGGTCGCCAATAATGGCAAATTTACGGTCGACAGTGGCCAGGTAGATCAGCACGCCATTCCGGAGTTTGGTCTTATGCATATCCAGCTGGTGGAAATATTTGGCAGCCCGGTCAAGCACATCCTCGTTGCAGGTCTTTTCAATGCAAACCCGTATCTGCCCCGAAGTATGCTTTTCAGCATCCTCAATGGCGCGACGAATGCGCTGCTGTTCTTCTTCATTAAATATGGCCATAGACTAATGATTGATTTAGTGAATTAGTGAGTTAGTGAATGAGATCGTTATAAAAAAATCACTCATTCACTAATTTACTCATTCAATAATTAAAACTGAACCTTAGGTGCGTTTGCTGATGCCGCATCCGCCTGGAAATAGCCTTTCTCGGTAAAGCTGCCAAATTTAGCCACTATATTGCTCGGGAACGACTTGATCTTGGTATTATAAGATTGCACAGCATCATTAAAATCGCGCCTTGCCACAGCTATACGGTTTTCAGTACCTTCCAGCTGTGCCTGCAAGCCGGTAAAGTTTTCGGTTGCCTTTAATTGCGGATAGTTTTCAGACGCTACCAGTAAACGGCCTAAAGCAGTGCTTAACTGACCTTGTGCAGCCTGGTATTTCTGAATGGTTTCAGGTGTCAGTTTAGTTGGGTCAACCTGTATTGAAGTGGCCTTAGCACGGGCTTCTGTAACTTCAACCAAAGTGCCTTTTTCAAAATTAGCTACTCCTTTTACGGTCGCCACCAGGTTAGGTACAAGGTCGGCACGACGCTGATAGTCGGTCTGAACAGCACCCCATTTTGATTGAACAGTTTGGTCAAGGCTTACGATTTTGTTGTAACTGCCAACACAGCCACAGCCGCCAAAAAACAGCAGTAATACGATAACGATTATAACAATGTATGAAGTTTTCATTTTTATTATTTTTAATTTAATGGTTGAATTTACAACTTTGATTGCAAAACCTATACCGTTGTTACAAATTCATTTTTGAGGCTGCATAACTGGACTTTTTGTCAGATGGCCTTACCTTATTGTAAATAAATTGTATCAATTACATTTTTATTTAGAAAATATATTTTTTGCTGTTATCTTAAGCCACCCAATTATTAACCAATTTCAACCCGTTTTAATACAACATATTGAAAGAATTTTACAAACGCCATTTCCTGAAAATACCACTTATTCTATCGGCTTTCTGCCTGTTAGGATTTAATGCAATCGCGCAAAAAAAGAATGCCAATTACCGGTATCATATTCATAGGGCTACCTCGGCCATTGCAATTGATGGTGTTATGAATGAAAATGCCTGGCTGCAGGCCGATTCGGCAGTTAATTTTCACATGATACTGCCCATGGATACCAGTTTGGCTAATGTACCTACTGCAGTACGTATGACCTACGACGATAAGAACCTGTACATTTTTGTTACCTGTTATACTCCTACACCCGGGCCTTACATGGTTGAATCGTTAAAAAGGGATTTCTCTTTTGTGAAGAATGATAATTTTATTTTCTTCATTGATCCTTTTGATGCGCGCACCGATGGTTTTACCTTTGGGGCCAATGCAGCCGGGGCGCAATGGGATGGCAGCATGTACTCCGGCGGTAGTGTCGATCTGAACTGGGATAACAAATGGACATCGGCTGTAAAAAACTATCCCAGCAAATGGACATTTGAAGCAGCGATACCCTTTAAAAGTATACGCTATAAAAAAGGTATAAAGGAATGGGGTATCAATTTCAGCAGAAATGACCTGAAAGGGGCCGAGAAATCAAGCTGGGCACCAGTTCCGCGCCAATTCCCTTCTGCCGCGCTCGCTTACACCGGTGTATTGGTTTGGGACGAAGACCCACCTACAGCAAGCAGTAACATCTCTATTATACCTTACGCTCTTGCAGGTGTTTCAAAAAATTACCAGGCCAATACCTCAGCCTCCTTTAAGCGGGAATTTGGCGGTGATGCCAAGGTAGCTATTACGCCATCACTTAACCTGGATATGACAGTCAACCCCGACTTTTCGCAGGTGGATGTCGACCAGCAGGTCATCAACCTGAGCCGCTACGAACTTTTCTTTCCTGAAAAAAGGCAGTTCTTTTTAGAGAATGGCGACTTGTTCTCCAATTTCGGCTATTCAGATATCCGCCCGTTCTTCTCCAGGCGTATAGGGCTAAATCAGCCTATTGATTTCGGCGCAAGGCTAACGGGTAAACTGGATAAAGACTGGCGCATCGGGGCCATGGATATACAAACCGGTACTTCAACATCAAATCAGTTGGATGCAGGTAATTATGGTATTATAACTTTGCAAAGACGTGTGCTCGACAGATCCAATATCGGCTTTATGTTTGTGAATAAGGATGTAACCGCAGCTGCGCCCGGCACAAGCATTGGTCCTAATAATTATAACCGTAACATAGGCGCAGAGTTCAACCTGGCATCAAGCAGCAACTTGTGGACGGGTAAATTATTGACTCTAAAATCCTTTAATCCCGGTCAAGGCGGCCATGATTGGGTGTTTGCAGATAACTTTCAATACCTCAGTAAATACTGGACAGCCTATTTACAGGAAGAATATGTGGGTAAAAACTATACAGCTGCTGTAGGTTACGTACCACGTACAGGTTATGTAAAATTGAGCCCGTTGCTGCTTCGTAATTTTTTTCCAAAAAAGGGCGAGATCCTGAGTCACGGTATCCAGTTTGCCTCTAATTATTATTTTAACGAGAGTTTTAACCGTACGGATAACGAAAGTGTGCTATCCTATATCATGACTTTCCGTAACCGCAGTACCATTACCATATCGGGCATTAATGATTATGTGAAGCTGGCACAGCCGTTTGACCCAACCAATACCGGGAGGGATAGTTTGGCCATTGGTACCCAGCACCGTTATAATTCATTGGATGTGCTGATCGTTTCCAAGCCGCAAAGCGTATTCACTTATCAGCTGGAATCCATATTCGGGGGGTATTATGATAACGGGCATAGATTAAGCTTTAACGGAACCATTGGCTATCGCGTGCAGCCTTATGTAAATATTGCTATCAATGCCAACTATACCGATCTGCGTTTACCGGCGCCTTATAACGACACACATTTTACGCTGATAGGCCCGAAGGTGGATGTGACCTTTACCAATACGTTATACTTTACCACTTATGTGCAGTATGACGACCAGCAGAAAAATATAAATACCAATGTCCGTTTTCAGTGGCGATACAAGCCGGCATCCGACCTGTTTATCGTATACGGCGAGAACTCGTTACCAACACCATACACCCCCCGGTTCAGGCAATTGGTGGTTAAATGGACCTACTGGCTGAATATTTAAATAATTCAGCTTTTATTGGCTGAATATTATAAATTTACCATAGTGTTGGAGCCCCTTGTGCTTTGGTGAGAATGGACGTTGAAAAATCGTGGCTTTAAGCCCAATATATAAACCACTAACCAAACAAACATGAAAACTAAATTCAAACTATTGGGTGCAACGCTGATGGGACTCGCATCATTGGCATTCACTGTTTCAAAACCTAAAAGCCCTGCCCCCTCAGCAAAAGACGGCTGGATCAGCCTGTTTGATGGCAAGTCACTAAAAGGCTGGCATGGCTACAATAAAACCGGTGAAGTTAAAAATTGGGAGATTGAAGATGGCGCTTTAGTATGCCTGGGTGCAGCTAAAGATGCTTCGGGCGGTGATATTGTGACCGATAAAAAGTTTGCTAATTTTGAGTTGAAGTGGGAATGGAAAGTAAATAAAGGCTGCAACAGCGGAGTGATGTACCATGTAGTGGAAGGCCCTAAATGGCATTCGCCTTATGAAACCGGGCCGGAATACCAGATAATTGATGACATAGGTTTCCCCGAGCACCTGGAAGAATGGCAGCAGGCAGGTGCCGACTATGCTATGCATACTGCAAATAAGCTAAAAATGCTGAAACCGGTTGGAGAGTGGAATACCAGCCGTATTATTTTTAACAAAGGCCATGTAGAGCATTGGCTGAATGGCAAAAAGATCGTGGAGTTTGAAGCCTGGTCTGCTGACTGGAACAAAAAACGCACTGAAGGCAAATGGAAAGATTATCCCGATTACGGAAAAGCCAAAACCGGTGAGATCGCCTTACAGGATCATGGCGATAAAGCTTTTTACAAGAATATCATGATAAGAGAATTGTAGGGTAGTGATTATAATTTTTAGTAAACTTAATCAACATAATCCAACTCAATCAACCGATAACTAAATAAATCTTCATGGAAGAAAACAAATTAAATTCCCGGCGCGAGTTCCTCAAAAAGGCAGCGATCGCGGCAGCCACATTTACCATTGTTCCCCGCTTTGTTTTAGGCAAAGGTTACATTGCCCCCAGCGATCAGCTGACCAAAGGTATTGTTGGTATTGGTGGTATGGGCAAAAACCATATCCCATATGCAGGCACCAAAGTAGTTGCCCTTTGCGATGTGGACAAGAACCATTTACAGGAGGCTGCCAGGCTGGTAAATAACGGCGCTAAAACATTTGGCGATTACCGCGAACTGATACAACTGCCCGAGGTAGATATTGTGCACATTGCTACCCCGCCGCACTGGCATGGTATTATTGCTGCCGATGCGGCGCGTGCCGGTAAAGATATATGGTGCGAAAAACCAATGACGCACACTATTGGCGAAGGTAAGCGCCTGATGGAAGCAGTGCAGCAGCACGGCCGTATCTTCAGGCTGAACACCTGGTTCCGCTTTGAAGATAATTTTTACGGGATGGGCACCACCGTTAAGCCGATCAAGAAATTAGTAGAAAGCGGGATGCTAGGCTGGCCATTAACAGTTACCGTAGGCAAGCACACCGGGTTCGACTGGAAGTTTTATTGGGTAGGAAAAACCAATCTGCCCGAAATGCCTGTTCCGCCCGAGCTGGATTATGAAACCTGGCTGGGCCCTGCGCCTTACAAACCTTATCACCCGCACCGCGTTCACCAAACATTCAGGGGTTATTGGGATTATGATGGCGGTGGCTTGAGCGATATGGGTCAGCATTACCTTGACCCTGTTCAGTACTTTTTGGGTAAGGATAACACCAGCCCGATCAGCGTTGAATTAGATGCTCCGCAGCAAAATATGGATGCCGTAGGTACCTGGCGTAAGATCACTTACACTTATGCTGATGGCTGTAAGATCATACTGGATGGCGAAGGAAGCGTACAGGGAGTACCTTATATAGAAGGGCCAAAAGGCAAATTATATCCGGGCTTTAAATCAGATATACCCGACCTGGAAAGAAAACTGGCTGAATTCCCTGATCCTGAAGCGCAGGTGACCGACTTTATCGATGCTGTAAAGAACCGCAAAAAGTTCGCACTGAACGAGGAGAATGGTTACCGCTCATGTACTATTATCAACATGGGGCTGGTGGCTTTACGGTTGGGGCGCTCTCTGAAATTCGACCCGGTGAAGCAAGAGTTTATTGGTGACGAAGGCGCTAACCGCCTCATATTCCCGCCGCTTCGCGGACCATGGACCATTTAATGTTTAACCACTTGATATCACAACCATGAGGAAAATATATATAGGATTTGTATTGCTGTTGACCATCGCCCTCTCGGCGAATGCCCAGCAAACCATACTGGATAAGGAACCTGCCAACAACGCAGCCGAATTAAATGCCAATGCTGCTGCCACCGCACAGCTTGGCGAAGCAGGCATTGTCAATATGCTGACCATGCTGCAGCCAACCGGGCAGGCGGACAATACCAAAATTTTTGATGCCATCAGCGGGTTTTCGTTTTACACCACGCAAACCGGCAAAGAAGCCTGGCGCAGCATGGCTGTGCGGGCCTACAGCAAGGCTTTGGCTAAGGTGACCGATAAAGAAAATCAGGCGTTTATCATCAGTCAGTTGCAGATAGTTGGCAAGGATGATGCTGTTGCCACCCTGAAAAAATACCTGGACAATGACAGGCTTTGCGACCCGTCAGCACGTGCACTGGTGAAAATTAATACATTGGCTTCAAAAGCTGCTTTATTAGCTGCCTTAAAAGGATCAAAGGGCAATTGCACTATCACTTTAGTAGAAGCCATTGGCGATAGCCGCAACCCATTGGCGGTAAAAAGTGTTTCGGCGTTGATCAGCAAAGATAAAAAATTGGATAAGGTAGCCTTGTATGCAGTAGCTAACATTGCCAATCCAATTTCTATCAACCTATTGGCAAATGCAGCCGAAAAATCGGGCTTTACTTATGACGAAACCAATGCCACTTATGCCTACCTGTTATTTATCAAGAAC
The DNA here is from genome assembly GCA_048498695.1 of Bacteroidota bacterium. GTDB lineage: Bacteria > Bacteroidota > Bacteroidia > Sphingobacteriales > Sphingobacteriaceae > Mucilaginibacter. The sequence continues at coordinate 30,101 of JBEHXM010000019.1, forward strand.
CTGGGGAAAAAGAATGTGGTAACTGCCACCAAACTGGCTAAAACATTAGCAACCAAAGCCGGCCTGGCCAACCAGGAACAAACGCATACCGCTGCTTTGAAAATACTGGTGGATATGCAGGGTGCTAAAAGTACGCCTACACTTTTGGAAGCTGCACGGTACAATAACCAGAAATACCGCGATGCAGCTTTGAAATTTGCCGGGCCGTATATCAACCCGACAACCACCGCTTTGTGGGTGAAGGAAATGGCCAGTGCAAGGTCTGAAGAGAAGGCAGCCATCATCAGGATGCTGGGCGACAGAAGGGCTGCTTCGGCATTGCCTGCCATTTTAAGGGAACTGAAAGATGGAGATACTGAAGTAAAGGTAGCTGCTATCACTGCTTCCGGGAAAATAGGCCAGGACAAGGTTCTGCCTGATCTGCTGGAAACAATGAGCACTGGAAATCCCGCCGAAATCACTGCTGCGCAAAATGCATTACTGGTGATGAAGGGTTCAACTGTAACTGCAAAAGTGGCAGATGCCCTGCCCAATATGCCGGCCAGCGCACAACCTGCATTGATCAATGTTTTGGCTGCCAGGGGCGCACATGACCATATTAATGTGGTGCTGCCATTATTGAACAGTCAGGAGCCTTTAGTTCGTGCCGCAGCTTATGCATCCTTAAAGGATCTGGCCGGAGAGGATAATTTGCCGCAATTGTACACTTTATTGGCATCATCAACCCAGGCTACTGAAACCACAGATGTGCAGGAAGGCATCATTGCTGCTGTACGCCAGGCAAAAGATAAATTCGCTCAAAGCAATATGGCTTTGGAACAAATGGATAAGGCGCCTACTGATAAGAAACCTTTGTATTTAAATATATTAGCAAATATTGGGGACAGGAAATCACTGGCTGCGGTATCAAAAGCTTTTGAACAGGGTGATGCAGCCACCAAGCAGGCCGCAGTTACCGCTTTGTCGCAATGGGTAGATATGAGCGCTGCACCGGAGTTATTTTCTATCGCTAAGAAAACGGATGATGCCAGCTTGAAAAACCAGGCGATAAGAGGTTATGTGAATACCATCAGTAATTCTGCTTATCCGCCTGAAGAAAAGATCATTTACCTGCGCAATACTATGGAGATAGCGCAAACTGTTCCCCAGAAAAAATTGATCTTACAGGAAGCGGCTGATAATAAAACTTTCCCGGCCCTGGTATTTGTCGCCAAATACATGGACGATCCGCAATTAAAGGAAGATGCGGCAAATGATGTATCGAACATCGCACTGTCTGATAAAAACTTTTATGGCAGCGATGTGAAAAAATGGCTGGAACAATCTTTACTGATTAAAAAAGGCGGCGACAGTGATTATGAGAAAGTGGCTATCCGCAAGTTTATTGCTGAAATGCCTAATGATCCTGGATTGGTTGCCCTGTTTAATTATAAAGACCTGACCGGCTGGAAGGGTTTGGTGGGTAATCCCATTGAGCGCAGTAAAATGGATGCTGCTACACTGGAAAAGGCGCAGGCCAAGGCTGATGAGGTTATGCGCAAGGGATGGTATGTGAAAGACAGCGTATTGAATTTTACCGGCGAAGGCGAGAACCTGTGTACCACCAAACAATACCGCAATTTTGATATGTATGTGGATTGGAAGATAGAAAAAGCAGGCGATGCGGGTATTTATCTGCGTGGTTCGCCGCAAGTGCAGATATGGGATACCTCGCGTGTAAGCGTGGGCGCCCAGGTAGGTTCGGGTGGGTTATACAATAACCAGGCACACCAAAGCAAACCGCTTAAGCTGGCCGATAACGCCATCAGCGACTGGAACAACTTCCACATCATTATGAAAGATGATAAGGTAACCGTATATCTGAATGGTGTATTGGTGGTTGATAACGTGGTAATGGACAATTACTGGGACCGCAAACTACCAATCTTCCCGAAAGAGCAGATAGAACTGCAAGCGCATGGGAACCATGTGTATTATCGTGATATTTATTTAAGAGAATTGCCTGATTAAAAATATAGCAATGGGTTTCAAACCCATCGCTATAAAAAATTAATAATCCTTGTCATTTCGAACGATAGTGAGAAATCTTATACGCCTTGCGCTTGTATAAGATTTCTCTTCGCTCTACTTCACCAGCCTGGGCTGCTCATCGAAATGACATTAAAGTTTTTTAGTTCTTATCAACAAACTTCCAATTCGCTTCGCTGTACCTGTCGCCTGTGTCAGGATATTTAGCCAATAATGCTTCTATTTGTTTAATGTCTGCTGCTGTTACAGTAACATCCACACTGCCGGCATTATCTTTCAACTTTTCACGTTTTTTAGTGCCGGGGATCGGGATAATGTTATCGCCTTGTGCCAGTACCCAGGCTAAAGCCAGTTGTGCCGGTGAGCAGCCTTTCTGTTTGGCAATCTCAGCAAAGCCTGAGGCCAGTTTCTGGTTATTGTCCTGGTGGGCTTGCTGGTAACGCGGCAGGTTTTTGCGGAAGTCGTTATCTGCCAGCTGATCCAGTTTGAGCGTGTTGGTCATTAACCCGCGTGCCAGCGGACTAAATGGTACAAAAGTAATTCCTAACTCTTTGCACACCGGCAATATTTCCTTCTCCACATCACGTGTAAGCAGCGAATATTCACTTTGTAAAGCACTGATAGGATGTACAGCATTTGCCCTGCGTATGGAGTTAGCCGATGCTTCCGACAAACCTAAATAACGCACTTTACCCTCTTTCACTAATTCAGCCATGGCGCCAACCATTTCCTCGACAGGTACATTTGGGTCGATACGGTGCGCATAATACAAGTCGATTGTGTCGATCTTTAACCGTTTCAGACTGGCTTCAACAGCTTGCTTTACATAAGCCGGACTACCATCGAAAGTACTTAACCTTCCATCGGGCGCAGCCCTGAAACCAAACTTAGTGGCGATAAATATTTTGTCGCGGTTAGTGCGCAGTACATTGGAGATCAGCTCCTCATTTTTGCCGTTCCCGTACACGTTGGCCGTATCCCAGAAATTGATGCCGAGGTCCAGCGCCAGGTGTAAAGTTTCGATAGATTCCGGGTCGTCAGGGGTTCCGTAAGCATGGCTCATGCTCATACAACCCAGCCCGATAGCCGATAATTTTTCTGTGTTTGCAAAAGTTCTGTATTTCATATTGGTAATGTATATTTTTATGCGGTATTTGCAGCTGCAAAATTACCAATAAAGCAGTTAAGGGTTCAATTGGTTTGTAAAATTGTTAGAATACTAAAAAAGCAATTGTCATCCCGTCGCAATGACATTGAGAAGAAATAACATCTATGAAAAAGATCATCAACACTGCTATCATCGGCTTCGGTTTTTCCGGCGAAACATTCTTTGCGCCATTTATCCAGGCTAATCCGGGTTTCAATCTCAAAACGATTTTTACGACCGACCCGGCGAGGGTAGCGAAAGCAAAAGCGCTGTACCCTAATGCAGAGATCGTTGCCAATGCGGACAGTATCATGAATGACGCAAGTATCGACCTGGTACTGGTGGGCAGCCCAAACACCTCGCATCTCAGTTTGAGTAAACAGGCGCTACTGACGGGTAAGCATGTGCTGGTTGAAAAACCCTTCACCGTTACTACTGCCGAAGCGGATGAACTGATCGCGTTAGCAAAACAGCAAAATAAAATACTGACCGTACATCATAACCGCCGGTTCGATAGCGGGCACAATACCGTAAAAAAGGTTTTGGCCGAAGGAAAGCTCGGTCGTTTGGTAGAATACGAAGTGCATTACGACCGTTTCCGCCGGGAGCTGCGCCCCAATGCCTGGCGTGAGAAACCGCTGCCCGGATCAGGGATATTGTACGATCTGGGCGCTCACCTGATAGACGCTGCACTGGAACTGTTCGGCACGCCGGAAGCGGTTACATGCATGATGCTGACCCAGCGCCCCGGCCTGGAGGTGGAGGATAATTTCGAGATCATACTAAACTATCCCGGCATAAAAGTGACGCTGAAAGGCGGTATGCTGGTGAAAGTGCACGGCCCGGTTTATGTATTGTATGGCGATCATGGCACCTTTATTAAATATGGTATGGATGTGCAGGAAGAAGCTTTGAAAAAAGGCGGCAACCCGGAAATCACACCCGATTGGGGTATCGAACCTGAAAATATATGGGGTAAGATCACTTACGAGAAAGACGGGAAAGATATTACCGAATCAGTACCCAGCGCTCCCGGCCGTTACCAGGATCTGTTCCAGAATGTGTATGATGCCATAGTAGACGGTAAAGAGTTGATCGTAAAACCCGAACAGGCAAGGGAAACTATTCGCGTGATAGAGTTGTGTTTTCAAAGTAATGCTGAAAAAAAGACAGTGGCTTATACCGACTGATTTATTCCATACACATTATTATTTTATTTGTCATCCTGAACAAAGTGAAGGATCTTCTACGCCATATATAGCCGATTTGCATTTTGAAGAAGATATTTCGCTTCGCTCAATATGACAAATAGGGAGTGACATATTTTTTACCACATCAAACACCGCTTTTCATCAAGTTAATTTATAAATCCTGAAAGTCATGGTTCAGAGGTTTATATTTGCCGTAATGAAGCGTCTCTTTCTATCTATACTCACTGCCCTGCCTGTCCTGGTATCGGCACAAACAAAAACCCCTGAAAATTTGGTTCAATATGTGCACCCCATCATCGGTACGCAGCGGATGGGGCATGTGTATCCTGGTGCTACGGTGCCTTTTGGCATGGTACAGCTAAGCCCAGAAACGGACACTGTTGGTTATGAGCTGAACGGAAAATATAATCCCGACGTGTACAAATACTGCGCCGGTTACCAGTATGATGATAAAACCATTGTGGGCTTTAGTCATACCCATTTCAGCGGAACTGGCCACTCAGACCTGGGTGACTTTTTGGTAATGCCGACCGTAGGGGCACTCAAGCTGAACCCCGGTACAGCCGACAAGCCGGGCAGCGGTTACCGCTCGGCATTTTCACACGCCAACGAAGTAAGCGAAGCCAATTATTACAAAGTAAAGCTTGACGAAAGCAATATCACCGCCGAGATGACCACTACTACGCGCGTGGGTTTTCATCAGTATACTTTTCCAAAATCGGATAGCGCGCATATTATTTTAGACCTGATGTCGGGCATTTATAATTATCCTGATAAGAATGTGTGGACGTATTTACGTGTGGTAAATGATTCTACCGTGATCGGTTACCGCAGCACTAATGGCTGGGCACGGACCCGCACATTGTATTTCGCCATGAAATTCAGTAAACCGTTTATCAGTCATGGTTATAAGAAATATGACCATCGTGAGGTATACGGTGGTTTTTGGGGACAGTTTAACCGCACACCCAACTTTCCCGAAATAGCGGGCAGGCAGATCAGGGCTTATTTCAACTTTAAAACAACTGAAGGTGAGAAGATCAAAATAAAGATGGCCTTGTCGCCGGTAAGCATGGATGGTGCTATGGCCAACATGCAGGCCGAGGCTCCCGGATGGGATTTTGAAAAAGTGAAGGCAGACGGACAGCAGCAATGGGAAAAGGAGCTGCACAAGATCGTGATCGAAGGCAGTCAGACAGATAAAGAGAACTTTTACACCTCCATGTACCACGCCATGATCAACCCTACCATTTATATGGATGTTGACGGGCAGTACAAGGGCCTCGACCAAAATGTGCACAAGGCCAACGGCTTTATCAATTATACTACCTTCTCGCTGTGGGATACGCACCGGGCGCTGCACCCGCTGTTCAATATCATCGACCCCAAACGCAACGCGGATATGGTGCAAAGTATGATGGCGCATTATGACCAGAGCCCCGAACATATGCTGCCTATATGGAGTAACTCGGGCAACGAGAACTGGTGCATGAGCGGTTATCACTCCGTATCTGTTCTGGCGGATGCCGTGGTAAAAGGCAACGCCCCTTTTGATGTGAATAAGGCATTGGAAGCCTGCGTGGCAACCGCGCGCCACCGTGATTATGCCGGGATAGGTTATTATATGGATATGGGCTATATTCCTGATGAAAAAAGCGGCGTATCGGTATCTTCTACGCTGGAGTATGCTTATGACGATTGGTGCATAGCGCAAATGGCCAAAAAGCTGGGCAATACGGCTATTTATGATGAGTTTATCAAACGCTCGCAGAACTGGAAAAATGTATATGATCCTAAATCGGGCTTTATGCACCCTAAGCTGATGGATGGCACTTTCCGCAAAAATTTCGACCCGCTGACCACCATTAACCAGGGCTTTATTGAAGGGAACGCCTGGAACTATACCTTATACGTTCCGCATGACCCGGAAGGATTGATCAAGATAATGGGAGGCGACAAGCGCTTTATACGTTATGTTGACAGCCTGTTCAGCTTTAACCTGCCTGATAAATATTTTGCTGAAACAGAGGACATCACCCGCGATGGCATCATTGGTAATTATGTGCACGGCAACGAGCCATCACACCACGTAGCCTATTTATATGACTGGACCGACCAGCCCTGGAAAACACAGGAACGCATACGGATGATACTGCCGCGCATGTACAAACCAACACCTGACGGTTTGGGTGGTAATGACGATACCGGGCAAATGAGCGCCTGGTATATTTTCAGCACAATGGGCTTTTATCCCGTTGCCCCGGCATCAGACCAATACGCCATAGGCAGTCCGGCGATAAACAAGGCAGTGATCAACCTGGATAATGGCAAAACATTTACCATCAATGTAAAAAATCAGGGCGCAAAAAATGTTTATATTCAGAAGATATTGTTAAACGGCAAACCGCTCAACGGCTATTTTATAAGTCATGCTGATATTATGAATGGCGGGGAGGTGGTGTTTTATATGGGATCGAAGCATAGGTAATAGTGATTAGTGACTAAAGATCAGAGATTAGTTGTCTTGCGTAAAAGGTCCTTTCTTAAGAAAAAAGGATGTACTTTTTAGAATGGCTAAAAGTATCGTGATGTTCCCCGTCAGCAGACCAGCTTCGGGCGAAATCAGGCAAAACGATGGTGGCCCCGAGTGCAAGGAAGGGCATAGCAATAGTTGCTGAAGCGCAAGGTTGAGAGAACGCAGTGGGGCAACATTTTGCAGCCCGTGGTTTTGCCTGATTTGCAGGGTAATGGCCATGTGCGGCAAAGAAGCCTTTCTGCTGAAAGCCTTTTTGGTTACTTTTGTGGCGACAAAAGTAACAGCCTCCGCGGCAATTGAGCGGACGGAACATTGTATTTTACTTACATATCTCCATGAAACAAATCCTCAAGTATTTATTATCAGCCATCATCACCCTCCTTTGCTTCACCGCAATCGCCCAACAAAAACCATTGGCACAACTGCAGCAGCAATTTGTTGACCTGCGTTTCGGGATGTTTATTCATTTCAATATCCCCACCTATATGAACCAGGATTGGGCTGACCCAGAAGCAAAACCTGCAATATTTAACCCAACAAAACTAGATTGCGACCAATGGGCAAAGGCGGCAAAATCGGCCAACATGACTTACGGTTGTTTAACCACTAAACACCATAGCGGTTTTTGTATATGGGATACCAAAACCACCGATTATAATGTGATGCACAGTCCGTACAAAAAGGATGTGGTGCGGCAGTTTGTGGATGCTTTCAGGAAGAACGGATTGAAGGTGATGCTGTATTATTCTATATTGGATACACACCATAAACTCAGGCCAAACTCTATTACCCCGGCAGATATCAAAATGATCAAGGGTCAACTGACCGAGTTGCTGAGTAATTATGGCCCGATAGAAGCACTGATCATTGATGGCTGGGATGCGCCGTGGTCGAGGATATCGTATGATGATGTGCCTTTTGAAGAGATTTATCACCTGGTAAAATCATTGCAACCCAATTGCGTGATGATGGACCTTAACGGCGCCAAGTACCCGCCCGAGGGAATGTTTTATACCGATATTAAAACCTATGAGATGGGAGCAGGGCAAAGGGTATCCAAAGAGCATAACACCATGCCATCATTAGCCTGCCTGCCGATACAAAAAACATGGTTCTGGAAAACAACCGACCCGACCACGCCAACCAAGGATGCTGAGAAACTGGTGAACGAAGATATTGTTCCTTTAAACAATGTGAACTGTAACTTTATTCTCAATGTCGCACCGAATCGTGACGGGCTGATGGATGATAATGCGCTGGCTACCCTGAAAAAAATAGGTGAGCTCTGGAAAAATGCAGGTCCGGAAGCACAGCTGCCCAAATTGGATGCACCCATCATCTCGCATAACCTCGCCAAGCATCAGCCAAGTAATTCAAGCTGGAGCGATGATATGAATATTATGGACTTTGCCAACGATGATGATTTTACCACCTCATGGATATCAAATACAACGGTAGAAAAACCCTGGTACGAAGTCGACTTTACGAAAGAAACCTCCTTTAACACTATCGCCATTACCGAAGAAAAACCAAACATTAATAGTTATGTGCTGGAGTATTACCATAATGGCGCGTGGAAACCGGTGTTTGAAGGCGGGAACAGCAAACGTGTAAAAATAAACCGCTTCGACCGGGTAACCGGAACCAAAGTAAGGGTGCGGATATTAAAGTCGGATCACCTGGCTTCCATTGCGGAGTTTGGAGTGTACGATGAGAAGAGATAATGGGGAGCTCTATTAAATAAGTAAGGTTCTACAATGTTTTGTCCCGCTCAATTGCCGCGGGGCTGTTACTTTTGGCTTGATCCAAAAGTAACCAAAAAATCAAGTCATATCGATGCTTCAACGCTCCCTGCCGGTTCTTTACGCTTTTTCCGCGCTTCGCGCATTGCAAAAGCTAAACCGTCATTCCCGCCATACGCCTGGCCCGCCGATATGACTGGCCACGCTCTTTTTTTTAAACACAAATATTCTATTTAGGGTCAGCAGAACAGCTTCGGGCGAAATCAGGCAAAACAATGGTGGCCCTAAGCGTGGCAAGGGCATAGCAATAGTTGCTGAAGCAAAAGCCAGAGCGAACATAGTGGAGCAACATTTTGCAGCCCGTGGTTTTGCCTGATTTGCAGGGCAAAGGCCTCGTGTGGCAAAGAAGCCTTTCTGCTGACTTGATTTTTTGTTACTTTTTGATCAAGCAAAAAGTAAAAAGAAAAAAAGCCCTCTCCAAACGAGAAGGCTTTTATAGACGATGTAGAGTTATATATGATGAATCCGACGGATCGGGTGAGTGCCACTTTTTTTTAAAGGGATTATAATAAGCAATTACGCTTACGATCATAGTGATTACAAAGAATATGATTCCCCACATTATATTCGTTGTTATAAAAATATTGAATTAGCCTGCCATATAATATTGCTCTTTCGAGGTCAGTTGCATTAGTTTTTCTTTCAGGATGTTGCGTGCACGATAAAGCGTAGTGCGCGATAATAATTCGGTGATGCCCAGCTTATTGCCGATCTCCTGGTGAGAATAACCCTCAACAGCATACAGGTTAAACACCGAGCGGTACACCTGTGGTAATTGCTGGATCAGTTTAAGCAGATCCTTTAATTCCAGGTTATTGGCGTTTTGCGTAGCTGAAGTATGAGCTGGGTTTTCAGACATATCTTCTACCAATACCATTGGTTTTAGCTTGCGGTAACGCGAAATAGCAGTATGCACCATAATGCGGCGAATCCAGCCCTCCAGGTTGCCATCTCCGCGGTATTTATGTACATTGTTAAACATCTTGATAAAACCTTCCTGCAAGATATCCTGGGCCTCATCTTTGTCGTTGGCATAACGCATACATACGGCCATCATTTTAGGGGCCAGTGTTTTATATAAAAGTTCCTGTTGCTTACGATCGTTCTGCAGGCATCCTTCCCACATCCGGTTCAAATTTGTATCAGTATTCATGGCATTCATATTTGATACACCTATGCCAAACCAAGTGCCCATTTGGTAAATAGTTGATTTTCAATAAAATAATTTTCAGTGATCTACGAAACTGTTCGTTTTCGTTACAGTAGGTGATACAAAGGCGGACGGTTTTTATTCCCGTTCATGCGAGAGATAAATAGCATTGATCATTTTTATATGCCGGGTTTAATGCTGCGGTAACAACATTTTCTTTAATTTCGTTAAAGATCACTGTACCACTTATCATCATTGTACCACCTATCAATAAATGAGGTTTACTGAAAAACAGCGTAAAAATTTAAGCATCGCCGAAAATCTAATTTTTGTATTGGCATTTGGTCTTATTATGTACCAGCTGATCTCTGATTATGGCTTACAGGTTTACAATTCTTTAAAAGGTAAGGGCTTTCTCGGTACAATCATTTATCCTATAGAAAATAAGCAGTATTATTTCAGTATAACGGCCGGAATAATCATATTGAACAGTACGCTTTTTATATGGGAGATCGTATCGTTTATTATCCTGCTTTTAAAAGAGGAGCGAGACCGGCCCAAAGGTTATCAGAAGTATAAAGGAGTTATAAAAAAATTCTCCATAAACTACAAATCATCCTTTTTGGCTTTTTTGGTTCATGAAATTTATCCAAAACTAATTCTGTTAAATATGTTCTGGATATGGCTGCCCCATATTCAAAAGATCGGCTTCTTTACTATTAATTTAGCATGGTATAGCTGGATATATGGCTATGTATGCTATGAGTTTGCCTCCTGGGTATATCACTTTAGTTGTCACCGTGTACGGTTTTTGTGGTGTCTTCATTCGCCGCATCACGCCCCGTCCGAAATAAATATGTCGGCAAACTGGGCTCGTTTTTTTGCTGAAGCCTATTACTCTGCCTTTAGCCGGTTAGTTATTTTAACTCTTTTGGGTGTTAACCCTGTTATGTTTATAGTTATGATATCGATTGACTATGCATGGGGTATATTTATCCATATCAGCGAAAGGGCCTTAAAAAATGGGCGCTTAGGTATATTGCAATATATTATAATTACGCCATCTCATCACAGAGCGCACCATGCAAAAAATCCACTGTATATAGATACAAACTTTGCCAATGTTTTGCCATTTTGGGACTGGCTATTTGGCACACTGCAACCGCTTAAAGAGGATGTTAAACCTGATTACGGTATTACAAGAGATTTGGATGTAACCAATTTCACGGATTTGTATTTTGGAGAGATATACCTGCTTTACCGGGATGTAAAAAATGCAAAAGGGATAAAGAATAAGTTGTTATACATTATCATGTCTCCGGGATGGAGCCCTGCCGGTCAGCTAAAACAGCCCTGGTTGTAAGGAGAGAGTTTTTGGAAGCTTACCCGGAATTGGGTGCCACCAGTAAAAATAAACTTTTGGCAGCTATAAGATCCGGCCTCGGAACATATAAGCTCAAAGTGAAGGGTAGTTAAATCCGGTCAATAAAATACATAATACAAAAGCAGCACTTTTAATCTATATGATTTTAATATTAGAATTCACCTGATCACCAATCTCTGATCACTAATCTCTAAATGCTTACCTTTGCTTCATCTCGGATAAAAACCGGGCAGCAGTATGACTAAAGAAACAGAGATTGTTTGTTCGCCTGAGCAACATGCAGATGAGGCTGCATTGAAACGACTGGCAGCAGCTGTTTTAAAAATTTCAACACAGCAAGTTACCGGTTTAAAGATCCTGAAACGTTCTATTGATGCCCGTGGCCGAAAGGTAGTTTATCGGATGCAGGTAAAGGTTTTTATTGGAGAGGCCTATCAACCCGAAATCTACTCAATCAAATATCCTGATCTTAAAAATGCCAAACCGGTTATTATTATAGGTGCCGGTCCGGCTGGTTTGTTTGCCGCTTTGCAATGCATCGAGTCGGGGTTGAAGCCCATTATTTTGGAGCGCGGCAAGGATGTAAAACAGCGCCGGCGCGATCTGGCTAATATTAATAAACAAGGTTTGGTTAATCCCGAATCCAACTATTGTTTCGGAGAAGGAGGTGCCGGGACTTACTCCGACGGAAAACTCTATACCCGTTCCACCAAACGCGGGGATGTGAATCAGGTATTAAAAGCGTTTGTAGCCCATGGCGCGGATGAAGATATATTAATTGATGCCCGGCCGCATATAGGCACCAATAAATTGCCGGGTATTATCACTGCCATGCGCGAGACAATACAGAACACAGGTGGCGAAGTGCATTTCGATACCAAAGTAACCGGGCTATTGGTTGACTTCGGCAAGATTAAAGGTGTAAAAACCGCAGATGGAGAAACCCGGAAAGCCGATGCGGTGATATTAGCTACCGGACACTCGGCAAGGGATATTTTTGAGATGCTGCACCGGCAGAATATATTGATCGAAGCCAAGCCTTTTGCATTAGGCGTAAGGATAGAGCATCCGCAGGAAATTATTGACCGGGCGCAGTACCATTGTGATGACCGGGGAGAATTTCTGCCGCCATCTTATTATAGCCTGGTGGAGCAGGTAGATGGTCGTGGTGTTTTTTCATTCTGTATGTGTCCCGGCGGTATTATCGCACCCTGTTCAACAGAAGACAAGGAAATTGTGGTGAACGGCTGGAGCCCGTCCAAAAGGAATAACCCCTATGCCAATTCTGGTACGGTAGTGCAGGTGAATTTAGAGGATGTGAGAGGAGATAATACTGATCCGTTTAAACTGTTAAAATTTCAACAGGAGGTAGAGCAGCTGGCATTTACAGCCGGAGGTGGTAATTTAGTTGCACCAGGCCAACGGATGGTAGATTTTGTAGAAGGACGGGTATCAACCGATCTGCCCAAAAACTCCTACCTGCCCGGAACGAAAAGTGTAGATTTGAAAGAGATATTGCCCAACTGGATAGCAGCCAGTTTGCAAAAAGCTTTACCGGCTTTCGGACGGAAAATGAAAGGTTATTATACTAACGAAGCGCTATTGGTAGGGGTGGAGTCGCGCACTTCGTCCCCTGTAAAAGTTCCAAGGGATAAGGAAACGCTGCAGCATCCGCAGGTAGCAGGATTATTTCCCTGTGGTGAAGGAGCGGGCTATGCCGGCGGTATTATTTCTGCCGCTATTGACGGGATCAATTGTGCGTTAGGGGCAGCCAAGATTTTATAATCCTTAGTGTCATTTCGAACGAGCAGCAGGGGTTCAGAAGTCGGGCGAGGAGAAACTATTCTCTTGAGCCGGTAGTGTTCGGACAGTGTGAGCGAAAAATCTTCTACCACTTGCAAAGTTAGCATGCATAGTGGTAGAAGATTTCTCCTCACCCCAAACGCTTGATGCCATCGCCGTTCATTCGAAATGACACTTTAATTTTAGATCATGACAACATCAGAAAAACTCAGCAGTGAATTACAGAAAATATTATCCGGCGATCCCTGGTATGGCAACGCGGTATACCCTATTGTTGAGCAGGTAAGCTTCGAGGCCGCTTATGAAAAACCAGAACACGCAGCGCATAACATTGCCGAGATCGTACTGCATATGATAGCGTGGACGGAAGAAGTGATGGACCGCATGAATGGCCTCACCGCCGGAATGCCTTCAAGCGGCGATTGGCCCCCAACAGGCGCGCCTGACGAACAAAAATGGCAGAATTATGTTAATGATTTGAAACTGGTCAACGTAAATTTGACCGGTCTAATCGGTAATTTCCCTGATGAGCAATGGAATGAGTTAATAAACGATGAACGAAACCGCGAATTAGGCAGCGGAGTAAATTATGAAGAATTGGTAAACGGATTGATCCAACATCATATTTACCATTCAGGGCAGATCGCATTATTAAGGAGGATTACACAGATTATATAAGGATTACACCGATAATCAGTGTAATCACAAACAAATCGGTGAAATCAAAAAAATATGAATAAAAAGACACTGGTTTTAGGTGCCACACCCAATGAAAGCAGGTATGCTTACCTTGCAGCCAACAGGCTGGTGCGCAGCGGGCATAGCATTGTGAACGTAGGTTTAAGAACCGGCGAGGTAGCAGGTGTGCCCATTGAAAAGCCTGAAACTATACACAAGGATATTGATACCATTACCCTGTACGTTGGTCCGCAACACCAGGAAGATCTGTACAATTATATATTGAATACGCATCCCAGGCGTATCATCTTTAATCCCGGTACTGAGAATGCCGAACTCCGGCGTATGGCTAATGAAAAGGGTATTGAAACAGAATATGCCTGTACGCTGGTGCTGTTATCTATTGGACAATATTGAGGGGTAGCGATTAGAGATTAGATTACTTAGCAAAAATTGAGAAGTAATCTTATTTTTACTTCATGAAAACCTTATCCCTTATACTGATAGCTCTCCTTGGATTTTCATGTACTAATCATAACACTCCCCAAAAATCGAACTATTATTTTGGCGGAAGCTACCTACAATTATTACAGAAGCAAAAGGCACTGATCGATCAGATTTCTGCAAAAGATACCGGTGCTCTAATGATATTTGTCAAAATGAGCAATAAAAGTGAATTGGTGAGAATATTAAACACAAAGTTTCCTGAAGACAGTGTAGAGTGCACTTATAATGTATTAAAGGATAAGGGTAAGGTAATCATGATTATGGCATCTCCCTATAGCGATAGTGGCGATTGGGATATGGAATGTACATATTATTTTAATGCAAATGGTCATATTTTTGCTTTTGAAAGACAAGCTAATGCTTTTGCTATGCCAGATGACGGTGTGGCTTATGAAACTACTACAGATTATTTTAATTCACAGTTTAAAAATATCAGGCATATTTATAAGCTCGTTGATAAGAATGGGAGATCATTGGATAAATCTTATGCTTTTGACCGGGAAGGTTTTGATGGTAAAATATATCCTACAACTGCTGAATGTTTATCAGCATATCATATTAAGTTGTAATCTAAATCATGCCAAATGTTTCATTGTTGCTGGCTAAATATCCTTATCTCCTTCGGGTAATAATTATTGATACGGTTCGGCAATAACTTTGCCCAGCCCAAAGCCTGGCCTTCGTAATTCATCAGGCTCCAGCCTTTTTCCTGTATATCCAGACCGGTAATACTATCACGCCTTAAATATTGTATAGCCTGTTCTTGGGTTAATTCGGTTTGCAAAAACTGGTCTTTATTAATTATGAGGCTCAGGGCCAGCTCATGATCTGGAATCAGATCCTTGCCCATTAGTTTGCCTATTCTAACGCCCGATTTTTTAATATAAAGGTATCGCTGCAAAATAGCCAGGCTTTCTTTGTGTGCACGACTAATCGCCAGCCAGTCATCAGTCACTTTAAAATAAAAGTAATCCTCTGCCTTATTGATATAAGATTTTACCAGGTCGATCTCTTTAAAATTAGCCTTTTGATGCTCTTTATCTTTTGCAGCCATTACCTCACCGCTGCTTTCCTTTTTTTGTAAACAGGAGGCAAACAAGCCTTCGCCTTTTACTTTATCCGGGTAAAAGCGATACCCCCAGGCTTGTTTTTGGGTCGACCGGCTTTCTACTATTCCCCAGTCAGTCTCAACAGGTATGCGGATGCTTTCCAACTCAAATTCAGTGCAAAGCCAATCCAGTATATCTTCATTTTCTTCAACAGAATAAGAGCAGGTACTGTAGATAAGGTAGCCATCTTCCTTTAAAGCGGGATAAACATCGGCTAATATACGCTCCTGTCGCTGGTGGCACAGGTTTACATTGGCTTCCGACCATTCGTCCATGGCAGCCGGATCTTTCCGGAACATGCCCGAGCCGGAGCAGGGCGCATCAACTAATATGATATCGAAAAAGCCTTTCAGCCGGCCAAAATCTTTCGGATCATTATTACTTACTATAGTGTTGCCGGTTCCCCAACGGGTGAGGTTATCCGTAAGTACGGGCACACGTGTTTTAATGATCTCATTGGCGACAAGCAGGTCATGCTCTTTCAAAGCCGAATTGATCAATGTGCTTTTCCCTCCGGGCGCCGCACAAAGATCAAGTACCTTAATTTCCTCGCTGTCCTTATTAATATAGCGTAATATATGATCGATAAACATGGATGAGGCTTCCTGCACATAATAGCACCCGGCATGAAAAAGCGGGTCGAAGGTGAACGATGGGCGCGTGTCCAAATAAAAACCCTCGCTGCACCAGGGTATTTGCTGATCACCTTTTATATCCGATGGCTTAAAAGGATTTAGCCGGATGGATGTAGGCGAGTCGGTATTTTGATGCGCGCTGATAAAATTTCCGGCCTCAAATCCCGGTGAGCCGGCCAGCTTTGACAAGAAATTTTGTGGAAATGCGGGGCTGTTCATATTGTTTTCAAAGATACAAAAATGGATAGCGCTATTTTTTGGATCGCCTGCCCGATTTTATTGAATAATAATTGCCCTTAGTTTACAGTGAGTTAAAGATTAGTTGTGGTTATTTTAATATTTCTTTTGGCTGGTAGCCGTTTTCTCCTTACATTTGTGTCCGCTTTGAAAAAAGGCGTTGTTTTTTGAAGATTTAGCGACTAAAAAAATAATCTGAAAATAAGTGAAAATAACACTTGACAAAGGTTTAAAAAAGTCGCATCTTTGCAGCCGCTTCGATAACGAGGCGAATAGCTAAAAAATTAATATCCTACGGGATTTTAATATATGTTCCCTGCGACAGGGAACAACAAAAGTTCTTTAGAAGGTGAAATAATTATGAGACGCAGCGAGCGGAGATCGGTTGGCGGAGGGCGGAAGGTGAAAACCGGAAGCAGGAAGCCGGAGCGGT
>JBEHXM010000020.1:0-44769 GCA_048498695.1 Bacteroidota bacterium
ACCGCTCCGGCTTCCTGCTTCCGGTTTTCACCTTCCGCCCTCCGCCAACCGATCTCCGCTCGCTGCGTCTCATAATTATTTCACCTTCTAAAGAACTTTATCTCCTTGCCTCGCGGTTCGGAACTTTATTTGTTATCGCTTTTAAACGATCACTTTTTCATGTTTGATGATCCGGAATCGCTCCTGATCTTTCGCCTTGTGAAAGGCCCCTGTTTGTTTTGGGACTGCAAAGGTAAGAACCTTTTTCGCTTCTGCAAAACTTATTTTTTTATTTTTTGTTTCGCCTTATTCAACCCTCACAGAACAATCCGCTAACTCATTTGCGGGCTGCAAAGGTAAGCAGACTTTTTGATTGTGCAAATGCTTTCTGAGAATATCGTTTAGTGTATTTATAACACTTTGCAAATCAGGCGGAAAAAATTTGATTGGTTCATGGTTTATGGCGGCCTTGGATTGACTAATGTTTTTTCAGATTATCACGACAATGGGTATAAAACTCAAACAATGTGTCTTTTCCCCTGGCATTAGATTTAATACGATAACAAATGGACTTCTTCTCCTTTATTATGGAATCATTTGTATGAATCAAGTCAAACATATTTAAATAACCCCCCGCAGATAAATTCAATGACATTTGTTCGCTATTATTTTTCATTGAAATATCAACCATATTATAATTGTGATCATTTGAATCTACATACTTTCGAATCACTTTGCCTTTGAAACCTTGATTATAAACTCGCTTATGAAAATTACACTCGCCCATAGCAGTAAGGTATGGCGATCCGAACCGAAAGAACAAAAAAGCAAGAATGGAAAAAATAAGTATTCCAATTATTTTTCTTTTCATGGCTGATAATTTTACATAATTTTTAATTTAAAACAAATAAAATTATGTTTTAAAGAGGTGTTTATTAGGTAACATCCTGTCCACATTTGCTCTAAAGACCCATTCCAAGAGACGAGCAGAATAAGGCTTGAACCCGAATTTATTGAATTACCAAATTTTCAGAATTCTGTTCATTCTTTAATTCTGAAAATTCAGGTTCAGACAATAGCGACGGCCGCGTTAAGGATAAAAGCGGATACCGGCACTTCGACAGGCTCAGTGTGACAGGCCGCGCTTAATGCCTGAGCAGTATAAGCGGATAGCCTGGCCCAAAGGGTAACGCCCAAATCAACTTTTTTATTCCTTTACCTATACTATACGTAATCAGGATGCGTACTATCTTAAACAAGCCCGGCGGCTATGAACCATGATCTATTAACTATGAACAACGCTACCCAACCGTTAAAAGATGTTAAATAACGCGCACCTATATATAAGGATCAAAAACTCACCGCTATATTAGCTGATAAATAAATAATTGACTGATTTATAATATTACCCTATCTTTGCAAAATGTTTAAAAAACAACGCCCATTATTATCCGGCCTTTTACTACTATTATTACTGGTGGCCGGGAGTTGTAAAAGCAAATTCGAAAAATTAAAAGCAAGTAACGATAACGCCAAAAAATACCAGGCTGCATTGGCCTATTATAATAAAAAGGATTACAGCAAGGCCCTTGCGCTGTTTGAAACATTGGTACAACGCTACCGTGGGCAAAGCCAGGCCGAAGACCTTTACTATTATTACGCTTATGCCAACTATAATTTGAAGGATTATACGTCGGCGCGGTACCATTTTAAAACTTTTGCTGATACTTACCCTGCCAGTTTAAGGGCCGAGGAATGCCGCTTTATGGAGGCTTATTGCTATTACCTTGATTCGCCGATCTACTCGCTGGACCAGGAGAATACCACCAAGGCTATTGAGACCTTACAGTTGTTTATCAACTTATATCCAAAAAGTGAGCGTGTAGCCGAGGCAGGAAAGCTGATACAGAACCTGCGCGATAAGCTGGAAAGGAAAGCGTATGAAAATGCCAAACTTTATTTAACCATTGGCGATTACCAATCGGCAGTGATCGCATTTGGTAATGCCCTGCGCGATTATCCTGATACCAAATATGCTGAAGAATTAGATTACCTTACTATTAAGGCGCAATATGAATATGCTGACCATAGCAGGAATTACAGCCAGGAAGAGCGCTATAACCAGGCTATATCTTATGCCGATCAGTTTACCGAAAAATATCCATCGAGCAAATTCCTGGCTGATGCCAAGTCGCTGAAAAAAGATAGTGAGGATGGGATAAAAACGGCAAAAAGGGAACAGGCAGAAGCAGCTAATGATATAAAACTGGCACACCGTTTTGATAAAAAGGATACGGTAACAACCCAGCCGCCATCTGAAAAAATTGATGTTAACAAAAAGATACCAAATTAAAAATTGATATGAACAATCCTGCAAATAAACCAGCTGTAGCAAGCAGCACTGTAACGCGTGATTTGCGTGACCTGGACATAAAAACAGATAATATTTACGAATCGATCGTAATTATGTCAAAAAGGGCAAACCAGATATCAAACAACGTGAAGGAAGAGTTGCACCAGAAGCTTTCTGAATTTGCTTCGTCAAATGATAACCTGGAAGAGATATTTGAAAACCGCGAGCAAATAGAAATATCTAAATACTACGAAAAACTGCCTAAGCCGTCGTTAGTGGCTGTACAGGAGTTTTTGGAAGATAAGGTATACTACCGCAACCCGAACAAAGAGTAAGCCCCCGGCCCCCTAAAGGGGGTGGCAAAGGTATTGATATTGAAAACTCCCTATCGGGAGTTTTTTTGTTACTTTTACTTTATATATAAATTAAATTTCCCCTTTAGGGGGGTTAGGGGGTTATGCTTCAGGATAAAAAAATCATCTTAGGTATTTGCGGTAGTATAGCAGCTTATAAATCGGCCCTGCTGGTACGTCTGCTCGTTAAAGCCGGTGCACAGGTACAGGTGGTGATGACACCCGATGCCACCAGCTTTATTACCCCCTTAACACTATCTACCCTTTCAAAAAAACCGGTGCTGGTTGAATATTCCAATGCCGAAACCGGCGAATGGAATAACCATGTGGAGCTGGGCCTTTGGGCCGATGTTTTTATTGTGGCGCCCGCAAGCGCCAACACCATTGCAAAAATGGCTAACGGGCAAAGTGATAATTTGCTCACCGCGGTATATCTTTCGGCCAAATGCCCGGTTTATTTTGCCCCGGCGATGGACTTGGATATGTGGAAACATCCTGCCACACAGCAGAACATCAAACAGCTGCAAACCTATGGCAATGTGCTGATCCCGCCCGGGAAAGGCGAGTTGGCCAGTGGTTTATTTGGTGAAGGCCGTATGGCCGAGCCTGAAGAGATCGTCAGTTTTTTGACAGACGAAATAAAAAAAAAGCTTCCGCTAACTGATCAGAAGATACTGGTTACTGCCGGACCAACTTACGAGGCTATTGATCCGGTGCGTTTTATCGGCAACCATTCTTCCGGCAAAATGGGTTTTGCCATTGCCGATCAGCTGGCTGCGATGGGCGCTGAGGTGATACTGGTAGCCGGACCAACGGCACAGGTAAGCCATCATCAAAACATAAAACGGGTGGATGTAACTTCGGCTGCCGATATGCTGGATGCCTGCCTGCAATACTATAAAGATGCAAAAGCCTGCATTATGTGTGCTGCCGTGGCTGATTTTACCCCGGTTAATGTATCGGCGCAAAAGATCAAGAAACAGGATAACGATCTGAACATCGAACTCAAAAAAACAACGGATATCCTTAAAACCCTGGGCGGGCAAAAACGCGAAGGTCAATTATTAGTCGGCTTTGCGCTGGAAACCAATGATGAGGAGAAAAATGCCGTTGAAAAATTGCAGAAAAAAAATCTCGATTTTATTGTGCTAAATTCGTTGAACGATAAAGGCGCCGGTTTTAAAACCGATACCAACAAGATCACCATTATCGATCGCAAGCTGCAAAAAACAACTTTCGATCTTAAAGACAAAAACGACGTGGCAAAGGATATTTGCGATAAGGTGGTTGAAATGATAAAAGCATGAAAAAACTCGCTGTGTATATATTATTGTTCTGCCTGGCCGGCTCTGCCTCGGCACAGGATCTGAATGCACGTGTAAAAGTGATCAGCGGCAAAATAAAAACCAGTAATACGCATATTTTCCAGTCGCTGGAAACCGCGATGAAGGACTTTTTGAATGGCCATAAATGGAGCTACGATAATATACAGCCACAGGAAAGGATAGACTGCAATTTTGTACTGAACCTGACCAACTGGGACGGCAACAGTAATTTCAGCGGCGAGCTGCAGGTGCAATCTTCCCGCCCGGTTTTTAATGCCAGCTATACTACGCCCTTATTGAACCTGAATGACAAGGATTTCGATTTTACTTATGCTGAGGGGCAGACTATTGACTACTCCGACCAGAATTTTCAAAGCAACCTGAGTTCGGTGATGGCCTATTATGCCTATATGATAGTGGGCATGGATTATGACAGCTTTTCAAAATTGGGGGGTACGCCTTATTTCCAGGCGGCGCAAAACGTGGTTACCATTGCACAATCTGCTTCCTACAAGGGCTGGAAAGCTTTTGATGGCAACATTAACCGTTACTGGCTAGCCGAGAATATGAACAATAAAGCCTATACGCCATTGCGTGAGTTCATGTATACCTATCACCGTAACGGGCTGGATGAGATGGCCGATAATTCAACCAAAGGACGGAAAGCCATTTCTGACGTGCTGCCCTCCCTTTCGCAAGTCGACCGTACACGGCTGGGCTCCATGTTCCCGCTGATATTCTTTACTGCCAAAAGTGACGAACTGGTTTCTATTCTCAGCAAAGCAGATTCGCGCGAAAAAAATGACGCCATCAATATTCTCTCGCAGATCGACCCGGCTAACGGGAATAAATATCTGACGATAAAAACCAAATAGGCAGACTGTTAGCATTCAAAGATTCTTCCTTTACACTGTAACGAAACCCGTTTCAAAACGTCTTTTCATCATATTGTAATTACAGAAAATAAAAAAAAGAAAAAATTATTTGCATTTACGAAAAACATCGTAGATATTTGTACGAAGTTATTCGTATATAAAATAAGAACATGGAAATCAAACCAACAGAAAGCGAATTAGAGATACTGCAGGTATTATGGAAAATGGGCCAGGCTACCGTAAGGGATGTGCACGAGGAACTGGCAAAAAACAAAGCCGCCGGCTATACCACTACCCTTAAACTGATGCAGATAATGGACGAGAAAGGATTGGTTGAGCGCGATACCACTTCTAAAACGCACGTTTACAAAGCATGCTACACCCAGGAAAAAGCACAAAGCAGCGCCCTGGACAAAATACTGTCTACCGTATTTGAAGGTTCCACCTCCGACCTGGTAATCCAGGCCTTAGGACATCACAAAGCCTCCAAAGATGAGATAGACGCAATTAAAAATTATTTGAGCCAGTTTGGGAATAGAGATTAGTGATTGGAGATCAGAGATTAGTCAGCAAAGATTTTAGAATTTAAAAATTATGCAAACCATACTTTATAACATCAGCCAGGTAATGGGAGTAGCCATCATCCACTCCTTATGGCAGGGGCTTTTGATCTATTTAGGATTAAGGCTCATCGTGTTGTTTTTTCCGCAAATGGCGGCTGCAACTAAGCATAATTTAGCGATGACAGCACTGTCTGCTATTACTGTATGGTTTGTATATACATTAACGAATGAAGTAAACACCCACACCTGGGTTGCTATTAATACACATGACAAGGGTGTTTTACCTGCTATTTTTGGTCTGCCCCTGCATGTACCGCATACTGCCACTTACAGCGAACGCTACAATTACGCCATCGAATGGATGCTGCCCTATATTACCGTTGTATATGTCATCGGGTTTATTTTTAATACCACGCAACTGGTATGGGCGCGCAAAAAGATCAACAGCATCAGGCAAACCATGAGCATTGATGTTCAGCTGCAACTAAAGGTAGATCAGTTTGTAGCCATGCTCAATATTACTGATAAAGTAAGGTTCGGCCTGAGCAAAATGGTAGAATCACCATGTATGATGGGTTATTTTAAACCCGTTATCCTTTTACCTTTTACCCTGTCTACCTATCTGTCAACCGAGGAGATCGAGATCATCATCCTGCACGAGCTGGCACACATCAAACGCAACGATTACCTCATCAACCTGGCACAGCAGGCCATGTCGGTATTGTTGTTTTTTAATCCATTTGCACAATTGATTAATCGCACTATCAACCAGGAACGGGAAAATAGCTGCGATGATATTGTAATAGAGGCCACACAAAAACCTTTAGTGTATGCGCATGCACTATTGAAATTAGAGCAGACCCGTCAGCAGGAATGGCAGCTGATGTTAGCCGCTACGGGCAAAAAGTACCATTTATTAAACCGAATTGAACGAATCATGAAAACGAAAAAACCAATTGGCAATGCACGCCATATATTACTCGCTATCGTATTGCTTACCGCAAGCATTACTGGCCTGGCCTGGTTGAATCCAACCATCGCAAATGGCAAAATATCATTTAACAAAATCAGACCCATGGTACTAAGCAGCATGTTTGCTGATACTGGGAAAAAGAAAGCTACCACAACAAAATATCACCATAAAACAGCAGCTACTAAAAAATCGACCGCTAAAACCAAACACAGTGGCGACTATTACAGTGGGGATATGAATTATGATGACCCTGAGCTGGACAAACTTTCTGCCGAAGTAAGTAAACACGGTGAAGCTATCGGGAAATTTTATGAGAGTGATGATTTTAAAAAGCTGACTGAAGAAATGAACCGTCGCGGCCAGGAAATGAGTGAATTTTACAATAAACCTGAACTAAAAGAATGGGAACGCAAACAATCAGAATTAGGTGAAGAATTTGGCAAAAAGTGGGGAAATAACGAGGAAACCACTAAACTGGGTACACGTATGGGTGAGCTGGGTACCCAAATTGGCAAATACTATCAGACGCCTGAGTTTAAGAAATTAAACAGGGGCCTGGAGGATAAATATGGCATCCCGCACGACCGTGAGAAGAATGACCTGGAATACAAGGATGATGCAAACTATCAGAAATATAAGGAAGAGCTAAGGCAAAATATCCCGGCTGAAGAAAAAGAACGTGAAGCAGAGATCAAGAAGCTGGGCGAACAAATGCACGATCGCTTCAACACACCGGAGTATCATGCAAAACAAGCTGAAATGAGGGCAATGGGTGATAGTATGAGAAAGGCTTTCCATAATCCTGCCATTGAAATGAATAAGGAAGCCCTGAGGAAGCTGAGCGCGCAGATGCGGGCTTATCAAAACAATCCGGATATTAAAAGGGAAAAGGAGCTATTGCGTGAGGCAACCGCCAAAATGCGCGCTTATATGGCCACACCTGAGTTTAAAAAACGGATGCAGGCCTGGAGAAAGCAAGCTATGAACTGGAATTTTAACAACAATTTTAAGTTTGATTTTGACAATCCGGAAAAATTGGAAAAACCGGAGGCTCCTGAGAAACCAGAGGCCCCTGAAAAGCCCGAAGCTCCTGAAAAACCGGATACTACTGATAATAGTAATTAGTTGACCGGTGATGCTTGATTTACAAGCAGATCAAAATATGCGAAAAGCGCCTTTCTTAAAAAAGGCGCTTTTTTCGTTATAAGTCGTTGTAACCTTTTCGCAGTTAAACTCATCTGAATTATAATTAATTAAAAACGTGAGTGTTATGAAAAAGTTGAATACAAAACACCTCCTTGTCTTAATATTTTTATTCGCAGGGGTAACTACCGGCTATGGTCAGGCAGCTTATCCGCCAACAGGTAAATTGGTTGATGCGGGTGGTCACCTGCTGCATATCCACGTAATGGGTAAGGGTCAGCCAACTGTTGTTTTTGAAAATGGCAGCGGCGATTTCTCGTTTATCTGGGACCTCGTTCAGCCGGAAATATCAAAAACTACTACTACCGTCTCATACGATCGTGCCGGCTTTGCCTGGAGCGAGGAAGGGCCGTTGCCAAGGTCGGGCAGGCAGATTGCCTATGAGCTGCATACTGCTTTGCATAATGCAGGCATAAAAGGGCCATATATTTTAGTAGGGCAATCGTTTGGGGGCTTTTTGGTCCGTTACTTCGCGCGGTTTTACAGGAACGAGATTGCCGGGATGGTTTTGGTTGATGCCCTGAATGAAGATTCGCGCATAGTTATCAATAAACAGCCTATGCGTATCCGCGAATGGGCGAAAGGTCAGCACGCACCTGATCCGCAGAACTTAGCTAACAAATTCCCTGTTCCTGATTCAGACACAGTAAAACTGGATACCACCATTGAGCCGCCTATGGACAAGCTGCCCCACAATACTCAGAAAATGCAGATGTGGGCGCAATCGCAGCCGGTTTACCAAAAAGCTATTGGTAACGAAATGAGCTGGTCGCCCGAAGATGTGGCTGATATGTATGCCAATAAAGGAAAGCCGGAATATATGCTGGGCAATATTCCGCTGGTCGTTATTTCAAAAGGCGACGGCGGCTATAACGGCCTTCCCGATTCAGCTGCGCTCGAAAACGAACGCCTGAAATTACAGGATGACCTGAGCCACCTATCCACCAACAGCAAGCATATCATAGATAAAAACAGCGGTCATAATATCCACCTGGAAGACCCGGCGACTGTTATTAATGCAATCAAGCAGGTGATCCGCTCTTATAAAGAGCATAAAAAACTACAATAGAAAAAGCTGTCATTCTGAACGGAGTGAAGAATCTTCTGCTGCCTACAGGGCGAACAGGCAAATCGAAGAAAATGCTTCACTATGTTCAGCATGACAAAAAGCACTAAATAACATTCCTGTCATTCTGAGTGATAACGAAGAATCTTCTGCTACATGCATTTCGAACATGCCGGGCGAAGAAGATGCTTCACTATGTTCAGCATGACAAAAGCGCTAAATAACATTCCTGTCATTCTGAGTGATAACGAAGAATCTTCTGCTACATACAGGGCGAACAGGCAAATCGAAGAAGATGCTTCACTACGTTCAGCATGACAAAAACACTAAATAACATTCTTGTCATTCTGAGTGATAACGAAGAATCTTCTGCTACCTACATGGCGAACAGGCAAATTGAAGAAGATGCTTCACTGCGTTCAGCATGACAAAATTAATAGTCCAGCAAACTCAATCAACTTATTCAACCCAATCAACCTAATCAACTACTCCGCCTTTATACTTTTTATCGGGTTAGCCATTGCTGCTTTAATGGTTTCGTAGCTAACTGTGATCCAGGCTATCAGCAGGGCCGATAGTGACGCAACAAGGAACAGCAGCCAGCTTACGCTGATGTGGTAAGCAAAGCCATTAAGCCAGGTATTTGCCGCGTACCACGAAAGCGGTATGGCTATCACAATGGCAATCGCTATCAGCCTGGTAATACCACCTGAAAGCATGGTTACAATGTTCACCAATGATGCGCCCAGTACTTTGCGTACACCTATTTCCTTGGTGCGCTGTTCTGCCATAAAGGCCGACAGTCCGTATAAACCCAGGCACGATATAAAGATGGCCAGCCCCGCAAATAAATTAAAAATGCTACCCATCTGCTGTTCGCCTTTATACATATTAGCCAGGTCCTGGTCGAGAAAATCATATTTAAACGGATAGGCAGGGTTTAGATCCTGCTCAATCTTTTCCAAAGCCTTAATAGTTGGTTCTATAGTTCCGCCTGCCGCTCTCACAACTACATAATTGCTGTTTCCCCTGGTTGTGTATAAGATCAATGGCTCGATGGCCTGCTGTACAGGTTTAAAATTGAAATCTTTAACTACCCCAATGATCATCCCTTTGCGGCCCCATAAGCTTAAAGGTTTACCTACAGCATTAGCAGCATTCATGCCCATAACACTCAAGGCTTTTTCATTGACCACGTAATTATTGGAATCAGATGGGTACGCTTTTGAAAAACTACGGCCGCTGACCATCTTCATTTTAAAAGTCTGTATAAAATTCTCATCTATTTCAAGATTAGGAAAGATGGTTTGTGATTTTGGATCTTTCCCCGTCCACTCCACACTAATAGTCCCGTTCATCAGGTTAGTAGGCAGATCAGAAACAACAGAATAGTTGCTGGTAAGGCGGTTTTGCTGCAGCTCACCTTTCAATGCCTGCATCTTGTTATGCAGATCGCCCGTCAATGGTATATAAACCAGGTTATCTTTTTCAAAACCGGGGTTCCGGTTACGGATAAATTTGAGCTGATTGTAAATGGTAAAAGTTCCGATCAGCAGCAGTATAGAAACAATAAATTGTGTGATCACGAGCATATTACGAAAGATCAGGTTACCCCCCATCGCCTTCATATTGCCCTTCAGTACTTTTACCGGGTTAAATCCCGACAGGAACAATGCAGGATAGCTGCCGGAAACGATACCCGTTACAAAAGCAATTCCAATAAGGCCAAGCCAAAGTTTTACATCCAGGTAATTAATAACAATTTTTTTGCCGGCCAGGTCATTGAACAGCGGTAAAAACAACCACACCAGCCCCATTGCTAATAACAATGCCAAAAATGAGATCAGTACCGATTCGCTTAAAAACTGCAGGATAATATGCCCGCGTATAGCCCCCGACACTTTACGCAGCCCGATCTCTTTTGCCCTGCGTGCCGAACGCGCAGTAGCCAGATTCATAAAATTGATGCAGGCTGTTATCAGGATCAAAAATGCTACGATAAAAAAGATACGAACATATTGCTCGTTCCCGGCTCCCGGAGGATCGCCCTGGTAATTGGAACGCAGGTGAATATCTGTTAACGGCTGTAATACAAATTTGACTTTTATTTCTGTGTTGTGTTTGATGTAAATTTGGTTTATCTGGTTATTTAACCTTGCTATAGCCTCGGGCGAAGCCACAAAATTTTTATCCAGTTGCACGTACGAGAAGAAATTAAAGTTATCCCAGCGACCTTTTTTGATATCATCATTTGTTTTGGCCAGGAAAGCCATTGGCTGTATAAAATCAAACTGCAGGTGCGAGTTGGCAGATACATTGGCCAGGATACCGGTAACCACTACGTTATCGCCGTTATCTATGCGCAATACCTTACCCATAGCGTCATCATTACCGAAATATTTTTTGGCCATATCCTCGGTTATCAAAATACCATCTATCCGGTTCAGGGCAGTCGCAGGGTCGCCTTTGACCAACGGATAAGAAAATACAGTGAGAAACGATGGTGTGGCGTAATAGGTCCTTTTCTCTTCAAACTTTCGGGTGCCTACCTCAAATAAATGTTCGTTGGTACCCTGGATCATCGCGTAATCCTTTATCACGGGCATTTCCTGCTTTAAGGTTGGTGACATGACGGCAGGATTAACAGCCGCTTTAAAATCACCCAGGCTGCATACTACACGGTAGATCTGTTTGGCGTTAGTGTTGAATTTATCGTAGCTCAGCTCATTCTGCACCCAAAGCAGGATCAGGATACTTGAAGCCATCCCAATGGCCAGTCCGGATAAATTAATAAATGAATAAGCTTTGTGGCGGATGATATTGCGGTAAGCTATCTTGAAATAATTTTTTAACATGGCTACGTGCTTTATTTTTTATTAGACGACATATTTCGCCGACTGGTTTCACTAATTATCCAAAAAAAGCGCCATTTATTCAAAAAACTATTAATCAGTAGCTTATAAATATTCCTGCACACAAATCGTTCGTTTTTGATACAAGACACGTTCGTTTTTGATCATGTGGCAAGTTGATTGGGTTAGGTACTCAACCAATCCAACTATTACAACCACTACAACCAATTCAACCTCTACAACTATTACAACTATCCAACCCTCTACAACCAATCTCCAACTAAAACCGTAATTTAGTCTCCTCAAAACGGATGATTTATTTATGCTTCAAAAGCTTGTTATAAACAATTACGCATTAATTGATAACCTGGAGATCGGCTTTGGTGATGGCCTGAATATCCTGACTGGCGAAACCGGGGCAGGTAAGTCCATTATATTAGGAGCACTTTCTTTAATATTGGGGCAGCGTGCCGAAAGCCGTTACTTTTTTAACCAGCAAAAAAAATGCGTGATCGAAGGTATATTCAAAATTTCCGGATTTCACCTGAAAACATTTTTTGAAGATAGCGAGCTGGATTACGAAGCTGAAACCATTCTGAGACGGGAAATATCATCCGACGGGAAATCGAGGGCATTTATTAATGACACCCCGGTTACTCTTAATATCATTAAAGCTTTGGGCGAAAAGCTGATCGATATTCACTCGCAGCATGCCACTTTAGAGATCAATGATCCCGGTTTTCAGTTACTGGTTGTTGATTCGGTATCAGCACATGGCGATCTGTTAACTGACTATCAATCCAAATTCAGGACCTATAAAAAAGCTACGGTAAAATTGCAGCAACTGATCGCTGAAAGTGACAAAGCCAAATCAGACCTGGATTACTACCAGTTCCAGTTCGATGAATTGGAGAAAGCCAGCCTGACTGAAGATGAGCAGGAAAAATTGGAGCAGGAGCTTTATACGCTCAACAATGCCGAAGAAATAAAGCGCAATTTATTGGGCGCAACCCACCTGATGCAGGATAGTGAAACATCGGCGCTGATACAATTGCGCGAGGCTACCCATCACTTGTCATCGCTCGAAAAATTTAACCCGGCAATTGAAGAATTGCACGAAAGGCTGAAAAGCACAGTAATAGAGCTCAAAGATATCGCTGCCGAAATTGAGAATATTGAACAGCGCACCCATACTAACGAAGCCCGGGCTGTTGACATAAACGACCGCCTGACCATCATCTACAACCTGCAAAAGAAGCACCGCGTAAATACCAATGCTGAATTGATGCAATTACAAAATGACCTGTCCGAAAAAATACAGCAGGCTTTATTTGGAGATGAGGAAATAGAAAAGCTGCAAAAACAGATTGCTGCCGAAAAACAGGAACTGGAAAAGCAGGCTGCACAATTATCGGCCAACCGGGCAAAGGCTATTCCTGATATAGAAAAGCAGGTGATACAGTCACTTGCCGAAATGGGTATGGAAAACTCAATCCTGAAAATTGAACTATCGTCTATCCCATCACTTGGTACAGACGGCATTGACCAAGTGCGTTTCCTGTTTTCTGCCAATAAGGGTCACTCGCTTGCTGAAATGAGTAAGGTGGCTTCAGGCGGGGAGCTTTCAAGGCTGATGCTTTCCATTAAATCGCTGATTGCCCGCTACACGGCATTGCCAACCATTATTTTTGATGAGATTGATGCGGGAGTATCCGGCGAGGTAGCCAACAAGGTAGGGCAGATCATGGAACGCCTTGCGGAGAATCTGCAGGTAATTACCATTACTCACCTGCCGCAGATAGCCAGCAAAGGACAGAACCATTACTTTGTTTACAAGGATAATGAAAGTGCTACCACCTATACCCGCATCAGGCAACTGGACGAAAAGGAAAGGGTGATAGAGATAGCTAAAATGCTCAGCGGCGATAAACCGGGTGAAAGTGCTTTACAGAATGCCAGGGAGCTTTTGAACAGTTAGCATTGGCAGTTTGCACAACAGAATAAAAAGACTGTCATTCTGAGCATAGCGAAGAATCTTCTACAATATGCATCTTCATTGGAAAGGCGAAGAAGATGCTTCACTTCGTTCAGCATGACAAAAAGGGCTGATTTGGGCTACAGCCTTTGTTGGAGTTGTCTCCAACAAAACTTGGTGGGCTTGTTGTAGTTTATCTCAACAAAACCGTTTAATTTTAATTGAATAAGTGTATGAAGATCAAATATCTGCCTTTAATTGTAGCGTTCCTTTTCTGCATGAGTTGCGGCGCTCAAAAGAAGCCAAAACCTCTTGGGAATGCCTTTAAGATCACGGATATTCACACTAATCCTGCTTATTTTAAAACAGACACCCTGGTTGACAGTTCACGAAAACGCGTTATCCCGATTGCTACTTACAGCAATTCGGCTGATAAAAATACAAGGCATAAGCTCGTGATATTCAATGTGGGATACGGCAGTAAGAATACCGATTATAGCTACCTCGCCAAAAACTTGTCGGTACATGATTATTTTGTGGTAGTGATACAGCATGACCTGGCTACGGATGACAGGCTGCCCAGCACGGGCGATATTTATAAATTAAGAAAACCTTTTTGGGACAGGGGCGTCAAAAGCATTTTCTACGTAACCAATCAACTCAAAAAACAATATCCAAACCTGGATTATGGGCACATCATTTTAATGGGCCACTCCAACGGGGGCGATATGGCGATGCTGATCGCCAATGAATATCCTGATTTTGCCAAAGTGGTGATCACGCTGGATAACCGCCGTGTACCTTTTCCAAGAGCCGATCATCCTAAAATATTTTCCATCCGCTCCGGCGACCAGCCTGCCGATCCGGGTGTTCTCCCTTCAGCAGAAGAACAGAAAAAGTTTAACATTAAGATAGTAAAGGTAAATACTGTTCATAATGACATGGGCGATGCGGGCACCGAAGCACAAAAAACAGAGATAAATAATTATATAATTGATTATCTCAGCAATGCTTTTAAATAAATGAATTGCCCTAAGCCAGACCTATGGACTATTGACTTAAAATTATAACTTTACCGACTAATAAAAACCTAAAAGAATGGCTTATAACTTATTAAAAGGCAAAAAAGGGATCATTTTTGGCGCGCTGAACGAGCAATCCATCGCCTGGAAAGTAGCTCAGAGGGCAGTACAGGAAGGCGCACAGATCGTTCTGTCAAATTCACCATTGGCGCTTCGCATGGGCGAACTGAATAACCTCGCTGCTGAATGTAACGCTCCGGTTATCGGTGCTGATGTTACCAGCAATGAAGACCTTGAAAACCTGTTCACCAAAACTAAGGAACATTTTGGCGGCGGTGTCGACTTTGTTCTGCACTCCATAGGGATGAGCGTCAATGTGCGCAAAAACATTCCTTACTACGAAAATAATTACGAGTTTACTCACAAGGGTTTTGATATATCAGCATTGAGCCTGCACCGTGTACTGCAAATAGCTATGAAACACGATGCCATTAATGAATGGGGTTCCGTTGTAGCTTTAACTTACATAGCTGCCCAACGCGTATTCCCTGATTATAATGATATGGCCGATAACAAAGCAGTGCTGGAAAGCATAGCGCGCAACTTTGGCTATTACTATGGTACCAAAAAGAAGGTGCGTATTAATACCATATCGCAATCACCAACCCGTACTACGGCAGGTTCAGGTGTTAAAGGTTTTGACGGTTTTATCAATTATGCAGAGAAGATGAGTCCGCTAGGCAATGCCAATGCTGATCAGTGCGCTGATTATTGCGTGAGTATGTTCTCTGACCTTACCAAAATGGTGACCATGCAAAACCTCTTCCACGATGGCGGATTCTCCTTTACCGGGGTAACACAGGCCGTGATAGAGCAAATGGAGAAATAAGCTTACTTCTATAAAAAGGATATCAACAAAAAAAGGTGTGCTGAATGATCAGCACACCTTTTTTTGTTCTTCACACCCCGAGTTTACTGGGTAGCTACTAAAATAACTTTAACCTTAATTGGATCGGTGGGCTTTACTGCTGCAGAACCATCAGAGTTTTGTGCATAAATGGTTACATTTCCTTTGTTATAAGTATAACTGAAAGAAGTATTATTATACACCTCGGGTAATTGCTCATAGGTATCACCCCCATCATAGGAGATAGAAACTATTACCCCACCAAACTGGGCAAAATCACCATTGATGTCAGGTACGTCCAAAGATGTGGAATATGATAATCCTGTAGTAGGGTCGCTAACTGCCCAACCAGATGCCGGAACATCAAAAATTATAGTTTCATTCGGATTAGGTGTGATGTACTTTTTGGTACATGAAGATACTGACAATAATATTATTGAACAGCATACGATTGATAAGAGTTTTTTCATAAAAGTATTGTGTTATCTATTTGTAAGAACAAAATAAATGAAAAAGGTTTAATTCAAATGTCAATTAATTCCTGTTTTATTTTTTTGCCTGGAATTTAAACGGCGATCTTCCCCATCTTATTGCCTTTCTCCCGGATTTTGACCAACCAGAAAATAACAAAACCGCATGTCCGACGAGTCGATTTTTTGACCAGTTTCTTTGGTCAGAAATGGTATTGTGCTGATACACACACTTGTTATTCCCGCCGCCAAGTGTGGCAATTGGGGAAAAAAACCTCACAGCAAAATGCGCATTTGGGGATTACAGTCCTCAACAAATTCTGAAGAAATACCGTATAACGGCCTTAAAGCTTAAAGGCACAGAGTTTGCAAAGCTCTATTGTCGTTTGTGCAACAGACAATTTATTTACTAACAAAATTTAAAACAGGCAACTACCCCCTTAAAGTTAGCCGTATATAAAGAGAGCACCAGACAAATAATTTCGTTTAACCTATACTAAGCCCAAACAGAAAAACATGGATCCGTTTAACTCAAAATTTATTTTAAAAGAAAACAGATGGCTTTGGATCGACTATGATAAAGGCATCAGCATTATGCTTGTCGGATTTGGCCATTGCATGGCTGCGCTTGAAGGCCATGCGGCGGATTTAAGCGCCTATCCGGGTTGGAATTACTTCGGTACATTTTTTTATGGCTTCCGGATGCCTTTATTCTTTATCATTTCAGGATTGCTGGTTGGACGCAGCCTGAAGAAAAAAGGACTGAACGGCTATGTTGGCGACCGTACCAATAATATTTTGTATCCTTTGTTGATCTGGGGGATCATCGAGATCACCTTACAGCTCTTCGCGGCTTCGTATACCAGTTTTACCCATAATGCAATAGGCCCCGACAGGTATCTCAAATTAATTACCGATCCGCGGCAGACAGGGCATTTCTGGTACCTGAATGCGCTATTCTGTATAGGAGCCATTTATGCCACATTAAAAGCGACCTTAAAGTTAAAACCCTATGTACAGGTGATATTAGGCTTAGTGCTTTATTCGGTATCAGCGTACATACATGTAAATGATCTGAATGCAGGATTTTTAACCGATGTTTCTGAATATTATTTCTTCTTTGCCCTCGGTGACTTGATCTCGAATGTAATGCTGGATGATAAGAATATAAAAAGTTTCTCGTCTTGGAAGGTATTCGTGCCCCTGCTGGTGGCATTCGTGATCATCCAATACTATTTCACCCAGATCAATTTAAGGCCAAGCATTTATGGCGATCGTTTTGTAGAACAAAAAATGCCTTTCTTCTTCCTGGTAGAAGCATTGGTTGGCTGTACTACATCCGTTGCCTTCTCGTTCCTGCTGCAAAAATATAAGCTGTTTACCTGGATACGCATTGTAGGTTATCATTCATTATTTATCTACTGTATGCAGATTATCGTAATGACATTTGCCCGGATATTTTTCCAAAGCTTTTTACACATTTCCTACACCCCTGCATTGATCATGCTGGTATGGACATCAGGTATTGTACTGCCAATATTCTTCTATAACTTCTGCTTAAAGTTCAACCTTTGGTGGTTATATACTTACAAAAAGCCGGGAAAGCAAGTGGATTATCTTCGTTCTACCAATATTTTTAGTTTCAGAAGACAAGAAGCTCCGGGAGTTTAAAGTATAATAAAAAAGCAAGCAGAAATTTCTGCTTGCTTTTTTATTAATATCGTTAGTAATATCAGGAATCTTTCAATGCTTCTTTTGAAGCTTTATAAAGCTTCACTATTCTTACAAAAAGCCAAAGGGTAATAGCAGATACGATGGAAAACCCAGCCCCGGCACAAATTATTTTCCATTCCGAATGCACAGCCATCGATTTTCTGATGACGGAATAGCAATAAATTGAGACTAATAAAGAGATCACAAAAGCCGTTTTAGACTCCTGCAAATCGTCATAAAGCTGGTCACTCTCCATGTTGATTTATAAGGTTAATAGTTACGTTATATATGCTTAACACATGTAACGGTATAAGGTTTTATTGTTGGTATCGGCTGGCTCTAAAAGTAATTATAATTTAACAATAAACAACTACCTGTAATACATTAATTTATATTGCTCATTTAAACAAATAATTGCTTATTGTTTTAAATTAATTCGTGATTATAAATATTGCGGTTGATATTGCATCAAACAAAAACCGGGTTAACCTGTGGATAACATTAACAAGTGCAAAATTTACCTTAACTTATGATATGTTTTCAATTTCAACAGGTTTTTGGCTCTGCTTTTATATTTTTATTGCACAGAAGTCATCCGCATATGCAAAAATCCGGAATTAAAAACATTCTAAAATTCACATTGTATCATTTTAACTTTTATGCCCGTAGTGTTAAAAAAAGGGGCAAGCATTATGAAAAAATATTCCCATTACATGATCCTGTTCCTGCTGATCGCCGGCTGTTGTATAGCTTGTAAAAAGGAGT
The DNA here is from genome assembly GCA_048498695.1 of Bacteroidota bacterium. GTDB lineage: Bacteria > Bacteroidota > Bacteroidia > Sphingobacteriales > Sphingobacteriaceae > Mucilaginibacter. The sequence continues at coordinate 18,395 of JBEHXM010000020.1, forward strand.
CTAACGTTCCGGTTTCGGGCTCGCTGGTCGGTACGTGGGAGCTACGGACAGATATTAACGGCATGACTGGCCATGTAACCCAACATAAAGCAGGCAACGACACCATTATAAAATTCACTTCCAATACTTACGAGTCTAGTGCAAAGGGGAAAATAATCCAATCGGGTACATATAGCGTAAAAAAAGACACTTTTTCTCTTGATCATACCCTGAAAAATAAGATCATATTTGACAATCAGCCGAGTGCGCTCAGCACATTTTTCGAAATATCAAACAACCAGCTTAACTTTGAAATTGATGCGTACGACGCACCCGGGGCAGTTTATGAGAGGATAAAATAGAAAACATTACATAAACAAAAACCCCGTTAGCATTACACTAACGGGGTTTTGTATTATTAAGCAGCTTGATTATTCCTGCTCTTCTTCTTTAGGCTTTTTATTCTCGCCTTTATTGTTTTTGTCAACCACTTTGATCTCATCAGTTTCCTTATCATAGTCCACTTCCATCGTATCGCCTTCGCTCAATTCACCTTTCAGTATCTCTTCTGCGATAGGATCTTCCAGGTATTTCTGAATAGCCCTTTTCAGCGGACGTGCACCAAACTGCGAATCGAAACCTTTATCGGCAATAAACTCTTTGGCGTTATCAGTAAGGTTGATCTTAAACCCTAAGCTGTTTACACGGCCGAATAAAAATGCCAGCTCGATATCAATGATCTTGAATATTTCGTCCTTGCCTAATGAGTTGAACACGATCACATCGTCAATACGGTTCAGGAACTCAGGTGCGAAAGCACGTTTCAGTGCGTTCTCTATCACACCTCTTGAATGTGCATCAGCCTGGTTGTTTTTGGCCGATGTGCTGAAACCAACACCTTGTCCAAAATCTTTCAGCTGGCGTGCGCCAATATTCGAGGTCATGATTATGATCGTATTCCTGAAATCAACCTTGCGGCCCAATGAGTCGGTTAGCTGCCCTTCGTCCAATACCTGTAACAGGATATTGAATACATCAGGATGTGCTTTTTCGATCTCATCCAACAGGATAACAGCATAAGGTTTACGGCGGACTTTTTCAGTCAGCTGGCCACCTTCTTCATACCCTACATAGCCCGGAGGCGCACCTACCAAACGTGATACAGCGAATTTTTCCATATACTCACTCATATCAATCTGTATCAGGGCATCCTCGGTATCAAACATAAAACGTGCAAGCTCCTTTGCCAGTTCGGTTTTACCTACGCCGGTAGGGCCCAGGAATATAAATGAACCGATAGGCTTCTTAGGATCTTTCAACCCGGCACGGGTACGCTGTATAGCACGGGTTAGTTTTTTAATAGCTTCTTCCTGGCCAATGATCTTGGTAGCGATAGTCTCCTGCATGTTCAACAGCTTTTGGCTGTCGGCCTGGCCCACGCGCTGTACCGGTATGCCGGTCATCATGGCAACCACTTCAGCTACATTATCTTCGGTTACGGTGTAACGTTTTGATTTTGTTTCAGCCTCCCAAACGGCTTTTGCCTGTTCAAGCTCTTCCAGTAAATGTTTTTCAGTATCGCGAAGTTTAGCCGCTTCCTCATATTTCTGGCTGCGTACCACCTTGTTCTTTTCTATCTTGATCTGCTCTATCTTGGCTTCAACGTCCAGGATGTTCTGTGGAACATGGATATTGGTCAAATGCACACGTGAACCTGATTCATCCAAAGCATCAATAGCCTTATCCGGTAAAAACCTGTCGGTAATGTACCTTGCGGTTAATGATACGCAGGCATTAATAGCTTCAGGAGTATAAGTTACGCCATGGTGTTCTTCGTATTTATCCTTTATGCGGGTTAATATCTCGATAGTTTCGTCAGGTGTAGCCGGTTCAACCATTACCTTTTGGAAACGACGGTCTAATGCACCATCTTTTTCAATGTACTGACGATATTCGTCCAATGTGGTTGCGCCAATGCATTGTATCTCGCCCCTTGCCAAAGCAGGTTTGAACATATTGGATGCATCAAGCGAGCCAGAGGCACCACCTGCACCAACGATAGTATGAATTTCGTCGATAAATAAAATTACATCGGGTGATTTTTCCAGTTCGTTCATTACCGCTTTCATGCGCTCTTCAAACTGGCCGCGGTATTTGGTACCTGCCACCAATGAAGCAAGGTCCAAAGTAACCACACGTTTGTTGAACAATACACGCGATACTTTACGCTGAACAATCCGCAGCGCAAGACCTTCAGCAATTGCTGATTTACCTACACCAGGCTCACCGATTAAAATAGGGTTGTTCTTTTTACGGCGTGACAGTATCTGCGATACTCTTTCAATTTCTTTCTCGCGGCCAACAATCGGATCAAGACGGCCATCTTCGGCAGCTTTGGTCAAATCACGACCGAAATTATCCAGTACCGGGGTTTTTGATTTAATATCAGATACCTTTTTAGGCTGACTGAAAGAATCGTCTTCCTTAAAATCATCCTCGCCACCTGTCGGTGAACCCGGCATTTCGTCGGTCACATCATTTTTGTGTGATTCTACTTCGCCCTTAAAAATTTCGTAATTAACATTAAACTGCAGCAATATCTGCGATGCTATATTATCCTCGTCGCGCAAAATGGAAAGCAGCAAATGCTCCGTTCCAATCACGTCACTCTTAAATATCTTAGCTTCCAGGTAAGTGATCTTTAATACTTTTTCCGCTTGTTTAGTCAGCGGGATACTACCAATATGAACATTGGTTCCGATAGTGCCTTTTACAGCATCTTCAACTGCACGGCGTAATTTGGCGGTATCAACGTTCAATCCCTTCAGCAATTTAATTGCAATACCGTCACCGTCGCGAATAAGCCCAAGCAAAAGATGTTCGGTACCAATATAGTCATGTCCAAGGCGTAGTGCCTCTTCCCTGCTATACTGAATAACATCCTTAACCCGCGGCGAAAATTTAGCTTCCATATAATACCTTTCCAAAAATTATTTACGTCCTAATCTAACAATTAGTTTTCTTATTAAGACGCCTGTTTTATACCTGATGGCAACAATACTGCCAACTATCCTCACATTCAAAAAACAGACATTATTATGATACGCAATCTATTAAAGATAATTTTTATTCAAAGAAATTGTTGACAAAAAATCCTTTAAAACAATGCCCGTTCACATTAATCAGCTTTATTACAGATATTGACAATGCAATCTGCAAAAAGTTTAACATTTCCCAACTCCAATATTTATACAAGAACAGCTAAACAAGAAATTTCGTCACTCCGAATATGACATTACGGCACCAATGCCTTTTTTATAGTAGTTTATACCTTTTATACGTGCGGTCAATCAAAAATGATTTTATTTCTTAAATAATATTTAAATAGTTTTCAAGATTTCCACAAGCCTTAAAATACGGAATTTTTCTATTTAATAAAACTCCCTGTTTAAACACTTTATTATATAGATAAGACGAATATTATTAACTGAATGTTACAGGGGCGTTAAGTTGAATAGGTTAAAATAAATTGATTGAGTTGATTAGGTTGGATTCTGTTGACTGTGTTTGGAAATTTAAAAACTTACTCAACCGCTCAATAATCAACTACCTTGTTATTCCATCTATTTTCAACCATATTTGTGCCCCCGGAGTGAATTATTGAGTGAGTGAATTAGCGAATGACTGAATGATGTCTTTCATAACAAACTTCTCACTAAAATCACTCATTCACTAATTCAGTCATTCACTAATTAAAATATGGACGAAAAGATCATTTTTTCAATGGCCGGAGTGAGCAAGATATATCCTCCGCAAAAACAGGTTTTAAAAAATATTTATCTCTCCTTTTTTTATGGGGCGAAGATCGGTGTGATCGGCCTCAATGGTTCGGGTAAATCATCGGTGCTAAAGATCATCGCCGGATTGGACAAAGCTTACCAGGGCGAGGTTGTTTTTGCACCGGGCTATACCGTGGGCTACCTGGCACAGGAGCCCGAGCTTGACCCCAACAAAACCGTAAAGGAAGTGGTGGAAGAAGGCGTAGCTGAAATTACCAGTATATTAAAAGAATACGAAGAGATCAACGAGAAATTTGGCCTGGAAGAAGTGTACAGCGACCCGGATGCGATGGATAAGCTGATGGCGCGCCAGGGTGAATTGCAGGATAAAATAGATGCCGTAAACGCCTGGGAGCTGGACAGCAAATTGGAGCGTGCCATGGATGCGCTGCGTTGCCCTGAGCCTGATACCAAAATATCCGTACTGTCAGGTGGTGAGCGCCGCCGTGTGGCTATGTGCCGGCTGTTATTACAGGAGCCAGATGTGTTATTGCTGGATGAGCCTACCAACCACCTGGATGCAGAATCGATAGACTGGCTGGAGCAGCACCTGAAACAATATAAAGGAACGGTAATAGCCGTAACGCACGACCGTTATTTCCTGGATAACGTGGCTGGTTGGATATTAGAACTCGACCGTGGTGAAGGTTTGCCATGGAAAGGGAACTATTCATCATGGCTCGACCAGAAATCAAAACGCCTGGCGCAGGAAGAAAAAACCGAAAGCAAACGCCAGAAAACTTTGGAGCGCGAACTGGAATGGGTGCGCATGGCCCCAAAAGCAAGGCAGGCCAAAGGCAAAGCCCGTTTATCCAATTACCTGAAACTGGCTTCTGAGGATACTAAAGACAGGGAAGATAAATTGGAGCTGTTCATTCCGCCTGGCCCGCGTTTGGGCAATATTGTGATCGAAGCCAATAATGTAACCAAAGCTTACGGCGACCGGGTGTTATTCGAAAACCTGAGTTTCTCGCTGCCACCCGCAGGCATTGTAGGGATCATCGGACCGAATGGTGCAGGTAAAACTACGCTGTTCCGCCTCATCACCGGGCAGGAAAAACCGGATGCCGGCACCTTCCGAGTAGGTGAAACCGTGGCTTTAGGATATGTCGACCAGATGCATGACGACCTTGACCCTGATAAATCTGTTTGGGAAAACGTAACCGGCGGCCTGGATAATATTATGGTGGGCAACAAACCGCTCAATTCGAGGGCCTACGTATCCAAATTCAACTTTAATGGTGCCGATCAGCAGAAAAAGGTGGGCGTACTCTCAGGTGGCGAACGCAACCGGGTGCATTTATCTATCACGCTGAAAAAAGGCTCGAATGTACTGTTGCTGGATGAGCCGACCAACGATATCGACGTAAATACCCTGCGTTCATTGGAAGAAGCACTTGAAAATTTTGGCGGATGCGCCGTCATCATCAGTCACGACCGCTGGTTCCTGGATCGTATATGTACGCATATCCTGGCATTTGAGGGTAACTCGCAGGTATATTTCTTTGAAGGAAATTATTCCGATTATGAGGAAAATCGCAAAAAACGTTTAGGCGATGTAACGCCGCACAGGCTGAAGTATAAGAAGCTGGTAGGATAGTTTGATGTGCAGATAATTTTTATGATTTAGATTTGACAACTTTTAAAAAGTTGTCAAATCTTTAATTGCAAAAAAGGCACAAGTTAATCCAATACTTCAGCCTGCCCTTAAACTTGCGCCAGCGTGAAAAATATTAATGATTCTTTTGTTTCACTCGCACTGCCCTTGCTTTAACAAATTGGGATGACAATTCAGCCTCATTGATCCTTTTCAATGAAACAATGAGCTGCTGATATATGGTATAGGCTTTGTGATTCTCAACATCAGCCAAAAATGTGATCAAATGTTTTCTTTGATTAAGTGTTAGCGACTTTACCTTGTTTGCAAACAGTCTTGTGTGCTCATTTCCTAATTCTACAATACCATTTTGTATTTGACCTGCGGCATCAGCTTCCCAAATTAATTCCTTTCCTATATCAAGCGATTTATTGATCACGTCAATAGGGTAAACCTTTGACAACGATAGGAAAGTTTCTATGTATTGATAGCTGTCTTTATATAGTTCTTTAAAATTATCGGGATCAAATACCGCTTTGAATTGACTTGCATTTTTAGGAAAAGCTTCTATGTAGTGTACTTGTTTTTGTTTAGATGTGGCGTCATTTTTTAATTCATTCCATGCTGTTTGTATTTGTTTTGATTCCGTCGATAAACCTTGTGCAGTAGATGATAAGTGGAAACATAATAGAATTAAAAAAATACCCGGTAGACTTATGTTACAAGAATTACTCATGCGATTACTATTTAGGATATACCAATATCTAAAAATTATCTACCAAATCAAAAAGCCCTCCGAAGTTTTAAACTCCGGAAGACTCTTCTTTCTTGATTCTTGTATCTTGACTCCTGATTCTAAAAAGAACCCTACCACACCTTCACCATATCTTTTTCATCCCTGTACATCTTATCGCCTGGCTTAATGTCAAAGGCTTTATAAAATGCAGGCATGTTTGATAACGGCCCGTCTACACGGTACATTTCTGGTGAGTGCGGGTCTACGTTGATGCGCATACGCATGGTTTCATCGCTGTTTTTAATACGCCATACCTGTGCAAACGACAGGAAGAAACGCTGATCTGGCGTAAAGCCGTCTATCTTGGTATCACCTTTACCTTCAGGTGTATTTTTAAATGCCTGGTAAGCAATAGCTAAACCACCAATATCAGCCAGGTTTTCACCCTGGGTCAGACTGCCGTTAACATGCAGATCTTTTAACACCGTAAACTTGTTATACTGATCTATCATCACCTGCACTTTTGCCTTGAATTTTGCAGCATCATCTTTTGTCCACCAGTCTTTCAGGTTACCATCTTTGTCGTACTGGCGACCCTGGTCGTCAAAGCCATGGGTCATTTCATGACCGATAACAGCTCCGATAGCGCCATAATTAATGGCATCATCCGCATCCTTGTCAAAGAAAGGGAACTGCAATATCCCGGCCGGGAACACGATCTCGTTAAAGGTTGGATTATAATAAGCATTCACTGTCGGTGGTGTCATCCCCCACTCGCTACGGTCAACAGGCTGGTTTACTTTTTTTAACTGCTCGTTATAATTATGCTTTGCAATTGACTCTTCGTTTTTATAGTAGGCATCTTTGCTGATCTCTACATCGTCATATTTTTTCCACTTATCGGGATAGCCGATTTTTTTGGTGAAGGCAGCCAGCTTATCCTCAGCACGTTTCTTGGTATCTGCACCCATCCAGTCCAGTTTTTCTATCCTGTCGTGATAAACGCTTTGCAGGTTGTTCACCAGGTCGAGCATGCGCTTTTTGGCTTCAGGTGTAAAATATTTTTCTACATACAACTGGCCCAAAAGCTCACCCAAACCGCCGTCAACCTTATAGGAAATGGTCTTCCAACGTGGCTTTTGTGCTTTTTGTCCCTGCAATATTTTGCCGTAAAAATTAAAATGTTCATCCCTGAAATTTTTGCTCAATAAGGTCGATGCGCCATCAATTTCTCCAAACAAGGCCTTATCTTTCCAAACCTCTATTGGCTGCGTTTTCAGCAGGTTATCCAATGCTTTGTAATAACCGGGCTGCCCAACCAGTACGGTATCGGTTTTAAGGCCCATGCGGTCAAATGCATCTTTCAGATCTACATCCGGCATTTGTTTTTGCAGGTCAACAACTGTCATTTTGTTATAGTTGGCCTGCGGGTCGCGCAATTCAACCGGTGTTTTGTGCGATGCTGCTATTGCTGTTTCCAGTTTCAGGATACCGTCTGCCTTTTTAGCGGCGGTAGAGGCATCTACGCCGGTCAGCTCAAATACTTTTGCAATATGCTTTACAAACTCATCCCTGATCTTTTTTGATGCCGAATCTGTTTTGGTATAATACTCTTTCTCAGGCAAGGTGATGCCAGTTTGGTCAAAGTGGGCTACATTCTTGGTGCTGATGCGATCATCCGGAGATACATAAAAGCCCAAAAGCATACCATCACCGGTTTTAAAACCATCCGCAGCCAGCTTAACCAGGTCTTTATAATCTTTTATCGCGCTGATCTTTTCCAGCATCGGTTTGATCGGGTCATAACCCAGTTTTTCGATAGTGACTGTATCCATACCGCTTTTATACAGGTCGCCTACTTTTTGCTCTTTGCTGCCTGCGGCATTGTCCTGTGCGGATGTTTCTTCTAATATTTTATGCAGGTTTTTAGTATTATCGTCGTCAAGCGTATAGAACGATCCCCAGCCAATTTCAGATGGCGGTATCTTGGTTTCCTTTACCCATTTACCGTTGGCATACAAAAAGAAATTGTCGCCGGGCTTTACGGTCGTGTCCATACCGCTTTTATCGAAGAACACTGTACGCTTGGGTACATCTGATGATGTATCACCCGATTTTTGTTTGCAGGCCCCTATTGCCATTACCGATACGGCAAGCCATGCATAGTTCGTTAATTTCATGAGATTTTTTAGATTATGATAAAAAAAGAAGTTTTCTTCGCTAAAAATAAATGTTTTTTCAATATAAATGCTAAAAATTAAGATAGTGATAATATTAATCAGAAAGGCGCCGGGCAGCACCATCCATAAGTAAATCAGCCACTTTATTTATTAAATGTTTACATTTACCTATAGTAACCTGTTGATAATTAGAAAAGTGTTAACAAATAAATCACGGGGGCTTAACGTTTATATGAAAGCTTATCGCTTATTTTTATAGACCTGAAAAGCGGGTCAGTTTAAATTAACCTAAAATAATTTATATGGCCTGGAGAAAATTCAGCGGCGAAATCATCCAATCGCCCATTCTCGAAGAAGTTGAAAAAGCTATCGAACGGGAATCCCTTATTGGCAATAAGCTTAAAGTTTGTATCGGCACCGACTCGCAGGTGAAGGGAACTGTAACCGATTTTGCTACGGTCATTGTTTTCCTGCGCGAGAAGCGCGGCGGTTTTATGTTCATCCACCAGGAACGTACCGGCCAAAAGATGAGCATCAAGGAACGTATGCTGTCCGAAGTGCAAAAATCTATTGACATCGCCTACAAGCTGTGCGACCTGCTCGACCTGTATGATGTTGACCTGGAAGTGCACGCCGATATCAATACCAACCCGATGTTCAAGTCAAACCAGGCGCTGCACGAGGCAATGGGTTATATCCTGAGTATGGGTTTTGTATTTAAGGCTAAACCGGAAGCATTTGCGAGCTCTTATTGCGCTAATAAAATAGTACAGTAAGTAAGTCTGCAAAACGATTTGTATTTGGCGATGATTTATATCTTTGAGGTATAAATGCATTTACCATGTCGCCACTAATTGAAATTGAACAACTAAGATCGTTAAACGGTCATTACATATTAATAGACGCCCGTGCGGGCGCCGATGCTGAACAGCGCTACCTGGCAGGCCACCTCGAAGGCGCCCAGTTTGCCGACCTTGACCGCGACCTTGCCATTAAACCCGAAAATGCTGCGTTTGGGGGCCGCCATCCCTTGCCTCCTCTTGAAGATTTTTCCAAACTGTTAGGCAAATGGGGAATAACACCCGAAAGCCATGTAATTGTTTATGACGATAAAGCTGCTGCCTTTGGCGGCGCCCGTTTGTGGTGGATGCTGAGGGCTATCGGACACGATAAAGTGCAGGTACTGAACGGTGGTTTACAAGCTGCCAAAGATGCGGGTATCACTTTAAGTACAAAGCCTTATACCGCAACTCCTGTTCAGCCTTATCCCGTACCTGCTGCTTATAGCGGAACGGTGGATATTGAACAGGCTGGTGAAGCGGCTAAGGCCGATCATCAAATGGTGATTGATGTACGCGAGACACCGCGTTACCTCGGCATCACCGAATCGATCGACCTGATAGCCGGACATATACCAGGGGCTGTTAATTTGCCCTATACCCTTAACCTCGATCAATCAGGGAAATATTTGTCGCCCGAAGAACTCAAAATTGCTTATGAAAAGCTTTTGGGTAATGTGAATCCTGGAGAGGTGATCGTTCATTGCGGTTCTGGTGTAACAGCCTGTCATACTTTATTGGGAATGGAATATGCCGGTATTACCGGTCCTAAATTATATGTAGGCTCGTGGAGCGAATGGTCGAGAAGGGATCTGCCGATCGCAACTGAAGATAAGGCCTGAAATTTATCATGGACGAGATCAAGATAAGAACGGCATCGTTAGATGACCTCGACATTTTACTGAGTTTTGAACAGGGCATAATCACTACTGAGCGCCCATTCGATCCCACCTTGCGGGAAGGCGAAATTCATTATTACGATATTGCCGCCATGATCAATGCGCCGCATATCGGGGTGTTGGTAGCGGTATTGCATAACGAGGTCATCGGCAGTGGCTATGCACGTATCGAAAACTCGAAGATCTATTTAAAGCATCCCAAACATGCCTATTTAGGGTTTATGTATGTAAAGCCTGAGCATCGCGGCAAAGGGGTCAACCAAAAAATAATCGCGGCTTTGAAAGAATGGTCGGCAGCGCAGGGTATAACGGAACTGCGTCTGGATGTCTATGATAACAACCTGCCTGCCATAAAAGCCTATGAAAAAATTGGCTTCAGCAAATTGCTGGTCGAAATGCGAATGGGATTGACTGACTGAAGGGTATTATAAAACTTTACTCTCCCATATTCCGTTACTCTCATTGTGAAAACATACGCACTTAAATACGAAACATTTTTGCCAACCACTTTGGATAAGGCCTGGGACTTCTTTTCGTCGCCCTTAAACCTTGCTAAGATCACCCCGCCTGATATGGGGTTTGTAGTGACGTCCGATTTTAAAAAAGATACCAAAGTGTATGCAGGCATGATCATCACTTATAAAATATCACCTTTGTTGGGTATAAAAATGAATTGGATGACCGAGATCACCCATGTAAAGGAAAAGGAATATTTTGTGGATGAGCAGCGCTTCGGTCCGTATGCACTATGGCACCACCAACATCATTTTAAACAGGCCGATGGCGGTGTGCAAATGACCGACCTATTGCATTATGCCATTCCCTACGGGTTTATCGGGCGCATCGCTAATAGTTTGGTTGTTGCAAATAAGGTTAAAAAGATATTCGATTACCGCGAAGAAGCGATAGCTCATTTGTTTGGAACGAAGAAATAATTCAATTAAACCCGCTTGTCATTTCGATGGAGCAAGGGCAGGGTTGAGCGCGGTGCGAAAGAGAAATCTTATACAATATGCATCGTCACCCTACCGCTTGTACAAGATTTCTCCTCGCGCCCTTTCACAGGCCGAACTCAGCTCGTTCGAAATGACATGAAGGTGTTATTCGGTTACCCCCTATGTCCAATAACCAAAACTACGTGTCATTTCGATAGAGCATGTGTAGGGTTGAGCGTGGTGCGAAAGAGAAATCTTATACAACATGCATCGTCACCCTGCCGCTTGTACAAGATTTCTCCTCGCGCCCTTTCACAGGCCGGGCTCAGCTCGTTCGAAATGACAAGAAGGTGTTATTCGGTTACCTCTTTATTCAGGAACCGCCATTCAGGATTTAAAGATTCTATCAATATGATTTTCTTTTCCCGTCGCCATTTTTTGATTTCTTTTTCTCTTTCAATGGCATGTTCTATGTGCAAAAAATGTTCGTAGTAAACCAAATTGTAGCAGTAGTATTTTCCTGCAAATGAATTACGTGTACCTTTATTTTCGAAGTGTTCATACAACCTTCTGCTCAAATCATTGCTAACCCCGACATATAATACTGTCTTTTCTGGATTTGTCGTGATGTAAACGTAAAAGTTATAATTCCACATAGTTCAGCTAAAATAGACTACTTTGCGACTTCGATAAACACAGCAAGGGGAATTTTATACAATATCCTTTACTTGCCCTATCGCTCGTATAAGATTCCTCCTCGCGCCTTTCACAGGCCCAGCTAGCTCGTTCGAAATGACAATGGGAATATAAGGGCTATTTACTGACAATATTTTTTCAATGCCTCCGCCGCATCTTTTAATCCTAAACCTGCGGCCTTATTGAAGTCAGCGCAGGCACTTTTTTTATCAGTGCTCACCCTGGTCAATCCGCGGTGCAAATAGGGCGATGGGTCCTGTGGGTCCAGTTCTATCGCCATGTTGAAATCTTTTATTGCCCCGGCAATGTCCTTCATATTCACCTTTGCCTGCCCGCGCAGGTTGTAGGTATCTTCATTTTTAGGGTCTATCCTTAAGGCTTCCTTAAAGTCCGCATTCATTCTTTCGGATTCATCAGGCAAAAAACTTTCAGCTAGTCCGCGGTAGGCATACACTTTTTTATTGGCGAGGTTGATGTATAAGGTACTGTTGTAATCGTCTATGGCACCGCTGTAATTTTTCATAGCCATGCGCACGGTAGCCCGGGTAAAAAAGGCTTCGTCATCATCTTTATTGATCTTAATGGCTTTGTTAATATCCTTTAATGCACCATCATAATCCTTCAGTGCCAGTTTGGCACTACCGCGATTATAATAAGCCGCATCCGAAGCGGTATCTAATTTCATCGCTACATCGTAATCCACAATAGCATCATTAATATTGCCCAGGTTTTGTTTGGCAACACCACGTTCTACAAAAAAATCGGCTTTTTTAGGGTTCGTTTTGATCAGTTTGTTAAACAGGTCTAGTGCTTCGCTGTAAAACTTATACTCAATCATCTCTTTACCAAGCCGCACATAGATCGACTGGTCACGCGGATTAAGCTCAACAACCCGTTTAAAATCCTGCAATGCACCCGGACGATCTTCGTTCTTAACCCTTGCCTTTATACGTCTCAAATAATTTTCGGCAGTACCGGGGCCGTATTCCACCATTTTGTTATAATCCTGCAATGCACCTTTGTAATCTTTGCCGCCATATTTGATGTCGCCACGAATAGCGTAAGCATAATCATTTTTAGGACTCAGGTCTACAGCCTTATTCAAATCGGCAACGGCGCCGGTGGTATCATTTAAAAATGCCTTTGCCCTTGCACGGGTAATGTAGGCGTAGTTGTTTTTCGCGTCCAGTTCCAGGGCCTCATCCGCATCATCCTTTGCACCATCATAATCCTTTAATCCCAGCTTTGCATCGGCACGGCTCTGGAAAGCGTCAGAATTTTTAGGATTAAGCGATATCGACTTGTTGAAATCATTTATCGCATCCTTTTTATCGTTCATATTGCTTTTAACCAAGCCATTGTAGAGGTATAATTCTGCATTGTCCGGGTCGTGCTTTATCTGGTTGCCAAAATAATCAAGTGCTTCCTTACTGTCAGCGCCATTGCCTAAAGCATTGGCCAGATATTTATATACGCCTGGTGTTTTAGGGTCAAGCTCAATAGTTCTTTTATAATCATCAATGGCAGCACGATAGTTACCGAGGTTACCTTCGGCATTACCGCGGTAAAAAATAGCGCGGGCGTTCTTAGGGTTCAAATTCAGGGCTGCAGTATAATCTTCCGCAGCTCCTTTGTAGTCTCCTATATTTCCTTTTGAGTTTGCGCGGTAATAGATCAGGTCGGAATTCTTCGGGTCGATCTTAACCGCCACATTATAATCGGCTATTGCCTCTTTGTCCTTGTTTAAGTTACTGCGTGTAACTCCTCGATATTCATATAATTCAGGATCACCGGGTTTTAGCTGTATAGCTTTGGTAAAGTCCTCATCAGCTCCTGCGTAATCACCCAGGTTTGATTTGGCATTGGCCCTGTAGTGATACATATCCGCATTATGCGAATTCATGGAGATGGCCTTGTCAAAATCCACAATGGCATTTTTATAATCCTTTAATGAATTATAGGCATTGGCACGATAAAAATAAGCATCAACATTAGCCGGATCAAGCGCTATAGACCGGGTAAAATCGGCTACTGCTGCTCTGTTATCATTGATATTCCCTTCGGCATTGGCGCGGTAGTAATAGGCCTTGGCGCTTTTATCATTCAGCTGTATAGCTTTGTTAAAATCTAGGATAGCGCCTTTATTATCCTTATGGCTTACCTTTTCGTTACCGCTTTGTATAAAGCTGTCTGCTGTTTGCGCAACACAGTAAAAAGGCAGAAGTAGTAATATGAAGAGTAATCTGGGCATTTCTTTTTTTATAAAAACGATCCGCATAAAGCGTATCTGCTTAAAATGGTTTTATCACTAATGCTATTGAGGCGCTTGTACCATCGCCGGTGTTGCGGCCGTTTATAAATTTACCACCGGTTAAAAATACAGAGAATTCCCGGCTGAATGAATGACCGTAACTTAACGAAACCTGGTTAAAGGCAAAATTCTTATCAATAGCCGGGTTCGGGTTAAAGCTGGTCAGGTCGCTCTTTGAATAAAAGCCGCCCAACGATACCGAAAGCTGGTTTTTGAACCGTTTATCCAGCGTCACCCCAAATGTTCCATTATACCTGTCCTGGAAAGGACCCGTACTGCCAAAATATTGCCTGAAACCATTCTCCAACGTAAAATAACAATTATTGCCAAACAAATGACCGCTGCCTGCAAATGAAAATTTCAGTTCGGCACCGCTTTGGCCATATCCTAAAGCAGGGTTATTGTACAAAGGAGTGATCACGGTACCCTGCACCATAAAGTAATAGATATAATTGATGTTGGCGATATAGTACCGGATGCCTGCCTCCAGGTCGGTTAAACCGGTTGCTGTACTTTTATAGTTAGTTTCCTGGTAGGTATTGCTCACATAAGGAAGCATTGCCACTAAGGTAAAACGCCTGCTCAAACCATATTCGCCATACAACTGAAAATTGACCGACGAGAACTGGCCGTTATTGGGAAATGGTTTTAAATGTCGTAACGAGTCCCATCCCTTATTGGCATAAAAATAAGTTACAGACGGCGACAGCAATAAACTATGTGGCCTTACCGGGAACCCACCTGCATAGCTGCTATTGTGCGAAGCAATAAAAAATGTTATCGCAACCAGTAATGACCTTAAATGTATTTTAGTAAATTTCATTATCATATCTTAAAATAATGCAAAGGCATCACGCATCCATCTTCCTTCCAGTTCCTTATACTTTTTACTGATCTCGTGCCCTAAATCCTTAAACACCATGATCCTTTTTTGGCCGGGGATAAGATTATAGGTAGCGTATTCATTATTTGGCGGTGCAAATGGGTCCAGCAAACCAATACCCATAATAGACGGGCAGTTTATGTTTGAGGCGAAATTTTTCCCGTCAAAATAATCGAGGTTATTCAGCACCTTTTCCATGGTTAAACCCGGTTGTGTAGCTACATATTTTTTAATGTCATTAATTGGCCAGTCCACCTCGCCCACCAGGCCGCGTATATCACATAGAATAGGGTTCTGGGCCGAACACAGGTTTACCCGTTTATCAAGCCCTGCCGTAGTAAGGGCCAGGTAACCACCCATACTACCACCCGATGCCAATATATTGTCATGCCGCAGATTGGGCTGCGAATAAATAAAATCCAAACAGCGGATGCAATCCATAATTACCCCGCGCATTACGTATTTGTTTTTATCCTCAATACGGTATGATATAAATTCATCCCGGCGGGTATCGATTTCGCCGCGGCTGGTACCCTGTCCGCGTGTATTCAGGGTAATAATAGCCAGGTCCTCATCCAAACCCACAATGGGCGAAAGATCGACCTGGTAACCCGGCAACCCCAGCAATACAGAAAACTTCCGTTTCTTATTTTTGGTTTTGGGCACCGTCATGTAGCCCTTTATGAGGTAATTATCAAGCGACCGCATCTGTATCTCGTACACATCGCGGTTCTCTGTATTCAGTTTGGGTAATGGTGTTACTTTAAAATCGGGTTTTACTTTGGCCAGGTCATCCTTGGCTTTTTGCCAGAACTGATCAAAATCAGCAGGCCTTGCATGTTGTGATTGTACCTCTTTCGGTCTTATACCGAATGCACGCTGGGTAGTATCGTCATATTCGGTAACATTGATCATCATGTTAAGCTTATAAAACCCAGCCTTCAGGTTAGGTATGCTAAAGTCATAACTTTCAGAACTGTTTTTGCTGATGTTTACCTTCATTACCTTAGAGGTAACCTTCTCTCCCTTTTCGGTTGTCAGTACATAGGAAACCGTACCGGCCTGGTCTTCTTCAAGTCCATTCTTTACATCGAAGGTAAAAGATGCAGACCCGCTAAAAATACCATCGCTGCTGTGTATTCGCAGTTCGGTACTTACGTCATCATCCTGGTGTGCTCTCAGATTAACGGCTGCAGCCTTTTGGACGAAGCCCGTCATCGTTAATAAGCAAGCTATAATTAAAAATCTACCTTGTTTCACTATGCAAATATTTTTATTTATAAGAAAGTCTTTAAAATTACAGTATATACAACTAAGTTGTCGGCTTACTAATTAGAAAGTTTGATTTCCGTATATAATGGTTCAAAGGCTCTTCTATAAACTTGAATAATAATATTGAAATGCAGTTTAATACGATAAATGCATAAAAGAGGTTCAAACTATCGAATTGAAACGGCGATATCCAGTCAATATTCCATTTATCATATAGTCCCCATTTATCATATAAAGCAAATACACATTCGTTCAGGAAATTAAATGTGTTGAGCATCATGGTGTGCATATAACCCAAATGGATCAGGTAAAATATATAAGAGCTTTTGCCAAGCAGTTCCACAAAGGGGTTGGCTAAAACCTTTTTCATTTTACTCTCTTCAGTGATCAGCCCATAAAAAAACGTAGCGATACATACTGGCAGCAGGTAATTATTGGTGATGATACCAAAAGGATTGTGCAACCCTGCCGACCAGCCCATGGGTATAGCCAGCCTTGACATGATAGCTACGCAGACAAAAATTGCGATAAAGCCAATATAAGTATAAGGGACTTTATTGTTGCGTTCAAGGCCTTTTTTACGGACAAACAGCGCCAGTTTGATCCCCACAAAAAACTCAAAGCAGCGCCCGAAATAGGTATATAGCATCATAAAGGTAAAATTACCGAAGAAGCCGTACCAATCCACATTCCTGAAAATGAGCACCATGGCCACACCAAAGCCGGTAATAGCCAGTATCTGTAAATAAAACTTATTGTATCTTTTGGCGATAAAGAATACGATAGGCGCCGAAAAGTAAAAACACTCTTCGACAGTAAGCGACCAACCCTGTGCGATGCCCGTAAAATTGAGGTCGTAAAAAAAGCCACGCACAAAGGTGATGTGCATGAAGAATAGGCCCACAGCACTTGGAAACTTAAGAACGATGGAGGGCTCGCGGGTAAAAAAATAATAGATGAATGCGCCGGCTGTCAGCAAAAAATACATGGGATATATGCGCGCCACACGGTTTTTGAGATACTGCTTAAACCAGTCGCTGTTGAGCTGGAAACTATCATAGTAGCGAAAGGCAATCAGGAAACCCGACAGCACAAAAAATATAGTTACCCCGATATGGAATTCCAGGAAAAACCTCCTGATAAAATGCGGAAACTCCGAATCGAAAATGTAGGCAAAATGGGATATGAAAACCAGGTAGGCGGCTAACGCACGTACGCCTGTTAAGGCCGGGATATAGTTTTTCAGGTCTGTTCGTGACAAAACTTTTTATTAACTTTTAACGGTGCTTTTTATTCCAAAGTTTTGATAAAATGCTAAAATAAAGCATTATTACCAATTTATATAAAGGATGATCCCTGGATAATTCCCCTGTCTGCAATGGTTTTATCGATATAATGCTGTATCTCAGACTTTTTTAATCCCCAGTTGGGCGCAATGAGTAATTCCATATCCGAAAGGCCAAACAAACGCTGGATCACCAGGTCGGGCCTTACCAGTGGCAGCAATTCGCACAGGAAATCGGCATACTCAGGCAGGCTAAACAGTTTAAAAGGTTCGCGTTTGTATTTTACCCCCATTACCGAGCCCTCAACAATATGCAGGTGGTGGAACTTTACAAATTTGATCTGCGGAAAGCGGTTGATCTCGTCGGCATAGCGTAGCATCATTTCTTTAGTTTCCCATGGGAAACCGAAAATGGTATGCACGCAAATATCCAATGAGCTATTCTCTACCAGTTTCAATGCTTTGATCAAATCGTCATGCGAACAACCCCGGTTGATCTGCGAAAGGGTGTCGTTATAAATAGATTCCATCCCCATTTCCAGGTCCACATCAAAACGGTCGGTATAGCTTTCAAGCAAGGCTATTTTTTCGGCATCGATACAATCCGGGCGGGTACCAACCGAAAGGCCTACAATATCTTCGGTATGATAGCTTAAAGCCTCATCATACAGCATTTTTAAATAATGCGCCGGTGCGTAGGTATTGGTATTGGGCTGAAAGTAAATAATGAACTTATCAGCTTTGTTGCCTTTGCGCGCACGCTCCACCCCTTGTATCACCTGCTCGCGAACAGAAGGGTTGTTACGGGATACAGATGGCGTAAATGAATCTACATTGCAATAAGTGCACCCGCCATAGCCTTTTGAGCCGTCGCGGTTAGGGCAAGTGAAGCCACCATCCACAATTACCTTGAACACCCGCTGCCCCTTATATTTTTCGCGCAGCCATGCCCCGTAATTATTGTATCCCTTTATTCCCTGCTGTAATGCTGACTCCATTTTTGGTGATTACACTGATTGGGGGCAAAGATACGTTTTTATGACCACAGTGATGATAATGCCCAATCCTACTTTATCGCGCAAAGCAAAACATTTTCGCATCTTTTGTGTTGCTATTTATTATAACATCTTAACAATCAATACTATGAAAAATTATTTCAAGCTGCCATTAATTGCTGCTACCTTGTCATTATCATTAGCAGCATGTAAGGGCAACAGTTCAAGCTCATCTGCCGACTCAACCTCAGTAGACTCGAGCAGTACCACCCAGGTAGATTCTACTGTAAAACCAGATACGGCAACAAAAGATAGCGCAGCAATGGCTGCCGGTGATACTACTAAAAAAGATACCGTCAATAAAACTACTGTGAAAACCACGGTAAAGAAATCGGCAAGTAAGAAAACTAACTAAGAGTCATATCCACATTTATTTTGTAAACGGGGCTTGTTTAAACAGGCCCCGTTTTCTTTTGCCTTTTAGCTGGCTATTTAAATCATGCGGTTTCGGTTCTTAACCCCATAATTCTTGCTTTCGTTTGATCTTTGCAGCATATCTTTTGAAAAAGGGTGTTTTTACGGTAAATAATTGATAAACATGTGATTACTTTCGAGTATATCTTAAACGCAATCACATGAAAAAGCTCATTTTATTATTATTAGGGATTAATATGCATCTTTTTTGCATTGCCCAAACAACAACAAGTAATCAAGATTCTACGAGTGAGGAGTTTTATCTATCTAATTATCAAAAATTAGATCATAAAATAGATTACGGTTTTGTAATAAAAAAAACAGGGAAAGGTTTCATTAAAATCGGATTGAAAGAAATTCCTACAGGAAGTGATTACGTTCATATCTTTTTCGATGAAAATGGGAATTTACTTACCAGTATCCCAAGTGGTATTCCCTGGGTAAATTATGTTATTCATGTAATCCACCCTATATTAAAAGGTGAAACTTATGATGTTGTTCAAACAACCGGTACAATTTCAGGACAAATTGTGATAAGGAATGGGGACGCAACACATGCTTTGACTAGTGATAAAAACAAAAAAGATTCAATTAAATTTGACGAAACCGTCTCTGTTCTAAGCCCTTCCGACAATGCAGCTGTTGGCTTCCAGATCAATAAAACCGTTGTTACAGCTGGCAAAGCAACTAAGACCACAATAGGAACTTATTCTATTGCGTTATCAGGGTATTTTAATGCCTCTATTGATGTTGGTATTTTTAACTCTAAATTACATAACCCCACTTACACACTGGTCAATTCTCCAACAACTGCCGGAACAATGGTTGTTAAGGCCGCGGATGCCGGAAACCGGACTATGACTACAATTATGGGAACCATCTATTTTTCACCCATTGTTTTTATAGAAAAAGAAATTCTTAAAATAGACGTGCCTAAATTTAAGTTAAAGGGCCGCAGCAGTATTGCCGATCATAACCTGATAGAAAGAATTTATCCCACCTTCGGTTTAAGTATCAACGAAAATACTTTTCAGAATATCTTTTATGGATTAAACTGGGAAATAATACGGGGTGGTAGTTTGTTTCTTGGATTTCATACGGGTAAGATTAATACCTACAACAACAGCCCCGATTTTAAATTTGGTGAAACCGCTGTTACAACAGACCAGTTTAATTTAAATACCGACACGAAATGGGGCACCAAATTTGCTGTCGGTGCAACAATTGACCTGAAGGTCGTTCTTGGGTTACTTTCTACATCAGTCAAATAATCGATACTTGTTTTAACCAGTTTCCATTTACACCAAACGATTATTATGCACGCATAGCTTTACAAATTTTGCTTAGCTTTGCATGATAAACGCCGCAAATGGAAACCATTGCACCCTATCATTCCAAAAATAAAATACGCTTTGTAACTGCTGCCTCGCTGTTCGACGGGCATGATGCGACCATTAATATCATGCGCCGCATTCTACAGTCATCCGGTGCTGAGGTGATCCACCTGGGGCACAACCGTTCGGTGGATGAGGTGGTTAATTGCGCTATACAGGAAGATGTGCAGGGTATCGCACTAACCTCGTACCAGGGCGGACACGTGGAGTATTTTAAATATATGTACGATCTGCTGAAGGAACGCGGTGCAGGGCACATTAAAATTTTTGGCGGCGGCGGCGGGGTGATCTTACCAAAGGAAATTGAAGAATTACAGGCGTACGGCATAGCGCGTATCTATTCTCCGGATGATGGCCGCACCATGGGCTTGCAGGGCATGATCAACGATATGCTGCAGCAGTGCGATTTCCGCACGATAACTAAACTAAACGGCGAAATAAAACATCTGCCCGAAAAAGACCCGAAGGCAATAGCCTCACTGATCACCATGGCGGAGAATAGCCCCACCCAACCCTCCCCGGAAGGGAGGACTTTAATTCCGGGCTTTAAAAAAGTCTCCCCAACAGGGGGAGATTTAGAGGAGGCTCCCGTATTAGGTATCACAGGCACCGGTGGTGCCGGTAAATCATCATTGGTTGACGAGATCGTCCGCAGGTTTTTGATGGAGACCGATAAAACGCTGGCCATTATTTCTGTCGACCCATCCAAACGGAAAACTGGGGGTGCCTTATTGGGCGACCGTATCCGAATGAATTCAATAAACAGTCCGCGGGTATACATGAGGTCGCTGGCTACACGGCAGGCTAACCTGGCATTATCAAAATATGTGCAGGAATCCATTGATATCTGCAAGGCTGCAGGTTACGACCTGATCATTGTAGAAACCTCGGGTATCGGGCAATCAGATACCATGATCACTGACTATTGCGATCTTTCCCTTTATGTGATGACACCCGAATTTGGTGCAGCCACGCAACTGGAAAAGATAGACATGCTGGACTTTGCCGACATTGTAGCGTTGAACAAGTTCGACAAACGCGGTGCATTGGATGCTATCCGCGATGTACGTAAGCAATATAAACGTAACCATCAGCTGTTTGAGGCTAAAGATGAAAGTCTGCCCGTTTATGGCACCATGGCTTCTCAGTTTAATGACCCGGGAATGAACAACCTGTTCGAGGCGCTGATGCGTACGATCAAGGTAAAAACCGGGATAAATTTTATCGGGAAGAAATTTGATACTGCAGCGCTGCATTGGGGCGAATCGGAAAAGATATACATCATTCCGCCAGACCGCACCCGCTATTTAGCAGAGATTGCCGAAAGCAGCCAGGATTATAAGGAGTGGGTGAATGAGCAGTGTAAGATAGCGCAGCAGATGTTCCAGTTTAGAGGGACAATAAATGCACTTGCAGAACACATCCCTGGCCCCTCTCGAGAGGAGAACCTTTCTAATGGTTTAGAGGATGTTTATAAAACGCTACAGGAACACCTGCATCCTGAATGTAAACGATTATTAAATGAATGGCCGGAAACGGTTAGAAAATATAAGGCTGATGATTTTATATACAAAGTCCGGGACAAGGAGATCCGCCAGCCGCTTTATTATACTTCGCTTTCACAGTTGAAGGTGCCGAAGATCGCCTTGCCGCGTTATGAAGCATGGGGCGATCTCTTGCGCTGGCTGCTTACGGAGAATGTTCCGGGAGAGTTCCCTTACACTGCAGGTGTGTTCCCGATCAAGCGCGAGGGCGAAGACCCAACCCGCATGTTTGCCGGCGAGGGCGGGCCTGAGCGTACCAATAAACGTTTTCATTATGTATCACTTGGTCAGCCCGCACATAGGCTGTCGACTGCCTTTGATTCGGTTACATTGTATGGCGAAGACCCTCATGTGCGCCCGGACATTTACGGCAAGATCGGAAACTCCGGCGTAAGTATAGCTACATTGGATGATGCCAAAAAGCTGTATTCTGGCTTTGATCTTTGCCATCCATCTACCTCTGTATCCATGACCATCAACGGCCCTGCCCCAATGCTGCTGGGTTATTTTATGAATACGGTGATCGACCAGCAATGCGAAAAATATATCCACCAAAATAAACTGGAGCATTTGGTGCAGGCGAAGTTTAAGGAGTTGTATGATGATAGAAAACTTTTACGGCCACACTACGCGGGGAAGCTTCCCAAAGGAAATGATGGTTTAGGCTTAACACTTCTCGGCCTTACCGGCGACCAGATTTTGCCGCCAGATATTTACGCCAAAATTAAAGCTTACGCCATAGCTAATGTACGCGGTACGGTGCAAGCCGATATATTAAAAGAAGACCAGGCGCAGAACACCTGCATCTTTTCGACTGAGTTTGCTCTTCGTATGATGGGTGATATACAACAGTATTTTATCAATGAGAAGGTAAGAAACTTTTACTCTGTATCTATTTCCGGCTATCATATTGCCGAAGCCGGGGCCAATCCCATTACACAGCTGGCCTTTACCCTATCCAATGGCTTTACTTATGTAGAGTATTACCTGAGCCGTGGGATGAACATCGATGATTTCGCACCAAATCTGTCGTTCTTTTTTTCTAATGGGATCGACCCGGAATATTCAGTGATCGGCAGGGTAGCCAGGAGATTATGGGCCAAAGCCATTAAGAATAAATACAAAGGTAACGACCGTTCACAAAAGCTAAAGTACCATATCCAAACCAGCGGACGCTCACTCCATGCGCAGGAGATCGACTTTAATGATATCCGCACTACGCTACAGGCTTTGTATGCCATTTATGATAACTGCAATTCGCTGCATACCAATGCCTATGATGAGGCGATCACCACACCAACTGAAGAATCCGTTCGCCGGGCAATGGCCATACAACTGATCATCAACCGCGAGCTTGGGCTGGCAAAAAATGAGAACCCTTTACAGGGCGCCTTCATCATAGAAGAGCTGACCGACCTGGTGGAAGAAGCGGTGTTGACCGAGTTTAAACGCATCAACGACCGCGGCGGAGTTTTAGGCGCGATGGAAACCATGTACCAGCGTAGTAAGATCCAGGAAGAATCGCTCCACTACGAAACCATGAAACATAACGGCGATTATCCTATCGTTGGTGTGAATACTTTCCTTAATAAAAAAGGTTCTCCAACCATTACCCCATCCGAAGTGATCCGGGCAACAGAAGAGGAAAAGCAATTCCAGATAGCTGCGTTGGAAGCTTTCCAAAAACGGAATGCAGATAAATCCCCTGCTCTTTTAAAAGAACTGCAAACTAAAGCAATAGCAGGCGCAAACATTTTCGAAAGCCTGATGGAAGCCTGTAAATATTGTTCGCTCGGGCAGATATCTCATGCGTTGTATGAGGTTGGGGGACAGTATCGGAGGAATATGTAATTTAGAGATTAGAGGCTGGAGGTTAGAGATTAGGTGTGGCTTTTTTTACTTAAATTTATTCTTCTGAAAACGGTATGAGAAAAATAATTATACTGCTCTTTTTATTTTCTCCTATTAAGTTGTCTTCTCACTCAGTTGATTCAATTCCTCCTGATGCAGCAAAACTTATAAAGTCATATCCTGATTTTATTATTGGATTTTCTGACAATCATTTAATTTTTAGGGACGGCTCAAAATTGCTGTTGGACAATGGCATAAAAAACAAGTCGTTTAAAGAACTGTTGGAAAAACCTGATCTGAAAGACATGTTTACGCAACAATATACAACCGGACAATTAAAATTACCGGTCGCTAAAAATTTCGACCCCGGAAGGATACGAAATGAGCCGTTCTTTTTAAAAATGTATGGGGCGACAGAAAAAGAAGTAAAGCAGCATTTAACTCAAATTACCTGGTGCCCTAAATTGGTGAGACAAAAAATCACTGTAACAACAGTTAATGGCATTGACAAAAAATTAACTCAAATATCCAAAGAATTAGATGAACATCCTGAATTAAAAAAGTATCTCTCCAATATTGGCGGAACTTTTACCTGGCGAAACATTAATGGAACAAACCGGCACAGCATGCATAGTTTCGGCATGACAATAGACATTAATACAAATTACTCTGATTATTGGCAATGGAGTTGCAAGTGCACAAATGAGGATGCTTTAATAAAATACAAAAACAGGATACCTCAAACTATAGTAGACATATTTGAGAAACATGGATTTATATGGGGAGGCAAATGGTATCATTTTGACACCATGCATTTTGAATATAGGCCCGAGTTGATAAATTAGTGTGTAAAATTATTGATAATGAAGACTATATTATTGATTACAAGTTTATGCTTATTTTCTGCATTCAATCATTCGGATAATTTACTGACCCGTTTTAGAAGTCCTGAAGGATATAAGCAACAAAAAGTAGAACCGGGTAGTTTTGCTGCATGGCTGCAAACTTTACCTCTTAAACCTACAGGCACACATACCAAAACTTACAAAGGTGACATTGCACGTACGGATATCGAAACCGCTGCCGTAGTTGACATTAGTGTGGGCAACCAAGACCTGCAACAATGTGCAGATGCAGTGATGCGCTTACGGGGTGAATATCTGTATCATGCAAAAAGATATAATGATATCAGCTTTAATTTTGTAAGTGGCTTCAAATGTGATTATATCCATTATGCCAACGGATATCGTTATCATAATAATCATTGGGTGTTGACTGCAAGGAAGGATTATAGCTATCCCACTTTTATGCGTTATATGGAATTGGTATTTTCATATGCAGGAACTTTATCACTTGAAAAAGAATTGCATCCTGTAACTAATCCAAATGAATTGAAGGCTGGTGATGTATTCATTCATGGTGGATCACCGGGACATTGTTTTATTGTGATGGATGTAGTAGAAAACCAGCAGCACAAAAAGAAGTTCTTGTTAGCACAAAGTTTTATGCCCGCCCAAAACTTACAAGTACTGCAATATGCATCGGGCTATTATTGGTTTACTATGGATAAGTTAACAAACATATGGTACGGAGATCTTGTTACATCGCAATATCTGAGAAAATTTGATTGATGATTTAAAACCACATGAAAAATCAATTTACAGTTTAATACTACCAAGCCTGTAAAGCTGGGTTTCCTAGTGCAATCTCCGACAGGGAAAAACTGCAAGGTGACTTTCTCCAATATCACCTACTCCACCAAAAAGATTAAAGATCCTTATACCGGCGAATAAAATATTATCTCTAATATCACAAAAATTTCTATACCCGAAATAGAATAAAAAATACTTATAACTTTCTCATAATTAGCTTATTAAATTAGGTTATCTTCAATTTATTTTTCTAAATTGGATCAACTGTTCATTCTCTTTAACCCCTAATCTCAAAATCATGAAAAAACTATTGATCCTGGTGTTTACACTGCTGGCCGGCAGTGCATTTGCCCAAAACATGCAAAAAAATGGAACTATCTACAAAGAGCACCCTTACATTGATGTGGTAAACAATTCTATTGCGCTCTTCTTAAAACAGGACTGGGATGGATTTGCCAAACTTTATGCCGATACGGTTAAATTTTATGATTCCACAAACCCTAAATCATATGGTTTGGCTGAAACAAAAAAATCATGGGAAGACATTAACGCCAACTGGGAACAAACCACCGTTACCAAACAAGGCTACCCGGATGGGCTCCAATATGACAAAGATCCGTTCACTGTACAGTCATGGTGGGTAGTAACAACGGTCAACAAAAAAACCAAGAAAACAGCCAAGTTTTACATTGTGCAGTTTGATGAGTTTAATAAGGATGGGAAAATAGGACGGGAATTGTCTTATTATGACCAAACTGCATTGCTCGAAGCTTCTAAAGAGTCCAGCACTACTAAATAATTTATATTATTTAACAGAAAGCCTGCTTGTTTTGCACGCGGGCTTTCTGTTATTGGCTAATTCGGTTCGGTAATATGTATTGCCAAATACAATCTTTCGTCCGCTCAATTGCCGCGGAGGCTGTTACTTTTGGCTTGATCCAAAAGTAACCAAAAGATCAAGACAGAAAAAAGCTTCTGCCCGCCCTGCCGGTTCTTACGCTTTTGTAGTGCTCC
>JBEHXM010000021.1:0-44580 GCA_048498695.1 Bacteroidota bacterium
TGGCACTGTTCATTATCATTACGCTGATAACAATATCTACCATGCATTTGCACAAACAGATTCAATAGCCAAATTAAAACTGGATACGGTTAATAAACACCTTTCTGGTTTTACCGAAATAAAAATAGCCGGGCCTTTTGATGTTCAAATTACACAAGGCAGCATCGAAAGCCTGACCATGTATGCACCAGCCGAAATTGTTGACCGTATTGTTACCGAAGTAAGCGGCGGCGTATTAAAAATACAGAACAAACATGACAACTGGTCGTCGGGCGAAAAAAGCTGGTGGAGCGACAAAGGCTGGTGGCGCCGCCATCCCGGGAAGATCAAAGTCTATGTTACGGTAAAAAATCTCAACTGGATCAGCATTTCCGGCAGCGGCCATGCGAAATTTGAAGAAGGCATTACTTCCAATTCTTTGAAACTAAGAGTAAGGGGATCAGGCAATATAACCGGTAAGGTGCAGGTAAAAAGCTTAACCAGCAGCGTTTCCGGTTCCGGGGACATCACCCTTTCCGGCACTGCAGAAAACTCGATTATAAAAGTAACAGGCTCCGGGAATTTCAAAGCACGCGACCTGGTTACGGTTAGTTCCGCAGCACACGTTTCAGGTTCAGGTAATGCTGAAATAAATGCCAGCGATAAGCTAAATGCAGCCATCAGCGGCTCCGGCGGTGTTCGCTATATGGGCGAGGTTAAAAGCATCAACACCAAAAAGAGCGGAAGCGGTAGTATCAGTAAGATTTGAATAGATAATAATTAAACAATTTAAAATCCCTCCCCCTTTTGGGGAGGTTAGGAGGGGCCCATGATAAAGAATTACTTTAAAATCGCCTGGCGTAACCTTATTCGCAATAAGGGCTTTGCAGTTACTAACTTGTTGGGTTTAACGATAGGGTTAACCTGTACCATTTTTATTTTTTTATGGGTAAGTGATGAAATATCATTTGATAAATTCAATCCAAATTATAAAAACATTTACCAGGTAATTGCTAACCGGGACTTTAAGAATTCTATTTTCACAGATAGGAATATGGTTTTCCCATTGGCTAATGCCCTTGACGGGACGAATCCACAGATTAAAAACGCAGTGATCGTATCCTACACATCAGATCACCAGTTTGATTACGGCTCAAATAAATTCAAAAAACAAGGATTATATGCCGGCGGACGATATTTTGATATGTTTCCCTGGAAATTTATTAAAGGGAACGCCGCGACAGCTTTCAAAGATCCTTCTTCTATTGTTATAACCGAATCAACAGCCAAGTCGATCTTTGGCAATGATGATCCGATAAATAAGGTCATTAAAATGGTGGACAATAATAATCAATTGGTGAAAGTCGCAGCCGTGATCGCCGATCCACCGGGCAATTCAACACAGCAATTTGATTTTGTAGCACCTTACATCTATACAGATCCGCAGGTAAAAGCCAATATGCAAAGATGGGGTGGTTCATCGTGGAATGTATTTATACAAACCACGGACAATCCTAATCTTAAACAACTGGATAAGTACATCACTGATATCATGCGTAGCCACAACAAGGAAAGAATAAGCTCTTACTTTACTTTCCCCATGAGTAAATGGCACCTATACAGTGATTTTAAAGATGGCAAAAACATCGGTGGAATGATTGAATATGTGAGGTTATTCACCATTATAGCTATTATTATATTGCTTATCGCTTGCGTTAACTTCATGAACCTGTCTACAGCAAGATCTGAGAAACGTGCCAAAGAGGTAGGCATCCGGAAGACACTGGGATCTGACAAAAAACAATTAGTGATCCAGTTCTTTTTCGAATCCATGATCCTGGTGTTGATCGCTTTCTTTTTTTCTATGATTGCGGTATACCTGCTGCTGCCATCTTTCAATTTGCTGGTAAGCAAGCAATTACATTTAAACCTTTACGAACCTGTTTTTTGGATAGGCGCCATTACCGTAATTATTTTCACAGGACTGGTCGCAGGCAGCTACCCGGCTTTATATCTTTCATCATTTAATCCGGTAAAGGTTTTAAAGGGCACATTCCTGGCTGGTAAAAAGGCAGTGGCCCCGCGCCGTATATTGGTGGTAATACAATTTGTGGGCTCCATTTTATTGATCTCTGCAACTATAATAGTTTACAGGCAAATACAGCACGTTAAAGCCCGCAACCTGGGTTACGATCAGAATAACCTGATCATGGTACCATCTACAGTAGCCACCGATAAAAATTTCGCTTCCATCAAGCTGGATATGCTGAAGACCGGTTTGATCAAAAATGTTACCCGTTCTTCATCAGCTATCACCGATATCTCGTGGCGGTCGGGGCCGCCCGATTGGGAAGGGAAACCTGCCGATGCCAATATCATATTTTCATGTCTGAATGCGGATGTTGATTTTACCAAAACAATGGGCATCAAAATGTTACAGGGGAAAGATTTTACCGGGATGCCTTCAGACTCATCAGCAATTATGCTGAACAAAGCGGCTATAGATGCCATGCATTTGAAAAATCCGTTAGGTACGCAACTGC
Source organism: Bacteroidota bacterium (assembly GCA_048498695.1). GTDB lineage: Bacteria > Bacteroidota > Bacteroidia > Sphingobacteriales > Sphingobacteriaceae > Mucilaginibacter. Next base: position 2,523 of record JBEHXM010000021.1, read on the forward strand.
GCTATGGTAACAATAAATTCACCGTGACCGGTATAATTGATAATGTGGTAATGACATCGCCCTATACACCGGTTGATCCTACGATGGTGTTTAGCGATCATAAAAATTCCAATTACATTACGGTGAGATTAAATAAAGGAGTAGTGCCCCAGGATGGGATAGCCTTATTAAAAAATGAATATAAGCAATATAGCCCGGCAGATATTTTCGAGTACAGGTTTGTTGACCAGGAGTTTGGTAAAAAGTTTTTGACCGAAGAATTGATCGGTAAGATAACCAATATATTCGCCGGACTGGCCATTTTTATTTGCTGCATCGGTTTAGCCGGCCTTGCATCATTCACTATAGAAAAGCGTATTCGCGAAATAGGCATCAGGAAAGTGCTTGGCGCCACTGTACAGCAATTGCTGATGCTGATATCCAAAGAATTTATGAAACTGGTATTGATCGCTTTTGTGATAGCGGTACCGATAAGCTGGTGGCTGATGCAAAACTGGTTAAAAAAATATGACTACCATATTGATATCAGTATTTGGCTTTTTGGTATAGTGGGAGTGATGGTACTGCTTTTAACACTGGCCGTTGTATGCTTAAATACTATCGGGGCCGCAATGTCCAACCCGGTTAAAAGCTTAAGAAGCGAATAAATAAGCAAGCAGTTCGCAGTAGCAGTTTGCAGTTAGGGTGGAGGTTAATACCAATAAACCATTGAACTAATGAACCGATAATATTGAACAAATAAACCTTGGCGCTATGATAAGAAACTACATTAAAACAGCGTACCGCAGCCTCAAAAAAAACAGGGGCTATAGCTTCCTGAACATATTCGGCCTGGCGATAGGTATCACCTGTGCCGCGCTGATTTTTTTATGGGTAGAGAACGAGGTAGGTTATGATGCTGTAAACGTAAAAAAGGACAGGTTGTTCATCGTTCGCGAGAATCAGAAATACGATACCTATGTGTTTACGCACTCATCTACGCCCGGTATCATGGCGCCCGAACTGCAATCGGTATTGCCGGGTATAGCCAATACCTGCCGCGCATCAGAAGGCGGTACCACCTTATTATTTGCTCAGGGCGATAAATCGGTTTTTGCTACAGGCAAGTACGTGGAATCTTCTATATTCAGTATGTTTACTTTGCAATTTGTACAGGGTAATGCGGCTTCTGCCTTTTCGCAACTGTATTCGGTAGTGATCACTGAAACAGCAGCCAAGAAGTTTTTTGGAAACGAAAAGAATGTTATCGGCAAAGCTTTAAGAGTTGATAACAAACAGAATTATATTGTAACCGGCGTATTGAAAGATCTGCCGGCTAATACATCCGTACAATTTGAATGGCTGATGCCTTTCAAAATTTATTTCGATCAAAGTCCGTGGTTAAAATCATGGGGCAATAATTCGCTCAGCACTTATGTAGAGTTAAAACCCGGAATAAACCCGGAGGTCATCAATAAACAAATTCATAATTATATACAAAAGCACGAGCCTGCATCTATCAGCCATTTGTTTTTGTTCCCGATGACTCGCTGGCATCTGTATGATTCCTTTAAAGACGGTAAGGAAACCGGCGGTGGTCAGATCGAATATGTCCGCCTCTTTACAGTTGTAGCCTGGATCATTCTTTTTATTGCCTGTATTAACTTTATGAACCTCGCTACAGCACGCAGTGAAAAACGTGCCCGCGAGGTAGGGGTGCGCAAGGTATTGGGCGCGCTGAAAAAGTCCCTGATCGCGCAGTTTATTGGCGAGGCGGTCTTTATGTCCTTAGTTTCGGCATTTATTGCCTTGTTGCTGGTTTCTATCACACTACCTGCATTTAATACGCTGGTACAAAAGCAGCTTACACTGGGCCTCAATAATCCTTATCACCTGTTGAGTTTGTTACTGATTGCCCTGGTATGCGGAATTATAGCCGGAAGCTATCCATCATTATACCTGTCATCCTTCAACCCGGTTTCGGTGCTCAAAGGCATAAAAATGAAGGATGGCTGGGCTGCTATGGTGCGCAAAGGCCTGGTGGTGGTTCAGTTCACCGCATCCATTATTTTGATCATCAGCACCATCATAGTTTACCAGCAAATTCAGCATATCAAAAGCAGGAACTTAGGCTTTAATAAAGACAACCTGCTTGAAATTGGCTTGCAGGGAAAAATAGCTGAGAGTTTCGACCCGATAAAACAGGAATTATTAAACACCGGGCGAATTGAAAATGTTGCCCTGGCCGATCATTCCATTATTTATGGCGGCAATAATACCAGCGGCATGACCTGGGATGGCAAGGCGGCCGGCTCACAGGTGCTGATATCGCAACGATACGTGACCACCGAATTTATGGAAACCTCCGGATTAAAAATACTTGACGGAAGAAACCTGGCTGCTACAGATACAGGCCGGCCCATTCGTATGGTTATCACACAATCTTTCGCAAAGCTGATGGGTAAAGGAAGTGCGATTGGGAAGACCGTACATTACGAAGGAGACACCACAAAAGCAACCGTCATAGGGGTGGTAAACGATTATGTATATGGTAACATGTACGGAAAGCCAGATCCGGTGATGTTTTTTGCTACCGCACCTAAAAATGCAGCGGTAATGTATGTGCGTATCAAACCCCAGGGTGATATCCAAAAGTCGCTGGCCGCTATACAAGGTATATTAAAAAAATACAACCCCGCTTATCCCTTTGATTATCGCTTTGTTGACGACCAGTTCAATCAGATGTTCCTGAGCGAAATGCTGGTGAGCAAACTTTCGCGTGTTTTTGCATCGCTGGCCATCATTATCTCCTGTTTGGGTTTGTTCGGATTAGCGGCTTATACTGCCGAGCGCCGCACAAAAGAAATTGGTATCCGCAAAGTATTGGGCGCAAGCGTAGCCAGTGTCACCACGCTGCTCTCCAAAGACTTTTTGATATTGGTGATCATATCCTGTTTGGTGGCGTTTCCGCTGGCTTATGTAAAAATGTACACGTGGCTTAAAGGTTATCAGTATCATATCGATATACAATGGTGGGTGTTTGCAGCTGCCGGCTTTACAGCAATAGTAATTGCATTGGTAACCATCAGTTTCCAATCGATCAAAGCGGCATTGATGAACCCGGTGAAAAGCCTGAGAAGCGAATAGGTTAGTAGCCAGTTGCAGTAGCAGTTGGAATGTGAGAAGGTTAATACCAATAAACTAATGAACCATTGAACTAATAAACCCAAAGCCATGATAAGAAATTACATCAAAACAGCGTACCGCAGCCTGCTGAAAAACAAGGGCTTTACGGCTATCAATGTGCTTGGCCTTTCGGTTGGCCTGGCTACCTGCCTGCTCATTGTATTTTACGTGGTAGATGAGTTGAGTTATGATAAATACAACACCAAAGCTGACAGAATTTATCGCGTTACGTTAGAGGCCAGCCTGAATGGGCACGCAGGTTCTTATGCCACATCAGAAGGCCCTTTAGAAGGTGCGCTTAAAGATAATTTTCCCGAAATAGAGAAAGTAACGCGAATGATCGATAAAGATGGCTTACCCGCATCACCGCAAAAATTCTCGGTAAAAAAAGAAAATGTCAACATACAGGAGAGAAAGGTGGTTTTCACTGAATCGAGCCTGTTTGATGTGTTTACCCTGCCTATGATATCGGGCGATGCCTCAAAATCATTGACAGATCCGCATACAGCCGTAATAACTGAAAGTACCGCCCGGAAGTATTTTAACAAAGTTGATGTGGTAGGGCAAACTTTAACTATTAACGATACCAGCCTGTATAAGATCACCGGTGTAATTAAAGATATACCATCACAATCGCATTTTAATTACGATTTCTTTTTATCGTTCTCCAGTCTGCCCGAAAGTCATTGGACAGGCTGGGGTTATAGCGGGGTACACAATTACCTCTTGGTAAAACCGGGTACCAATATCAAAAGCCTGGCGGCACGCATCAGCGAGCTGGAGATAAAAAATTCACCTGCACCTCCTAAGACATGGACATCTAACGGTAACTATTTCAGAACGGTTTTACTGCCACTGCTTAATATCCACCTGCGTTCAAACAGTGATTATGAATTATTTAAAGGCGGCAGTATACAATATGTATACATCTTTTCTTTTATTGCGGTAATCATATTGCTGATCGCCTGTGTTAATTTCATGAACCTGTCAACCGCGCGTTCATCCAATCGCGCCAAAGAAGTTGGGGTACGCAAGGTACTGGGATCTGCACGCAAAAATCTGATAGCGCAGTTTTTAACAGAATCAACCCTCGTAACTCTTGTTTCAACCATTATAGCCGTTGCAATTGCAGTGGTTTTACTGCCGCTGTTTAACCAGCTTTCGGGCAAAGAATTATCATTAACATCCCAATCCCTGGTATGGCTTATGCCGGCTTTATTGATAGAGGTGGTTGTGATCGGTTTTCTTGCCGGGTCATATCCTGCCATTTTCCTTTCAGGGTTTCAACCTATAGAAGTATTGAAGGGCAAATTTGCAGCGGGTTTTAAAGGCGGTTTTCTGCGTAGTTCATTGGTGGTGTTTCAATTCTTCATCTCCATATCTCTTATTATTTGCACGCTGGTGATTTATAATCAACTGAAGTATATCCATAATAAAAGTCTGGGTTTCGACCGTAGCCAGGTCCTGGTGATCAAAAACACTAATGTGCTGGGTAACCAGGCCAGGATTTTAAAACAGGATATCAAGCAGATGCCGGGTGTTGTAAATGCAACGATGTCTGCTTTCCAGCCGACAGGTGAAGAGCGATTGAAAACAGGCTTGTTTCCGGACCGCGTTATTGACATTAAAAAAGATGTGCTTTCTGAATTCTGGTCGACCGATGAAGATTATCTGAATACGATGGATATTAAGCTGATTGCAGGTAGAAATTTCTCCAAACAATTGGCATCAGATAGTTCTGCTTTAATTGTGAACGAGGCCTTTGTTAAAAAAATGGGATGGAAAGATCCTATAAATAAACCCGTATTTCGTGCCTCTTTTGGGTTGCAGGAATTTCATGTGGTGGGCGTAGTTAAGGATTTTAATTATGAATCGCTCAAGACCCAGGTATTACCGCTGGTCATGACCTATGCTCCCGATAACGGAGCTATCAGCGTACGTTTGCATACCTCAGATTTAGCCGGACTGATGTCGCAGATCGAAGGTGAATGGAAAAAACTATCACCTAACCAGCAATTTTCCTACTCCTTTATGGATGAAGACTTTGATGCCACCTACCGCACCGAACAACGCGTAGGCACCCTGTTTATCTCGTTCAGTACGCTGGCTATTGTTATCGCATGTCTTGGTCTGTTTGGCCTGGCAGCGTTTGCAGCAGAGCAGCGTACCAAAGAGATTGGTATACGTAAAGTGCTGGGTGCAAGTGTGTCAGGTATAGTAGGAATGCTTTCATTAGATTTTATAAAACTGGTGCTGATATCCATCGTGCTGGCCTCGCCGGTAACCTGGTGGTTCATGAACAAATGGTTTTTACAGGAATTTGCTTACCGCGAAGAGTTCCATTGGTGGATACTCGCCGTAGCAGGTGTTGCTGCTATACTGATCGCTTTTTTAACCATCGGCTTTCAATCTATTAAAGCGGCATTGGCAAACCCGGTAAAGAGCCTTCGCTCAGAGTGAGCTTCGGCTCTCGAAGAGAGTTTGGGAAGCGAACGATAGTTGCAGTAGCAGTTTGCAGTTAAAATGAAAGCTAACACCAATGAACTAATGAACAATTGAACCAATAAACCAACAAGCCATGATAAGAAATTACATCAAAACCGCATTCAGGAATCTTTGGAGAAGCAGGGCTTTTTCAGTGATCAACATTGTAGGGCTTAGCGTTGGGCTGGCCTGCTGTATGCTTATCTTTCTGTACACCATGGATGAGGTAAGCTACGACCGATTTAACAAGAATGCGGAAAATATTTATCACTTAGTTAATTCTTCAAAATCTCCTGACGGACAGGTGCATACAAATTCGAACACTGGTGATATACCCGGTCCGAGCTTTAAACGACAATTGCCCGAAATACAGGACTTTATGCGGATACAGTCTAATAGTTATACTTTAAAGCGTGGCACCGAAGTCTTTGATCAACCGGTTTTGATGGTGGATAGTAATTTCTTTTCGGTTTTTACCTTTCCTATGATACAGGGGACGCCGCAAAACGCTCTGAATGATCCTCATTCTGTTGTGCTCTCAGAAGAAATTGCCGAAAAGTATTTTGGTAAACAGAATCCTGTAGGTAAAACGATCGATCTGAAAACGGATGATAAGTTTCATCCATTCACCGTAACCGCTGTGATAAAAAAATCACCGCAGAATTCGTCGATCAAGATACAAATACTGGTTCCAAAAAAATTGAATAAAGTTGATGATCAATGGATGAATTCCTTTGAAAATACTTTTATTGTTGTTAAGCCCGGTACCAATATCAAACAGTTAGATGCCAAGATCAACCGGGTTTATAATACAGACGGGGCAAGCCAGATCAAAGAAGCAGCTGATAAATGGGGATTTAAGGACAAAGTTACGTACAGCTTACAGCCTTTGCTGCAAATGCATACCAATACAGATTATCCGGCTGATAATGGTTTGTCAGATGCCAGCAACCCTACCTATTCTTACATTCTCACAGGGATTGCCTTATTTATTCTGGTTATCGCGTGTATCAACTTTATCAATCTCACAGTCGCCCGTTCACTAAAACGCGCCAAAGAGATTGGCATACGTAAAGTTGTTGGAGGACAGCGAAGACAATTGATCATGCAGTTTTTAGGCGAATCGCTTATCCTGAGTTTTATTGCTTTCGTATTGGCCATAGGTCTGGTTGAACTGACCTTGCCATTTTTTAATACGCTTGCTAATAAAGCGCTTGCTTTTTCGTATCTGCTCAACTTTAAATTGATTGCAGGCTATGTGGGCATATTCCTGCTTACAGGTTTGTTAGCCGGTTTTTATCCGGCATTGGTTCTTTCCGGCTTTAACCCGGTACAATCGCTGTACAATCGCAATCAGTATTTAGGTAAAAATTACCTGTCAAAAGGTTTAGTAATATTACAATTCACCCTGGCAACATTTCTTATCATATCAACTATCACCATTTATTCCCAGTTTAATTACCTGATGAATTATGACTTAGGTTATAATGATAAAAATGTAGTCTCGATAAGATCGTGGGGCTTAGATAAAGCCAAGCTGCAATTATTAAAGAATGAATTGCTAAGAGACCCCTCGATAAAAGGTGTTACAGCCGACCAGGGTGGCCGCTGGGGTACTATTGCACATATCAATAATGGGCAGCAATTGCAATTTGACATGAAGCATATTGATGAAGACTATTTACCGATGTTCCGGGTGCCAATGGTTAAAGGCCGTAATTTTTCCAAGACGATGACATCTGACAGTGCCACTTCAGTATTGGTTAACGAAGCTTTTGTTAAAATGGCCGGCTGGAAAGATCCAATAGGACAGGTAGTGGATTTCTTTTATGATAAAAAGAAATATTCAGTAGTGGGTATTGTAAAAGATTATCACTACTTGTCACTTACTGAAAAAATACCCGCAATGCTATTCTCGATGAAGCCAGATTACCCTTGGGGTAATATCTTCGTAAAGATAAATGATGCGAATAAATCGGCATCGCTTGCCTATATCCAAAAGGAATTTAAAGCGGTTTTTCCTTTTATACCTTATCAATATAAATTCAAAGATGCCGAGATAGCTGAGCAATACGATAAAGAATCAAAATGGAAACAGATCGTCACTTTCGGGGCCTTGCTGACGATCTTTATTTCCTGCATAGGTCTATTCGGACTGGCAACGCTTTCATCCGAGCGCCGCAAAAAAGAGATTGGCATCCGCAAGGTACTTGGTGCAAGTGTGGAAGGTATTGTGCGCAAACTTTCAGCCGACTTTTTAAAGCTGGTGATCATCTCCGCAGTGATCGCGGCACCGGCCGCCTGGTGGGCGATGGATAAATGGCTGCAGAATTACCCTTACCGTATCGGCATAAATGCCTGGATATTCATATTTGCCGCAGTGCTGGTACTTTTCATCGCACTGGCAACAGTTAGTTTCCAGGCGATAAAAGCGGCAATAGCCAACCCTGTGAATAGTTTACGTTCAGAGTGATCAGAGATTAGTTATTAAAATAATAAAAAAAGTCCCTCTCCCCTGGAGAGGGATTTAGGGTGAGGCTAATAGCTTGAATGGGAGTGATTTTTTATTTGAATTTATTGATAAAACGATGCAACCTATTTGTTTGTCGTGTCGTCTGATTAAGATCAGTTATTAATGAATAATTTAACAACATTTAAATCCCTCCCCTTTGGGGAGGTTAGGAGGGCTTATGATCAGGAATTACATCAAAACCGCATTCCGAAACCTGTTAAAAAACAAGGGTTTTACTGCCATTAACGTGCTGGGGCTTGCCTTGGGCTTAGCCACCTGTCTGCTTATCGTTTTTTATGTATTTGATGAATTAAGTTACGATAAGTACAACGTAAACCTCGACCGTATTTACCGTATCAATAACGACATCAGGTTTGGTGGTAACGAAAACTCCTATGCACAATCGCCTGCACCAACGGCAGCCGCATTAAAAGCTGATTTTCCGGAGGTAGAGCAGTCTGCCAGGCTCCGCGACCGTGGCGGCAACCAGGTCAAAAAAGGCAACCAGAACATCCAGGAAGACAGGATGATCTATGCCGACCCCTCTATTTTTAGTGTATTTACCCTGCCCATGATCAGCGGCAGCCCGTCAACCGCGTTAAAGGAAACACATACGGTTGTTATCAATGAGAAAACGGCCCTCAAGTATTTTAACACGACCAATGCTGTAGGCAAAGTGTTTACTTTTAATGATACCGCTCTTTATAAAGTGACAGGGGTGATCAAAAATATCCCCAAACAATCACACTTTAATTACGACTTTTTCCTATCCATGCCTTCTTTGCCTGAGAGTAAAGAAAATGCATGGTTCAGCAATAATTTTAATACTTACGTTTTGCTGAGGCCCGGTACCGATGCAGATAAATTTGCAGCTAAACTTCCCGGCTTCTTACATAAACAGGCCGGCCCTCAACTGGAAGCTATACTTCATTTGACATTTGAAAAAATGGAGCAAAGTGGAAATTACTTCAGGCTGAGCATGACCCCGGTAAAAAAAATACACTTATATTCAAATGTGGTTGGAGAATTGAGCGCTAACGGGAATATTCAGTATGTATATATTTTCTCGGCAGTAGCCATATTTATATTATTGATAGCCTGCGTTAATTTCATGAACCTCTCCACCGCGCGTTCATCCAACCGTGCCAAAGAAGTAGGGGTGCGTAAAGTTTTAGGCTCGCCACGTAAATACCTGATCGCGCAATTTTTAACAGAATCTATTTTGGTAACGCTGGTTGGGGCCGTTATTGCCGTTCTCATCGCCTGGGGCTTTTTGGGATTATTCAACCAAATGTCCGGCAAGGACCTGGTGATCACTTCACAAATTTGGTTGTGGCTGATACCTGTATTGGTACTTTTCATCATCATTGTAGGTTGCCTGGCCGGTTCTTATCCCGCACTATTCCTTTCAGGTTTTCAGCCTATCGAGGTGCTGAAAGGGAAACTGGCTACAGGTTTTAAAGGCAGCCGGTTACGCAGTTTCCTGGTGGTGTTTCAATTTGCCATATCTATTTTTCTTATCATCGGAACCGTTGTTATTTACAACCAGTTAAAATATATCCAGAATAAAGATTTGGGGTATGATCGTGACCATGTGCTCATCGTGCAAAGGACGTGGGTGCTTGGCGATAAGGCCAAGACCTTTAAGCAGGAAATAAAACAACTGGCCGGGGTAAAGAGCGTTGCCATGACAGGCTTCTTACCAACCTCCGGCTGGGGAAACAGCACCAGCATGTTTAAAGACCCGGTACTTGATCAGAAAAGGGCCATGCTGACACAGGAATGGGAAGTAGACGAAGGCTATGTACCAACCCTTGGAATAAAGATGGTTGCCGGAAGAAACTTTTCGGATAAGATGGCTACCGACTCCACCGCGCTGGTGATCAACGAATCGGCAGCAAAACAACTCAATATGGGTAACCCTATCGACAAGTTTTTATACATCCCGCAGGATAATATGGCGAAGGTGATGAAGCCTTACCATATTATAGGGATAATGAAAGACTTTAATTACAGGTCATTGCGCGAGAATGTAACTCCGCTGGTACTGTTGTATAGCGAGAACCGCGGCGCTTTAAGTGTGCGTATCACTTCCAATAATATTCCTGCGGTGTTAGATCAGATTAAAACCAAATGGAAAGATATAGCGCCAAACCAGGAGTTTAACTTTTCCTTTATGGACCAGGATTTTGATGGCCTTTACCGTGCAGAACAGCGTATTGGTAAAATTGCTATCTCATTTACCTCACTGGCTATTGTGATCGCCTGTCTCGGCCTCTTTGGTCTGGCCGCCTATGCTGCCGAGCAACGTACCAAAGAGATCGGTATCCGCAAGGTGTTGGGGGCCAGCATGTCAACCATTGTAGGGATGCTTTCCAAAGATTTTTTGAAACTGGTGATATTTTCTATCCTGGTCGCCTCGCCTCTGGCCTGGTGGACCATGTATAAATGGCTGCAGAATTATGCCTACCACCAGAATTTTCAATGGTGGATAGTTGCACTGGCGGGTTTTGGTGCTATGCTGATCGCTTTTATTACTATAAGCTTTCAATCCATTAAAGCAGCTTTAACAAACCCGGTGAAGAGTTTGAGAAGTGAGTGATTAGAGATTAGTTGGACAAGGTGCGCAGGACAAATACCAATGAACTAATGAACAATTGAACTAATAAACTAAACCATGATAAGGAACTATTTCAAGATCGCATGGCGCAACTTGCTCAGGAATAAGCTATACAGCGTCATAAATATTGGTGGTCTGGCTATTGGCATGGCCATAAGCTTTATGCTGCTCTTATATGTTTACAACGAGATCAGCTTTGATAAGTACCATACGAATAGTGACCGCTTGTTCTGGGTAATGCGAAATCAACCCAGCAATGGCGAGATAAATACAGGGAATGCAACACCTATACCGCTTGCTGCGGCGTTAAATAAAGATTTCCCCGAAATAGATAAGGTTGCTCGAGCTAATTGGTCTTATGATTTCCTGGTGAACTATAAAAATAAGGCATTAAAGGTCAGTACTATGGCCGCAGATGCTTCGATTTTGGATATGTTCAGCTATGATTTTGTTTATGGTGACAAAAAGACTGCATTATCCGATATATCATCCGTTATTCTTACCCAGTCAACTGCCAAAGCTATTTTTGGTGATGTCAATCCTATCGGGCAGGTTGTTAAGTTCAATACTCAATACCCGCTAAAGGTAAGCGCTGTTATTAAGGATAATCCCCGGAACTCAAGCTTTTACTTTAGTGCGCTGATGTCCTGGCAAACTTATGAGGCACAGCAGCCATGGATCAAAACATCCGGTTGGGGAAACTATTCTTTTTTAACCTATGTGATGCTCAAACCGGGTACTAACCTGGCATCTGTTAACGCAAAGCTCAAAAATGTCATCGCACATTATGATCCGCACAATAAAGAAAATACCTTATTCCTTTATCCGTATGCTGATCTCCATTTACGAGGAGAATTTAAGAACGGGGTAAGCGTTGGCGGGAGCATTGAGTCGGTACGCTTGTTTTTATTCCTGGCTATCGGGATATTGATCATCGCCTGTATCAACTTTATGAACTTATCTACCGCACGTTCAGAACGGCGTGCCAGGGAAGTGGGCGTACGTAAAGCCGTAGGTGCACGCCGGCTTACCATTATACAACAATTTTTAGGTGAATCCCTGCTGATGGCTTTTCTTGCCATGGTGCTGTCCATCATATTGATGGCATCATTACTCAGCTTTTTTAATAGCATTACTAATTTGCACCTGGTTATGCCTTACAGCAATTTATGGGCATGGGGCGCCATGATGGCAGTAACCATCTTCACCGGGTTGATTGCAGGCAGTTACCCTGCGCTGTTCCTGTCATCCTTTAAACCGGTTAAGGTGCTGAAAGGGCAACTAATAACTACTAAAACTACAGTAAGGCCGCGGCAGGTATTGGTGGTGATACAATTTACTTTTGCCATCAGCCTGATACTGTCCAGCATATTTATTTACAAACAGATCAATTACATCAAAGACCGGCCGGTTGGATATAACAAAAATGGATTGGTCGAAATGTCCCTGGATGGCCTCGAGAAAAACTTCGAAAATTTCAGGCACGATGCCATTGCCGCGGGTACCATAACCGATGCAGCAAAAACCTCCGGGAGCATTACCAGCAATGGGAGCAGTTCGTGGGGCATTACCTGGCCCGGACAGTTACCCGGCGAGGATAAGCTGCCGATTGACCAGATTGCGGTTACCTTTCATTTTATTAATACTTATGGCCTCACATTAAGTCAGGGCCGCGATTTTGCTACCGATCGCCCGGCGGATACACTCGGTGTTATACTAAATGAAGCTGCGGTAAAGCTGATGCGGTTAAAGGAGCCTATTGGCCAGGTGATCAATTGGCAGGGTACAAAACGTACCATTGTTGGGGTGGTTAAAAATTTTGTATGGGGATCGCCTTATGAGCCTGTTAAGCCCGCCATCATCGGCTATATGAAAGACTGGGCCGGACAAATAGGCTTAAAATTGAATCCTAATGCGCCGGTATCAAAAAGTTTGGCAACCCTGCAATCCATATACAAAAAGTACGATCCGGAATATCCTTTTGAATACAAGTTTACAGACGAGGCTTTCAGCAGGAAATTCAGCACTGAAAAATTGCTGGGCACCATGGCTTCCGGCTTTACCTGTCTGGCTATCGTTATCTCCTGTTTAGGTTTGTTTGGCCTGGCTTCTTTCTCTGCCGAACAGCGGAGAAAAGAGATCGGCATACGCAAAGTGTTGGGTGCCAGTATCGGTAATCTTTGGTTTAAGCTATCGCAGGAGTTTATCAAGCTGGTGCTGATCTCGTTTATATTGGGCTCATTTATCAGTTGGTATAATATCGGCAAATGGCTTGAAAAGTATACTTATCATACTTCCCTGAGCCTTTGGGTATTTGCAGCGACCATGTTTATCAGTTTATTGATATGCCTGCTTACCGTTAGCTGGCAGGCCATTAAAGCCGCCTGGACAAACCCGGTGAAGAGTCTGCGTTCTGAGTGATTAGAGATCAGTTGGATTTGAGATTTATGTAAAAAGCCCCTCTCCGCACCACCACCAAAGCTAAGGTGGCACCCAGTTGGAGAGGGATTTAGGATGAGGCAAAAAAACGTATTACGTAAAACTTAAAACGTACAACCTAAAAGAATAACCTATGATAAAGAATTATTTCAAAACCGCATGGCGTAATATCGCGAAAAACAAATTTTACGCTGTCATCAACATTATCGGCCTCACCATGGGGCTTACCATTGGTTTATTGATATTGCTTTGGGTAAGCGATGAATTTGGATTTGATGGCTTTAACACTAAAGCTAAACAGATCTACCAGTTGGATGCGCAGATAGGTACCGGCAGCAGTAAACAGATATGGACGGGTGTGCCTGCACCTATAGCCACCCATGCGGTAAAGGAAGTTCCCGAGGTGATCAACACCGTGCGGATTGCCACTAACTATGATTATTCCGTTTATCGTTATAAGGACAAATTACTTACGGCAGGTGATCACGGATCGTTTTATACCGAACCGTCGCTTTTTAAAATATTTGATTTTAAAATGCTGAAAGGCAATGCCGATCATCCATTCCCCGATCTGCGGTCTGTTGTGATAACAGAAAGTGCAGCCAAACGCTTTTTTGGCGATGCCGACCCAATGGGCAAAATAATAGTAGCCGATAGCAAGGATAATTATACCGTAGCCGGCGTGCTGGCTGATTTTCCCGAAAACTCCAGCTTTAAGGCGGATATGCTTTTTTCATTTGATGTACTAAAAAAGAACTTCCGGGGAAACGGCGGTTGGAAAACAGTAGAAGAGGACTGGGGTAACTACTTTTACACCACATTCCTGTTACTCCGGCCAAACGTGTCGGCACAGGATGTTGCAGCTAAATTGACAGCCATACAAACCAAGGCCGGTGCGGGCGGAAACGGTTTTAAGTATGTGACACAACCTTTAGAAAAGATCCATCTTTACAGCGCAGATGGCAGCCCGTCAGGCTTGCAAACGGTTAGAATATTCCTCATCGTAGGTATCCTCATCCTGATCATCGCCTGTATCAATTATGTCAATCTATCTACCGCCCGCGCCATGCTGCGCTCAAAAGAGGTTAGCGTGCGTAAAATAATTGGTGCCGCACGCAAGCAGCTGTTTGCCCAGTTTGTGATCGAAACAGCCCTGTTCTTTTTCATAGCGCTTATCCTGTCGTTCGCAGCCATCAAATTTTTGATGCCTTTGTATAACAATATATCAGGCAAGGAAATGCAGTTTAACCTGCTGGATGGTAACGTATGGAAGGTGATCGGCTTAACAGTGATCGGTACGCTCGCAGCTTCCAGTATTTATCCTGCTTTACTTTTATCATCGTTTAAGCCTATCAATGCCTTAAAAGGTAAGCTATCCATAGGCGTTGGTAATTCAGTTTTTCGCAAAGCTTTGGTGGTTACACAGTTTATCTTTTCTATCGGACTGATCATCAGTACACTCATCATTAACGGGCAATTGAAATATATCCGCGAGAAGGACCTGGGGTATGACCGCTCGCAGGTGTTTTCTTTTGGCATGCGTGACATGCAGAAAAACTACAATGCTATCCGCGCTGAGTTATTAAATCAGCCGGGTATTCAGGGTATCACCAGTGCCGGTGATAACATTATAAGGATTGGTGGTAATACAGGTGACACAGATTGGGACGGCAAATTGCCCAACCAAAGTTTCCTGATACACCCGATGGATATCGATCAGAACTATTTCAGCTTCTTCAAATTAAAACTGGTAGCAGGCAACGCATTTTTGGGTGTAAAGGCCGATTCGGCACATTTTATCCTCAATGAAACCGCTGTAAAAGAAGCCGGTATCAAAGATCCCATTGGCAAAAGGTTTAAGCTGCACGACCAGAATGGCGTTATCATTGGCGTGGTAAAGGACTTTAACTTCGCCTCCCTGAAACAAAAGATAGAGCCTTTTATATTTGCCTACAGACCGCAAAATAACTGGCAGATGTTTGTGAAAACCACCGGCAGCGGCTCTGCCCAGGCTATTGCGGCTGTAAATAAAGTCTGGAAAAAATACAATGCGGCCTTTCCGTTTGCTTATACCTTTATGGATGAAGACTTCAATAAGCTTTACAAAGCCGATCAGCGGTCGGGTACTTTGTTCAGTGTTTTTGCAGGTATAGCCATATTTATTTCCTGTTTGGGTTTATTTGGTTTGGCCACTTACACCGCACAGGTTAAGGTAAAGGAGATCGGTATCCGTAAAGTATTGGGCGCCAGTGTGGCCAATATTACCACCATGCTTTCCAAAGATTTTTTAAAGCTGGTATTTATATCACTCATTATCGCAAGCCCCATCGCCTGGTATTTAATGAACAAATGGCTGCAGGATTATGCCTACCGCATCCATATCCACTGGTGGATATTTGCATTGGCCGGTGTGTCGGCCATATTGGTAGCGTTTATAACCATCAGTTTCCAGGCGATAAAGGCAGCATTGGCAAATCCGGTAAAAAGTTTACGGAGCGAGTAAAGAAGTTGGCAGTTTGCAGTAGCAGTTTGCAGTTAAAAATATGAATAATAAAAAAGCCCCTCTCCCCTGGAGAGGAATTTAGTGTGAGCAAAAAACGTATCACGTACAACTTAAAACGTACAACATAATGATAAAGAACTATTTTAAAATTGCCCTGCGAAATCTGTGGAAGAATAAAACAGCATCGTTCATTAATATTTTTGGTCTTACCATCGGGCTGTGCAGCTGTCTGCTGATAGGTTTATACATCCGGCACGAATTAAGTTATGATGATTTCCAGAAGAAAGGCGACCGGATAGCCCGCGTAATAATGGAATATAAGTTTGATGGCGGCTCAGACTTCAAAAAAGGAAATTTTACCAGTGCCAGGGTAGCCCCGATTTTTAAGCAAACATTCCCCGAAGTGGAAGATGCGGTAAGGATGGTGAACTATTCTCCTGTGGTAAAATATAATGACAAACAGATTGATGAGCAAAAGTTTGTATATGCTGATCCGTCTTTTTTCAAGATGTTTTCTTTTAAATTATTACAGGGAGATCCGCTTAGCGTTTTGGATAAACCAAACCGGGTTGTATTAACAGAATCAACCGCAAAGAGATATTTTAACAATGAAAATCCGGTTGGGAAAATACTAAAGGTGGGTACTGATACCACACTTTACCAGGTGACCGGCGTCATACAGGATTGCCCGTCAAATTCCCAGATCAAGTTTGATTTCCTTGGTTCATGGTCTTCTTTGAAAAAAGCTGATGAAGAAAAGTCTTTTTGGGATGCTAATTATACCACCTATTTTTTACTGAAGAATAAAGCAGATATAGGTTCCCTCCAGGCTAAAATACCTGCCTTTATGCAGAAGGAAATGAGCGGTCAGGGAGCTACGATTAATTTTGAACTGGAACCATTTAGCAGGATACACCTTTATTCTCCGTACCCGGGCTTCGAGTTTAATAACAGCATTACTTATATCTACATTTTAGAAGGAGTAGCCTTGCTGGTACTCATTATTGCCTGCTTTACTTACGTCAATCTTAATACCGCAAGGTCAATGGAGAGAGCAAGGGAGGTAGGGGTGCGCAAAGTAATCGGTGCTGATAACAAGCAGCTATTCTGGCAGTTTATCGGCGAATCAGTTTTGATATGTACTATTTCCACCATATTAAGCATACTGGTGGCCATTATATTTTTACCCGAGTTTAATCAGCTGACCGATAAGCAATTGAGTATTGAGGCGTTTTTCTCGCCGCAGTTTATTGGAGGAGCTTTGATCCTGATCGTATTGGTGAGCTTGCTGGCCGGTTCATACCCGGCGTTGATACTATCCAACTTTCAGCCGGTAAAAGTATTAAAAGGGTCATTCAAAAACACAGGCTCAGGGCAATGGGTACGTAAATCGTTAACCGTATTTCAATTTGCTATTTCAGTTGTGCTCATCATTTCCACCTTTATCATGCAAAAACAACTGAATTATATTCAGAATAAAAGATTAGGCTATGACCGTAATCAGGTGCTGGTATTGCCGATGGATGATAAAATGATGAAGAATATTGAGGTCATTAAGCAGCAATTTAAAACCAATAGGAACGTGCTTAATGTTTCGAGCTGTACCAACCTCCCGACAAACATTGTAAGCGGATATAATATGCGCTCGGCTGTAATGCCAGAAAATCAGCAGATATCGGTTACCGCCAATGTCATAGATGAGGATTTTGTGAATACGGTAGGTTTACAGATCGTTGCCGGTAGTAACCTTACCCACCAGGATATAAAAGATGTTTCTTCCCCCGACGACAGTAAAAATATATTCCATTTTATTTTAAATGAATCCGCCGCACGGCAATTGGGGTGGACACCTGCACAGGCTATTGGTAAAAAAATGTTCATGGATGCATCTCGTCCCGGCTATGTAAAAGGCGTGGTTAAGGATTTTAATTTCGAATCGTTACATAATTCTATAAAGCCATTGGTATTGTTTCCTGAAATCAGGGGCTACTTAATGCTGGTGAAATTAAGCGGCAATGACCTCCAACAAACTATTGCTTTCCTCGGAACAAAATGGAAAGAATTGATCCCGCACCGGCCTTTTGAATATCATTTCTTGGATGAAGATTTTAATAAGACCTATAGTTCTGAATTACGATTAGGTAAAGTGCTGACCATTTTTGCTTCCATTGCAATCGCATTGGCATGCCTGGGCTTATTAGGGCTATCATCATACACAGCTAAACAACGCATCAAAGAGATCGGTATACGCAAAGTGTTAGGCGCAAGTGTTAGTGGTATTGCAGCTATGTTGTCTGTCGATTTTGTAAAGTTGGTTCTGATTGCCATCCTGATCTCAACACCCATAGCCTGGTGGGTGATGGACAAATGGCTGCAAAGCTTTGCCTACAAAACAGAAATGAGCTGGTGGATATTCCTGGTTGCTGGCAGCAGCTCCATATTTATAGCCATTGCTACGATCAGTTTTCAGTCCATCAAAACTGCGCTGGCCAACCCGGTGAAGAGTTTGCGTTCTGAATAAGTTCTAAGTCTTGAGTCATAAGTTCTGAGTCGATTATAAAAAGGACTCAGAACTCAGTACTTAGAACTCATGACTCAAAAGACTGTATCATAACCGTACAGTACTGTTATACAAGCGAACATTTCCTTTTTGGTGTTTTTCATATATTATTTTGATAATCAATAATTTACGTGTTTGGTATTGATTTTACCGTGTTTTGATAAATACGCACCATCATGTTCAGGAATTATATCAAAATTACCTTGCGGAACCTTACCCGCAACAAGGTTAGCAGTATAATAAACATAAGCGGTTTGGCTATTGGCTTAGCCTGTGTGCTGCTGATAGGTATGTACGTGAAAGACGAGTTGGGTTACGACCGTTTTTTTAATGATGCAAACCGCATCTACCGCGTAAACACCCATGAGAAAATGGGTAATGAGGAATTTGTCGCCGGGCATACGCCGCCGCCTGTTGGACTGGCACTCTTGAATAACATTCCCGAAGTGGAAAGCTATACCCGTATCTACAAACCGGGCAACGAGATTATTCATTATGTAAGCAATGGCCAAAAAAACGCACTGACAGAAAAAAGCCTGCTATCCGTTGATTCCAACTTCCTGCAGTTTTTTAATTATCCATTAATAGAAGGCAACAGGGCCACCTGTCTAAACGGTCCAAATTCAGTAGTGTTGACAGAACGGGCTGCTAAAAAATATTTCGGCAGCACTTCGGCTATCGGTAAGAACCTGGTTTTTGACGAGTATTCGGCCCCATTTACAGTAACTGCAGTATTAAAGGACCTGCCATCGCAATCATCATTACAGTTTGATGTATTACAATCCAATGTGGGTATGCCTCCCGTCAAACGTTTTAACTGGAGCTGGATATGGCTGCAGATGGGCACCTATGTAAAGCTTAAACCTAATATCGCAAATGATAGGGCTGCACTTCAACAAATAGAAGCGAAATTCCCGGCAATGGTCAGGCAGCAGGCCGCAACTGCTTTCAAGCGTATCGGTCAGCCTTTTGATGAGTTTATAAAAAAAGGCGGGAAGTACGAGTTAATCCTTCAGCCATTGACAGATGTGCATCTTTACTCAGCTAATATAGGGAGTCGTTTTATTGCCCAGGGCGATATTAAGTATGTATATGTCTTTTCGGCTATAGCGCTGTTCATCATTCTGTTAGCCTGTGTCAATTTTATGAACCTGGCTACTGCGCAATCGGCTAAACGCGCGCGTGAAGTAGGTATCCGCAAAGTATTAGGTTCCGAACGTAAGCAGCTGGTGCTCCAGTTTCTGTCCGAAGCTTTTGTATACACCCTGTTTGCTGCAGTTATCGCATTGGTGCTGGTTATTTTATGTTTGCCGTCTTTCAATAACCTATCAGCTAAAACATTAAATCTGAAGGAACTTCTTAATATATATGTGTGGGGAGGTTTATTTGCACTCATTCTCATTACATCGTTACTAGCAGGCAGCTATCCAGCCTTTTTCCTTACTTCATTCAAGCCGGTGCAGGTTTTAAAAGGCAATAATTTAAAAATATCGGGCGGCAGCTTTTTTACCCGCAATGCCCTCGTGGTGTTTCAGTTTACCGTATCAACAGTGCTTATTGTTTGTACCATCGTGGTTTATAAGCAACTAATGTACACCCAGTCTAAAGACCTTGGCTTTAACAAAGAGAATGTATTAATGATCTCGGATGCCGACCGGCTGGGCCAAAGTGAAGAAAGTTTCAGGCAGGAACTGCTGCGCTTACCCGAAGTGGCAAATGCGAGTATCAGTACAAGTGTGCCAACGCAAAGTTTATTTACTGATTCATACATACCAGAGGCATCGGCGGATAATGTAACGGCATCAGAAAAAACAGTGAATTTGTCTTCTTTTATCGTAGATGATTCATTCGTGCCCACGCTGAAATTGAAAATGGCCGAAGGCCGTAATTTTTCCAAAAGCTTTTCCGACTCCGCCTCTGTGATACTTAATGAAACTGCCGCCAAATTAATGGGATGGAAAGACCCTATCGGTAAAAGTATAACCTATCCGGGCGGTAATGATGTGCGGTTTAAAATAGTAGGTGTGGTGAAGGATTTCAATACTGAATCGCTTCATAATGCCGTGTCGCCATTTGCATTATTTTATACCACTTCAAAAACTTACCAGATAGGCACTTCTTATATTTCTGTCAGGATAAAACCAGGCGATTATAACAAAGCCATCAGCAGCATCCAAAATAAATGGAAAGCTTTTATGCCGAATAACCCTTTTGAATATAGCTTTATGGACGACGAGTTTGATGCCCTTTACCGTACCGATCAAACCGTTGGTAAAGTATTTAGCGTGTTTACCTGTCTGTCTATTGCCGTAGCTTGTTTAGGTTTACTCGGACTGGCTATGTTCACCGCCGAACGACGCACCAAAGAGATCGGTATCCGGAAAGTACTTGGCGCCTCGGTTCAAAACGTTGTTGGCATGCTTTCAATGGATTTTGTAAAACTGGTGATCATCGCATCACTCATCGCATTCCCGATAGCCTGGTATGCCATGAGCAAATGGCTGCAGGATTTTGCCTATCCCATCACCATCAGCTGGTGGGTATTCGCAATGGCGGGAGTGACCACCATGATCATCGCTCTGGCTACAGTTAGCTACCAATCGGTCAAAGCAGCACTGATGAACCCGGTAAAAAGCTTAAAGAATGAATAATCAGGTATAAATTAAAATCAACGAAATCCCATAATCAAAAGAATCAACGGTCATGATACAGAATTATTTAAAAATTGCATGGCGTAACTTGTTAAGGAACAAGTTTTTTTCAATGCTTAACATATTAGGTTTGGCGCTGGGCATGGCCTGCAGCATACTTATTTTATTATGGGTGCAAAATGAGCTGAGTATTGACGACTATCATGCCAACAGCAACCGTTTGTTCTCCGTTATTGAACGCCAGTATTACGATCATAAGGTAGTGGGGCAATATTCCACTCCAGGTGTATTGGGGGCTGAACTGAAAAAGGTGGTTCCCGAGATACAATATGCTGTCAATACAAATATTGGATATCTGAGCACTTTCCAGGTAGGCAATAAGATATTAAAGCTTGACGGCGGGTATGCGGATGCAGATGTATTTAAAATGTTCAGCTATCATTTATTGGCGGGCAGCCCGCAATCAGCATTAAACGCGCCTGCCAATATCGCCATATCAAAAAAGATGGCCGGGGAGTTTTATGGTAGTCCGCAGGCAGCCATAGGCAAAACCATTAAGTTTCAAAACAAACAGAACTTTACCATCACCGCAGTTTTTGATGATCTGCCCGAAAATTCCTCCACAAAATTTGAATACCTGATCAATTGGGACCGGTTTTTAAAAGATAACGAATGGGCAAAAAGCTGGGGTAACAACGGACCGCAAACCTATGTGATGCTGCGTGCCGATGCCAACCCTGCATTAGTCGATAAAAAGATAACACGCTTTTTAGATGCTTATAATAAAGAACAGAACGCTTCTTTCAGGGAGGAGCTTGGCCTGCAGAAATTCAGCGAGGTATACCTGCATTCCACTTTTAAAAATGGAAAACCAGATGACGGGCGTATCGAATATGTGCACCTGTTCAGCATCATTGCTGTATTTATCCTGCTCATCGCCTGTATCAATTTCATGAATTTAACTACAGCACGTTCCGTTAAAAGAGCAAGGGAAATTGGGATCAGGAAAGTAGTTGGCGCAGTACGTTCCGTACTGATCCGGCAATTTATAGGTGAGGCGATCCTATTGACATTCCTTGCCGTTATTATCTCTATCGTGTTGGTTGCATTGTTGCTGCCTGTTTTCAACCAGGTTACCCAAAAGCAAATCGCTTTACCTTTTGACAACGGCTATTTTTGGCTGGCACTGATAGTTTTGACTTTGATAACCGGATTTATATCAGGAAGTTACCCGGCTTTATTCCTGTCTTCCTTTAACCCTGTGAAAGTATTAAAAGGTACATTAAAACTGGATGGCAGTGCTGCATTTTTACGCAAGGGTTTGGTTGTATTTCAGTTTGTGCTTTCACTGATCCTTATTGTTGGTACAATAGTTATTTCGAAGCAGATCAATTACGTGCAAAAAATGAACCTGGGTTATAATCGTGAAAACCTGATATCGATACCGCTTGAAGGTGACTTGCTGGACAAGTACCAGGTATTTAAAGATGAGGCGATCAAGGCGCCGGGCATACAATCCGTTACGCGTTTAAGCCATGTGCCCACCAATTTTGAAAGTAGTACAGGCGGAGTGCAATGGGACGGGAAAGACCCTAACCTGAACATAGAATTTACCTATATATCCGTAGGGTACGACTTCGCCAAAACTATGAAACTTCAAATGGCTTCTGGGCGGGATTATTCCAAAGATTTTGCTTCTGACTCTGTTGGCTACCTGGTTAATGAAACAGCGCTTAAACGGATAGGTTATAAAGATCCAATAGGAAGACCGATAACCATGTGGGGTAAAAAAGGGACTATCATAGGCGTTTTAAAAGATTTTCATTTCAACTCCCTTCATGACCCGATAACACCTCTCATCGTCAGGGCTTCGATCAATGAAAAATTCGGGAATATACTGATCCGCACGCAACCGGGAGAAACAAAACAAGCACTGGAATCGCTCAGAAATTTATGTGCACAATTGAACCCTCAGTTTACCTTCTCCTACACTTTTGTCGATGAAGAATATCAAAAGCAATACATCAGCGAACAGGTAGTGGGTAAACTTTCCAACGTGTTTGCCTTCCTGGGAATATTTATATCCTGTTTAGGCCTGCTGGGACTGGCTATGTTTACCGCCGAGCAACGCACCAAAGAAATAGGTATCCGCAAAGTGCTTGGTGCAAGTGTTGCTTCCGTATTCACGCTGTTATCACGCGAATTCCTGATCCTGGTATTTATTGCCTTGCTTATAGCAACCCCACTGGCCTGGTATGGCATGAACGAATGGCTGCTAAACTTTGCCTACCGAACACCTATACAATGGTGGATATTTGCATTGGCAGGAGTGATCGCTATCGTCATCACTTTTATAACAATCAGTTTCCAGTCCGCAAAAGCAGCACTGATGAACCCGGTTAAGAGCCTTCGCTCAGAGTGATCGGTAATAGAGATTAGAGATTCGTTGATCAGAGATTAGTTGGACTTAGAACAAGGCCTTAAACGTAATACGTACAACATAAAACGTACAACCCATGATAAAGAACTATTTTAAAATCGCCTGGCGTAACATTTGGAAAAACAAAGTATTTTCAGCGGTCAACATCATTGGTCTCGCCGTGGGTATGGCATCCTTTATGGTGATCATGATGTTTGTGGCTTATGAAAAAAGCTTCGACAATTTTCACACCCGCAACATTTACCGGTTAAACGAGGTGCAAACCGTAGGCAGCGAGGGAACAACGCAAAAGGTGGCCTTATCCATGTTCCCTATGGGGCCGGCCTTAAAGCAGGAATTTCCTGAGGTCAGGAATTTTACCCGGATAAGGTGGCAGCAGAAATACCAGTTAACTTACGACAAAAAGAAACTCTTTTTGCCTCAAACGTTTTTTGTCGACTCTACATTTTTTAAAATATTCGATTTCAAGATCGTACGCGGCGACAGGCAGGGTTTATTAAAACCGCACAGCGCCATGATCACCCAGGAAACCGCAAAAAAATTATTTGGCGATGCCGATCCGATCGGGAAAACCATCACCCATTATGGTGACGATACGGTTACTTTTGCTGTGACAGGGATATTGGCTAACGTGCCTAAAAATTCACAGCTGCAATTTGATGCATTGTTTTCGTTCAGCAGCATCTATAAGCCCTGGATGTTCACCAATTGGGGCGGCAACTGGCTGAATACTTATCTTGATCTTGCACCCGGTACAAACCCTGCTGTACTCGATAAAAAATTCCCGGAATTTATCAAAAAGCACCTTGGCAAAGATGGGCCGAAATTCATGAAGCTGTTTGTGCTGCCTTTAAAAGATGTACATGCCAATTCAGCCGATATCGGGCTCGATTATATCAACTATCAAAAGTTCGACCGCAAATCAACTAACCTTTTTGCCATCATTGCGCTCATTGTGCTGATCATTGCCTGTGTCAATTTTATCAACCTTTCAACCGCACGCTCCACAGAAAGGGCCAAGGAAGTAGGCATCCGTAAATCAATAGGCGCACACCGTTTTCAGCTGGCTATCCAGTTTTTGGGCGAAACGATACTGATCTCTTTTATCGCGTTGATATTTACTATCGCCCTGGTGGAACTGGCTTTGCCGTACATTAATAATTTGAGCGAACGGAGTATATCTTTCAGCCTCTTCAATAGTTTTGCGCTGATCGGTATAGTGTTTGGCGGCACCGTTCTTATAGGGGTGATATCAGGTATTTATCCGGCAATTTATTTATCGGCTTTCCAGGCGGTAAAGGTTTTAAAGGGTTCTGTAAAAATAGGCAGGGATAAGGGATTGCTCAGGAATATCCTGGTCGTTACGCAATTTGCCAGCGCCATTTTCCTGATGATAGCCACGGTATTTGTGTTAAGGCAGTTAAGATATATGCAAAAACAAGATCCCGGGTATGATCGCGAACAGATAGTGAACATACCCCTGGACGGCGTTACCACAAAAAAATACGATCATTTTAAAAGTGAGTTATTAGGCAATACTTTAATATCAGGGGTTACAGCCTCACAGGATATATTAGGGAGCCATTTAGACCAGACAACAGTAACCTTTAAACCGGCCAATGCCGCACAGATACAATTGGGTACCACCTTGCTGGTGGTTGATACGAATTATCTTAACCTGTATAAACTCAGGATGGCGGCCGGACAAAATTTCTCCGGCGGTAAAACACCTGATGGCCGCGAATACATTGTTAATGAAGCATTAGCCAGGGAATTATTGAAGGATAACCCTAAAGCGCCTATGTCGTCTTTGATAGGGCGGCAGTTTGGATTCGATTCATTAGGCACGATCAGGGGTGTGGTTAAGAATTTCAATTTCAACTCGCTTCAGTATAAAATTGAGCCTATGTTTTTAGTAGGCGCTGTACATTGGGGATTCAGGAATGTATCGGTTAAGATCAATGGCGGACAAACTACCGCGGCGCTTGACTTTATAAAATCAAAATGGAGCAGCGTATATCCCGATTATCCTTTTGAATACCAGTTTTTAGACGACCACTTTAACGAAGTTTACAAGGCAGACAACCAGAAAAGCCAGATAGTAGGGATACTTGCAGGCTTGGCGATATTCATATCCTGTTTGGGTTTATTTGGTTTAGCATCTTACTCTGCCGAGAAACGGGTAAAGGAGATAGGTGTGCGCAAAGTTTTAGGCGCATCGGTACAGAGGATCGTATTACTGTTATCCGGTAATTTCCTAAAGCTGGTATTGATAGCGAATGTAATAGCCTGGCCTACGGCATGGTATGCCATGCACATCTGGTTATCTGATTATGCGTATCGTATCGATATTACCTGGGTCACCTTTGTGATAGTTGCCGTTGTATCTGTATTGATCGCTTTAATAACTATCAGCTTTCAATCAATCAAAGCAGCAGTGGCCAACCCGGTGAAAAGCCTTCGCTCAGAGTGAGCTTTGGCTCTCGAAGAGAGTTTGAGAAGTGAATAAATAGTTTTTTTGCACTTGATTATAGTTTTAAAAATCCCTCTCCAACAAAGAGGGATTTTCTGTTGAGACAAAAAAGTAAAATAAATATTCTCCCGGATGCAACGTATCGGTTTAAAAGAAAGTCTATTAGACAAACAAACCAGGAATTATGAAAACTTTTTTAACCTTATTTATCGTTGCCTGCCAAAGCGTTGTAGCATTAGCGCAGGATAATGAGCACAGAACACCATACATGACCAAATCATTAGCCAATGACGCCATTAATAGCGTGGTCGTAAATACATCAGGCGGTGGTATTGAAGTTAGCGGTAAAAGCGGCGAGCAATCCCGTGTTGAAGTTTACATCAGGGGAAATAACGACCGTGAGCTTTCAAAAGAAGAGATACAGAAACGCCTTGATGCTGATTACGATCTGAGCGTAAACGTAAATGGTCACGAAGTTACTGCAATAGCAAAAGCCAAGCATCGTATTACCGATTGGCATAATTCAATCAGTATATCATTTAAAATATTTGTTCCCGAGCAGGTTACTACCGAGCTGAAAACCAGTGGCGGCGGCATTGTACTTGATCACTTAAAAGGTAATGAAAACTTTACGACCAGCGGCGGCGGCATAAAAATTGACTACCTGAGCGGCATGATCCACGGCCATACCTCAGGCGGTGGCATTATCGTTGAAAATTCAACTGAAAATATCGACCTGGAAACCAGTGGTGGCGGCATCATAGCCAAAGAATGCGATGGTAAGATCAGATTGCATACATCAGGCGGCGGCCTTATACTTGAAAACCTGAAAGGTAATATCGACGCGCATACCAGCGGCGGCGGTATCGAAGGTAATAATATCGAAGGCGAACTGGTTACCAGTACTTCAGGCGGCGGCATTATTTTGAAAGATATGAATTGCAGTCTCGACGCTTCTACAAGTGCAGGTAGTTTGATCGCACAAATGAAACACGTAGGCAAATACCTGAAATTAAATACTAATGCAGGAAATATCGAACTGGAACTGCCATTAAAGCAAGGCCTTGACCTCGACCTGAGGGGTGAAAGGGTAAATCAGCATCCATCAACTATAAGTGATTTTTCCGGTGACTGGAGCAAAGACCAGGTAAAAGGAAGTGTAAACGGTGGGGGCATACCCGTTACCGCTGAGGCATCAAACGGAAACTTAAACGTTAAATTTAACTGATTATATAAAACATAAAATTATGAAGACTTACATTATATTATTTTTCCTGGCCTGCCAGAGCGTAGTTGCATTGGCACAGGACAATGATAACAGAACACCATACCTCACCAAGTCATTAGCTAATGATGCCATCAATAGCGTAGTTGTAAATACTTCAGCCGGCGGAATTGAAGTTAGTGGCAGGGCCGGGCAAGCACCCCGGGTAGAAGTCTATATCCGTGGTAACAACAACCGCGAACTTTCAAAAGAAGAGATCAAAAAACGCCTGGATGAGGATTATGATCTGAGCGTTAATGTGAGCGGCCACGAAGTAACCGCCATTGCTAAAAACAAACACAACTTTTCAAACTGGAGAAACCAGATCAGCATATCATTCAAAATATATGTACCCGAGCAGGTATCTACCGAATTGAAAACCAGCGGTGGCGGTATTCGCCTGGATCACTTAAAGGGTAACGAGAATTTTTCTACCAGTGGTGGTGGCTTACAATTAGACAATTTAGTTGGGATGATCCATGGCCGTACTTCAGGCGGTGGTATTGATGTGTCCAACTCAGGTGACAACCTCGACCTGCAAACCAGTGGCGGCGGCATTACTGCAAAAAACTGTAACGGCCGCATCAGGCTGGAAACTTCGGGCGGCGGCTTGCGTCTTAATGATCTAAAGGGAGATATCAATGCACATACCAGCGGCGGCGGAATTGAAGGCAACAATATAGTAGGCGAATTAGTTACCAGCACCTCAGGCGGCGGTATTGATTTACGAGGAATGGATGGCAGCCTGGATGCGACAACCAGCGCAGGCGGCTTAAATGCCCAAATAAAGCATGTGGGAAAATACGTACGATTAAACTCGAGCGCAGGTGATGTTAATATCGAACTGCCTGCCAAACAAGGGCTTGACCTTAACCTGCGCGGTGATGCAGTTAACCAGCATCAATTCAATGGCTTTAACGGCGAATGGAACAAAGACCATGTACGGGGTACCGTAAATGGCGGCGGCGCAACGGTAACTGCCAGCGCATCAAGCGGAAGTATTAATATAAAATTTAACTGATCATAAAAAACCATAAAATCATGAAAACCTATATCATACTATTTGCGCTTGCTTTTCAGGGTGTGATCGCATTCGGACAAGACAGGAAACCGTACATGACCAAGTCATTATCAGGCGACGCCATCAAAAACGTATTTGTAACTACTTCAGGAGGCAGCATTGCTGTTAGCGGGGGAGCAGGCGAGCCATCGCGCGTTGAGGTATACATTTCCGGTAATAACGGATCAACACCTTCTGACGAAGAGATCAAAAAACGCCTGGATGAAGATTATTCATTGGATGTATCTGTGAATGGCAGCGAACTGCACGCTACAGCTAAAAACAAACACAACGGACACTGGGACTGGAAAAAATCATTAAATATTTCCTTTAAAGTTTACGTACATAAGGACGTAGCTACCAATTTATCAACCAGCGGTGGCAGTATCCACCTTGATAACCTGAATGGTGAAGAGAAATTTGAAACCAGCGGCGGCAGCCTTCATGTAGATAAGTTAACAGGCAATATCCATGGCAGAACTTCGGGCGGCAGTATCCAGGTTTCAAACTCAGGCGAAAATATTGATTTGGAAACCAGCGGTGGCAGCATCCGTGCAGAAGACTGTAAAGGAACGATCAAACTGAATACCTCTGGTGGTTCTGTACGTCTTAACCAATTGAACGGGAAAATTGATGCCAATACCAGCGGCGGAAGTGTGTCTGCTGATAATATTAAAGGCGAACTGCGTGCCGGAACTTCGGGCGGCAGTGTTAACATGAGCAACCTGGCTTGCAGCCTGGATACTTATACCAGCGGCGGCAGCATCAATATACAGATGAATGAGCTTGGTAAATTTGTAAAAGTGGATGTAAACGGCGGACATGTTGATCTGAAATTACCAAATAAAGGACTCGACCTGAACCTGCATGGTGATAGGGTAACTGTCGATCTGAACGGCACCTTTAGCGGCACCAAAGATAAAGACAGGGTAGAAGGCAAGCTGAACGGCGGCGGAGTACCTGTTGATGTGAGTGGCGGCCGCATCAACCTTACCTTGAATTAGAGATTGGGGATTAAAGATCAGGGATTAGCCGGGTTTTAAACTAATCTCTGATCTTTAATCTCTAATTAACTAACTCCAACTGTATCAATAGCGGACGCTAAGTTGTTTTATATACGAACATATTCGTAGATTAAATTCTTATAAGTTTCTAATTATTAAAGTGTTGCAATTTTGGCATGAATTTTACTAAAAACAGCTAAACTACTTTGATTATGATCAGAAACTATATCAAAACAGCCTGGAGAAACCTCGTAAAAAACAAAGTATTCTCCTTTATTAATGTTTTTGGATTGGCCGTAGGATTAACGTGCTGCATGTTCATTGCTTCCTATCTGTACTCAGAACTTACTTATGATACCTATTCCGTCAATTCAAAACAGCTTTATAGGGTAGGGGTTACTACTTTGGGCAACGGGAGTGTTACAGACTTCCCGATGGTGGATATTGCAGTAGGGCCGGGGATAAAAAATACTTATCCGCAGGTATTGGCTTCAACAAGATTGTCAGAGTGGAAGCCGTTGTTTGTTAGTTACCACAACAGGCAATTCAAAGAGCCAAAGCTGGCACTGGCAGATGCTAATTTTTTACAGCTATTTTCCATACCATTCATACAAGGCGATAGTAAAAGTGCCTTGGCTGAGCCTCGTAGTATAGTCATTACTAACGCGCTGGCTAAAAAATATTTTGGCAGCGAAGCGCCTGTAGGTAAAACTTTAAAAGTTGGCAATGACCTGATGAAGGTTACCGGGCTGATCGATAAAATCCCCGACAACTCACACTTCCACTTTGATGCGTTTATCAGTATGGCTACCTATCCCAATCAACAGCAAACATGGAGCAATATAGGTTATTACACTTATTTGTTGCTGGATAAAAATGCTGATCCTAAAAAGCTGGAAGCCCAATTCCCGCAATTGGTGGCCAAATATGTAGTTCCTGAAGTACAGCATGATATGGGGGTCAGTATGGCCGAGGCACAAAAAGCGGTAAATACTTTTAAATTTTATCTGCAGCCTATTACCGGTATACATCTTCATTCAGCCACCAAATATGATGCAGAGCCAGGCGGCGATATTAGTTATGTATACATCTTCGGTGCCTTGGCAGTATTTATTCTTTTGCTGGCCTGTATCAATTTTACCAACCTTTCTACAGCAAGCTCATCTAAACGTTCAAAGGAAGTGGGTATCCGTAAGGTATTGGGTTCTGTCAAGCAATGGCTCATAACTCAGTTTTTGGTCGAATCGGTTATGCTTACGCTGATTGCCATGATATTGGCTTTGGGTATAGCTTACCTGTTATTGCCCTATTTTAATGACCTCGCCGGCAAGCATGTCACAATTGGTTTTTTCCTGAACTATAAAGCTTTGGCAATAGAAATTGGTCTTACCTTGTTTGTGGGGATTCTTGCAGGGTTATATCCTGCTTTCTTCCTGTCATCGTTCCGTATCATCAATGTTTTAAAAGGAAGCTCAGGCACCGAACCGGCAAAGAAGAATTTTTTGCAAAGCAGCCTGGTTGTTTTTCAGTTTACGGTATCAACAGCTTTGATCATAGCTACATTAATAGTATACCAGCAACTACACTTTATGCAAAATAAAAAGCTGGGGTATGATAAAGATCAGTTATTGGTTTTGAATGACACTTATTCACTTGGAGATAACGAATACGCCTTCAAACAACAGCTGCTACGCGATAGTCGCGTGGTCAATGCATCGGTATCAACCAACATACCCGGAAATGGCAATACAGGCGGAACCCAAATATATCCGCAGGACCGGACAGGAGACGAAAACAAAAATGAGATATCCTGCAATATTTACCAGATAGATGGCAATTACCTGTCAACTTTAGGGATCAGCCTGGCGAAAGGACGGAATATTTCACCCGATTTTCCTGCTGATTCCAGTTCAGTAATTATCAACCAGGCTGCAGTGTCCGAACTTGGCTGGGCCAAAACAGACCCGATTGGGAAAACAATAGTCCGGTCCGGGAGAAAAGCCTATACTGTAGTCGGCGTGGTGAAAGATTTTAATTATACATCGGCTAAACAAAAAGTAGCCCCGCTGATGCTGCTCCCGGTTCACCGGCACGGCGCTATTATCCTGAAAATCAAAACAGCCGATATAAGCGGGTTACTAAGCGATATCAGGAAACAATGGACTGATTATAAAGCAAATGGCCCCTTCAGCTACTATTTTGTTGATGAACAGTTCGCCTCCTTATATTCCGCTGAACAGCGGACAGGCCACATATTTACCTCATTTGCAGTTATTGCGGTTATTATTGCCGGCCTTGGGTTATTTGGCCTGGCAGCATTCATGATCAAACAACGGGTAAAAGAAATAGGTATCCGCAAGGTATTAGGGGCATCATCAGGAAATATAACGATAATGCTTTCTGCAGAATTTTTAAAATTAGTGCTGATCGCTATACTGATCTCTTTCCCGCTAACCTGGTTTGCTATGAGTAAATGGCTACAGGATTTTGCATACCGTGTTAATATTCAATGGTGGGTATTTATAATGGCAGGCATTATGGCATTACTGATCGCAATTATCACCATTAGTTTTCAATCAATAAAAGCAGCTTTGGCAAACCCGGCGAAGAGTTTGAGAAGTGAGTAAGCCTCACCCAGCCCTCTCCTGAAGAGAGAGCTTTATAATTATAAGTAATTAACAAAATATAAACAATACAAATAAAAAGTCCTTCCTACAGGGGAGGATTTGGGAGGGGCTCATGATCAAAAACTTCTTCAAAACAGCGTTTCGCAATCTCTGGAAAAATAAAGTTTACAGCTTTCTGAATATAGGCGGACTGGCTATTGGCATTGCCTGTGCAGGCCTCATATTTTTATGGGCCGGCGACGAAATGACCTTCGACAACATCAACGTAAAAAAGGACAGACTGTATTCCGTCCAGGTAAATGCAAAATACGGGGGTAATAGTTTTACAATGGGTTCCACGCCCCGGATAATGGCTCAAACGATCAAAGCTGAGATACCCGGCATTGCCAATACTTGCAGGATATCCGATAGTGATCAAAAATTATTGTTTGCTATGGGCGATAGGGCAGTATATGCCACTGGGCGTTATGCCGATGCTTCATTGTTCAGCATGTTTACCCTGCCATTTGTACAGGGTGATCCCCAAAATCCCTTTCCGCAGCTTTATTCGGTAGTCATCACCCAGCAAGCCGCTAAAAAGTTCTTTGGTGATGAAAAAAATGTGATAGGTAAAACTGTACGCCTCGATAACCAGCAGGATTATGTAGTAACTGGTGTCTTGAAAGATCTTCCCGAAAACTCAACCTTGCAGGTGGAATGGCTGGCCCCTTACGCAGCACAGATGCAACAAGTCAGGGCGCAAAGCGGGAATGCCGATGATGAAAAGGTATGGCATAGCTACGGACCGCTCACTTATGTTGAACTGGAGCCAAATGCAGACTTGCGGTCAGTAAATAACAGGTTATATAACTTTATTCACCAGAAAGAAGCCGCACAAACCAACACAGCATTTCTATACCCGATGAGCGATTGGCACTTGTACAGTGAATTTGCCAATGGAAAACCAACCGGCGGCGGTCGTATTAAGCAGGTACATATGCTTTCGGTAATCGCCTGGGTGATTTTATTGATCGCCTGTATCAACTTCATGAACCTGGCCACTGCCCGTAGCGAGAAGCGCGCCAGGGAGGTAGGGGTACGCAAAGTATTGGGCGCCGAAAAGAAAGGTTTGATCGCACAATTCATCGGCGAGGCTTTGCTTATGTCGGCAATTGCGGCCTCATTTGCTGTAGTTATGATGGCGATAACCTTACCTGCTTTTAATACATTGGTGCAAAAACAGCTTTCACTTGGATTAACAGATCCGTCACATATTTTGGCGCTTCTGATCATTATCAGTATTTGCGGCTTTGTCGCCGGCAGTTACCCGGCACTTTACCTATCGTCTTTTAATCCTGTAAGTGTATTGAAGGGTTTAAAAATAAAAACAGGCGGCGCAGCTATTGTTCGCAAAGGGCTGGTCGTGTTGCAATTCACCATTTCCATAGTTTTTATCATCACTACAATTATCATCTACAGGCAAATACAGCATGTAAAAAGCCGCGACCTTGGTTTCAGTAAAAACAACCTGGTAGAAGTGGATATGCAGCACTGGAATAGCAGAAATTTCCCGGTTATCAGGCAGCAGCTATTGGGTACGGGTTTGGTAGCCAATGTTGCACATTCAGATCATGTGACTATTGAAGGCGGGAATAGTGACGACAAGTTTACCTGGGACGGCAAAGCACATGACAATACCATAGGGATTTCGTTCAGAAATGTAAGTCCGGAGTTTATAGCTACTTCCGGGATGCACATCATACAGGGCAGGGATTTTACAGATGAACCGTCAGACACCTTGAGCGCCATTGTTACACAATCATTGGCCAGGGTAATTGATAAAAATGGGGTGATCGGGAAGACCATTCAGTCGCCCAGGGGAACAAAAGAGGGCACTTTCAAAAACCTGCGCATTGTAGGTGTGGTAAAGGATTATGTATTTGGAAATATATATGATCAGGCGGGTGCGCCGGTGATATTTCTTCGCGGGCAGGCTTCCTCTCAATTTGATTCAAACCTGCTTTATATAAAACTGAAAGATCAGCGTAATTCTCAGCAGGCCATAGCCGAAATAGCAAACGTGGTTAAAAAGAATAACCCGGCTTATCCGTTCCAGTATAAATTTGTGGACGACCAGTTTAACACCATGTTTCTGAGTGAAGTATTAATGAGCAAGCTATCTACCATATTTGCCTCGCTTGCCATCTTCATATCATGCCTTGGCTTATTTAGCCTGGCAGCTTATACAGCCGAACGCAGAACCAAAGAAATAGGTATCCGCAAGGTGCTTGGCGCCAGTGTGGCAGGTATTGCTGCTTTGCTGTCAAAAGAGTTTTTGAAACTGGTTGCCATCTCGTGCCTGGTGGCTTTTCCTATTGCCTGGTGGATGATGCATAGTTGGCTGCAAAGCTATGAATACAGGATTACAATCAGCTGGTGGATATTTTTATTAGCAGGTTCATCCGCTTTGGTTGTGGCTTTGATAACCATCAGCTTTCAGTCGATAAAAGCTGCGGTCGCTAATCCTGTTAAAAGTTTAAGAAGTGAATAAATTCAACAACTTCGCATGTCATCTCGAACAACGTGAGAGATCTTATACAACTTTGAATACCGGCTTTACAGAACGGACTTTGCAATTTGTATAAGATTTCTCTTTCGCGCCAATGCACAATCTGCACAGCTCTATCGAAATGACAAGATTTATATGAATTTAGGCGAGGTCAAAAAGTTTAAAAACAAAGTAACGTTTTCTTTTAAGGCGTAGTCTTATAAATAGGTAACCGATTAATTAAATCTTTTAGATCATGATAAAAAACTATCTGAGAAGCGCATGGCGCAATATCGCAAAGCACAAGTTTATATCCTTCATCAATATATTTGGTTTAACTGCCGGACTAACGTGTTGTCTGGTAATTGTTACTTATATCATTAATGAGTTAAGCTATGATAAGTTTAACACAAATGCCGATCGTACCTACCGCATCACGCGCACATTTTACTCGCCTGATGGTACCGAAAATCTGCATTTAAGTTCAATTGCCCCTGCATTCGGGCCTTTATTAACAACAGCATTTCCGGATATTGAAAAGATGACAAGGGTGTTGCCTACCGGTGTTACGGTATTGCACTATAAGGATAAGCTATTCAATGAAAAGAACTCATTTTTTGCTGACGAGAATTTCTTTGATGTGTTTACCATGGATGTGCTAAAGGGTGACAAACGGACTGCATTGAATGATCCATATAATATAATGCTGACAGAGGAAGTGGCTAAAAAGTATTTTGGCAACGAAGACCCGATGAATAAAACCATATTGCTGGATAATATAAAACACGAATACAAAGTAACTGGGATATTCAAGCCTTTTCCTTCAAACTCACATATGCACCCGGATATCCTGATGTCATTTAATACCTTAAGGGATTCAGCCATCTATGGTGAAAAACAATTGCAAACGAGTTTCAGTAATAATTCGTTTTACACCTATGTGTTAATGCCGAAACAATATAATGTGGAAATGATCAATCGCCGGTTTCCTGCATTTTTGGATAAATACGTACATCTGAAAAATACACCTCCTAATGCAAAAACTTCGCAGCGTACAAAATTAACCGTGCAGAAACTAACTGATATCCATTTAAGATCTAACCTGGATAATGAGATCGAGCAAAACAGTGATATTACACGTGTTTACATATTTTCGGTTATAGCCGTATTCATTTTGCTGATCGCATGTATTAATTATATGAACCTTTCAACAGCCCGTTCGGTTTTAAGGGCCAAAGAGATCGGCATCAGGAAAGCTATAGGAGCGCAGCGCAAGGAAATTATCAAACAGTTTTTAAGCGAATCTGTGCTGATCACCTGGTTATCGTTAATTCTGGCCGCTGTTCTCACCTGGGTTTTATTACCCTATATCAATAGCATATCGCATTTAGATATGTCTATCAGCGATTTAAATAGATTGCCGGTAATCATAGGAATATTAGTACTTCCTTTTTTTATTGGCCTGGTAAGCGGTATTTATCCGGCTATATTCATGTCGTCATTTAAGCCTGTAAAAGTGCTCAAAGGCATTATAAAGGTGGGATCGGGCGGTGTATCATTCAGGCAGGTGCTTGTAGTATTACAGTTTTCTGTGTCTATCATTCTTATCGTGGCCACAACTGTAGTGTTTCAGCAATTGAGTTATATACAGAAAAAATCGTTAGGCTTCAACAAAGACCATATTATCAATACGGCTTACGTTTCTACGCTAACCAAACAATATGATGCTTTCAGAAATGACCTGCTCAGAAACCCTGATATAAAGGAAATTGGACGATCATCACGTATTCCTTCAGGCAGATTGCTTGATGAATCAAATGCCGCTGTAATGAATGGCGGGTCAATGCAGGCAGTTAAGATCGATCTGAAATTTATCACCACTGATTACGGCTTTATTCCAACATATGGTATGCAAATGGCCGCAGGCCGTAATTTTTCACGTGCATTTTTAAGTGACACTACCAATTATATTATCAATGAAACCGCCGTGCAGCAGCTTGGATGGAAAACCGCTCAAAATGCCATAGATAAAGATCTGAGTTACGGGAATGTTAAAGGGAAGGTGATAGGTGTAGTTAAGGATTTTCATTTCGAGTCGCTTCATCAAAAGATCATTCCTTTATTATTTCAATTGCCCTCAGCTCAAAATGGTTATTACAATAATATTTCTATAAAAATCAACAGTAATAACATACCGTCGGCAATCAATTCTATTAAAAATACCTGGACTAAATACCTGCCGGATGTGCCTTTTGATTATACATTCCTGGATGAAAAATTCCAGAACCTTTATCAAAGCGAGCAGCAGCAAAGCAGCCTGTTCACCATATTCTCGTGCCTGGCCATTTTTATTGCTTGTCTGGGATTGTTTGGCTTATCAGCCTTCACCATATCGCAACGGGTAAAAGAAATAGGAGTACGCAAAGTATTAGGTGCAAGCGTGCCGCAAATAGTGATGGAGCTGTCAAGGAATTTTTTAAAGCTGGTGCTTATCTCGGCTATCATTGCATTGCCGGTATCCGGCGTTCTGATGCACAAATGGCTGCTTGATTTCGCCTTCAGGATAGGCCTCAACTGGTGGGTGTTCTTAATGGCCGGTGTAATGGCGTTGGTCATTGCTTTTGTCACTATAAGCTTCCAGGCTGTCAAAGCCGCTACGGTGAACCCGGTGAAAAGTTTACGTAGTGAGTGATCAGAAACCGGTGATCAGAGATCGGTTAAAGCTATATAACTAATCTCTGATCACTAATCTCTAATTAACTCAACTGTATCATAACCGTACACTCCCTGTACGGTTGCGGACAACCTATGCGTTGTTTTTTATTGCAAAATATTTATTTACAGCCAATTACCTGTTTGGTATAAGTTTTTGTAGTGATTGTGTCTAACCTTTAACGATCATGATCAAAAGCTACTTTAAAATTGCCTGGCGTAACCTGTCAAAGCACAGCAGGATGACACTGATCAACATTACCGGCCTTGGGATTGGCATGGCCGCTACGGTATTGATCGTGCTTTGGGTGCAAAATGAGTTGAGTTTTGATAAAGACCAGCCGGATGTAAAAAACATTTTCCGCATCACTGCAGATCTTTCCATATCCAAAACCGAAACCTGGATATGGGAAAATTCACAGTATATTTTGAGTGAACATGCTGTTAAAGAAATACCTGAGGTAGAAAATGCAACGCGTATGCAGCCAAAGGCTTATGATCAGTTAAATATGAATTATAATGGAAATCTGATAAGCGAAAAGAAATCTGCTTACGTGGACGACCAATGGTTCAAAATGTTTCATTATGATGTTATTTCGGGTTCGGTTGATCCATTTTTGAAGAACCCGTTTAGCCTTATTCTCACTGCTTCCGCTGCCAAAAAGTACTTTGGAAAAGAAGAAGCAGTAGGAAAAGTACTGAGGATAGATACCGTGAATTACGAGGTGCAGGCTGTGATAAAGGATGCACCGGCCAATTCCAGTTTTCAATATAATGTATTGATCCCTATCGCTGCCCAGCTAACCGACCCGCATACAAAAAAAGAAGCCCTGGTATGGAACAATTACAATTACATTACCTTTCTGAAACTGAAACCGGGCGCTAATACTAAAACCGTATCAGCCAAACTGCTCCAGATATTGAAAACGAACCGGAAGGATTTTGATGGCAAATCGAAATATCGTTTAGTAAACCTGGCCGATATGCATTTTGAGAACGACCTGCAGCATTCCAATTTTGTACATGGCAACCGTACTATTGTTAATGTATTTATAGTGCTGGCCGCATTGCTGTTGATTACTGCTTGTATCAATTATGTAAACTTGACCACTGCCCGCGCCAGCATGCGGTCCAAAGAGGTAAGTGTGCGTAAAATTGTTGGTGCAGACAGGCTTCACCTGTTCGGGCAGTTTATGTCCGAATCATTTTTGGTGAGCCTGCTTGCTTTGGTATTAGCCATATTATTGGTTCAGTTTAGTCTGCCATGGTTCAAATCATTCACAGGCAAAGAGTTTGAACAGCCCTTACTTTCACCGGTTATCTGGACGATTATAGGCTCTACATTAATCATTTCTTTTTTGCTGAATGGCCTGTATCCCGCCATAATGTTATCTTCTTTCAAGCCGATCAATGTTTTCAGGGGTAAAAATTTGTTGAATTTTAAAGATTCGGCCCTGCGCAAAGTATTAGTAGTTGTACAGTTTACCATATCCGTTATCCTGATCATCGGCACGCTGGTTATTTATACGCAGCTAAAATATGTGCAAAAGGTTGATCTGGGGTATGATCGTTCGCAGGTGTTTTCTTTCAATTTCCCTTACTGGAAAATAAAGGGGATCGACTTTAATAAAAGTGATATTTTACTGAATACTGTTAAACAGGAATTAAAGCAGCAAAGTGCTATTGCTGATGTTTCAATGGCAAGTGCCGAACTGGTTGATTTTGGTAATCAGAGTTCAGGTTCATTTGATTGGGCCGGCAGGCCAAAAGACTACGAACCGTCATTTGCGCCATTGGATGTCGACCCCAATTTTCAGCACATGATGCATTTGAAAGTTAAAGAGGGCAGGTGGTTTAATATGAGCGAGTCTGATAAACACAATGTATTGCTTAATGAAACCGCCGTTCAATTGCTTCATCTTCCCCAGCCACTAATCGGGCAGCGTTTTATGCACCGGGGTGACACAGGTGTTGTTATCGGTGTAGTAAAGGACTTTCATTACAGAAGTTTACACGAAAAGATTGGGCCTATGATACTATCAGATCATGCGGGGAATGGCTTTTATATAAAAACTACGGCCGGCAACACGCCTGCTGCCATAGCCGCAGCGCAGAAAATATGGCGGAAGTTCTTTCCCGATGCACCATTTGAGTACGACTTTTTAGATGATAAATACAATAGCTTGTATAAAACTGAACAGCAATCATCCCTGCTTATCACTCTGTTTGCAAGCATTGCTATCCTGGTTTCAGCATTGGGACTGTTAGGCTTGGCCGCTTTTGCAGCCGAACAAAAGGTAAAAGAAATAGGTATCAGAAAAGTATTGGGTGCCAGTGTGAAAAGTATTGTGTCACTGCTATCGGTCGATTTTATAAAGATGGTGGTTATTGCCAGTGTGATCGCTTTCCCGGTGGCTTGGTGGGCCATGAATAAGTGGCTGCAGGATTTTGCCTACCGTATCAATTTATCCTGGTGGATATTTGTTTTGGCAGCCGGTATAGCGCTAACTATAGCGATAATCACAGTAAGTGTCCAAGCTATAAAGGCAGCGGTAGCAAACCCCGTGAAGAGTTTACGTTCCGAGTGATTAGAGATTAGTTGAAATCAGGATTAGATAATAAACGTATTACGTACAACATAAAACGTACAACCCTATGGTTAAGAATTACCTAAAAATAGCCTGGCGGAACCTGACCCGTCAGAAACTGTTCAGCCTGATCAATATATCAGGCCTGGCAATTGGTTTGGCAGTTTGTATGCTGATCATGCTGTATGTAGCGCATGAGCATAGTTACGACAGGTTTCATAAAAATGCTGATCGCATAGTTATTCCAGGCATGGAATATATGAACTACGCTTCTGCGCCAATTATTCAGCAGGAACAGCCAACGGTAAAGGACTACATGCGTACATTGGCTTATTTTAGCGCTGTTGTGGTAAATGAGCCATCTTCTCCTGAAAAGAAATTTTCAGAAGATAAGTTACTGTTTGCCGACCCTAAGTTCTTTGATTTTTTTTCGTTTAAATTATTATCAGGCTCCGCCGAAAATGTACTGAACAGGCCATTTACTGTGGTTCTGTCAAAGGATATGGCCAAAAAGTATTTTGGAGATATTGACCCTATCGGCAAAACGATAGTGATAAAAACCGATAGCGCCTATACCTATCAAATTACAGGCGTTGCGGAAAATGCGCCTTCAAATTCATCTATTGCTTTCAATTTTGTCACCTCCTGCCAAAGTTTATTGACGATGAAAGAAGCGTCCAGGTATGGGACTACTGAACAAAAGATGAACTACGGCTCTTTTAATGTTTATTTTCTATTAAAGAATGCAGCAGATACCGCCAGGCTTGCAAGGGGCATGGATATAATGGCTAAAAAAGATAAAGTATTTGGCGACATGAAATTTTCTTTTCATGCCCTGACCGATTCTCATTTAAAAAACAATGACGGCGATCAGTCTAATATCAAATACCTCAAAATATTTCCCCTGATTGCTGTTTTGATACTGCTGCTTGCATTGGTTAATTACATGAGTTTGTCTACAGCACGTGCCACATTACGTGCAAAAGAGATCGGTGTTCGTAAGGTATCGGGTGCCAGCAGAAAGAGTATAGCAGCACAATTCTATGTAGAGTCGGGATTGTACGCAGTATTATCTTTTGTATTAGGTTACATCATATGTTATTTGTTTAAGCCTGTATTTTTGAATGTTTTACAGCTAAAAATAGACGACTCCTTTCTTTACAGCCCGATAGTGCTTTCTTTACTATTTGGCTTGTTGCTTGTGACCATCGTTGTAGCAGGCAGTTATCCATCACTTGTATTATCCGCTTTCAACCCCGTTATCACCCTGAAGGGTAAAATGAGCAAGCAGGCAGGTGGCGTTACAGTACGTAAAATATTTACCACCCTGCAGTTCGCCATTTCGGTAGGATTGATTATTTGCGGGATCATAATTGACCGTCAGCTTTATTATTTCAGGCATGCCGATACCGGTGTTAACAAGGATAATGTAGTCATGATACCTGTTGGCAGTAGTATTGGTAAAAATTACCCGGCTTTTAATCACGACATTAAAGCATTGGCAGGAGTAAGCAGCGTAGCTACCTCACATTATGGTATGTTTAGTTATTATGACAACTATCAGATAGAGGGAAAGACAAAGGATGAAAAAATTATGCTGAATTCGCTGGCAGTGGGCGACAACTTTATTTCGTTATTAGGTTTAAAATGGAAATATCCCCCTTTACCGCATACGCAACTTGCCGACGGCAACAAGGTAGTGATCAATGAGCAGGCGATAGAAAAATTGCATCTTCCTGTAAATCCCGTTGGCAGCTTCATTAAATCGGGAGGGCACAATGTAGAAGTTGCAGGCGTGGTCAAAAATTTCAATTTTGGGTCTATGGAACATGTTATTGAACCGCTTGGCCTTTTCATAGTTCCCGATACTACCAAACTTTGGGGAAGGATAGGATGTAATTTATTTGCCAGGGTAAGACCGCATACCAACTTACCAACATTGCTTAATGCCATGCAAAGCATTTATAAAAAGTATGATAAAGACACCCCCTTTAATTATACCTTCATGGATGACGCCTTCAACCAGCAGTATAAAGCTGAAGACAGGCTGGCATCCACATTCAGCATCTTTACAGGAATCACTATACTATTGGCAGGCATGGGCCTGTTTGGTCTGGCAGCTTTTACCATCGAGCAGCGCACCAAAGAAATAGGGGTGAGGAAGATACTGGGAGCAAGCCTTTCATCAATAGCATCGCTGCTGTCATTTGATTTTCTGAAACTGGTATTACTATCCATCCTGATCGGGTCGCCGGTAGCGTGGTGGGCCATGCATAACTGGCTGCAAAACTTTGCCTATCGCATCCATATTCAATGGTGGATGTTTGCCTCAGCCGGCTTGCTGGCCATAGTAATAGGTATCATAACGGTTAGCTACCATGCACTGAAAGCCGCAATAGCTAACCCGGTGAATAGTTTGCGTTCCGAGT
>JBEHXM010000022.1:0-44412 GCA_048498695.1 Bacteroidota bacterium
GCCACTACGCTCCATGGATAACTGGCTTCCTTGGTTTGATGTATAATGATAATACCCGCTGCACCTTGTCGCGCAGCCTCTTCATATTTGTAGGTCCAGCGGCCGTAGTAGGTCATGGTATCGCCCTTAAAGCCGGGATCATTCACCAGCACAATCACTGTTTTGCCCTTCACATCTAATCCGGCATAATCATTACGGTGATATTCCGGCGCTATTACGCCGTAGCCTGCAAATACCAAAGGCGAATTTTTCAGTTCGACTGCATCCACTTCCTGCCGGGTAGAAACCACATAATCAGTCAGGCTATTCAATGTAAGCGGTGCTTTACCGCCGGTAATCTCCATTGTTGCAGACGGGCTTCCCGTGATCTCTACCATCGGTACTTCCTGGAAATAACTGCCGTTATTACCCGGCTCCAGGCCAAGTTTTTTAAATTGCTCCGAAATGTAATTGATCGCTTTTGGTTCTCCCGCGGTAAACGGCTTGCGCCCCATCAGCGAATCATTTGCAAGCACAGCGATATGACTTTTTATTTCATCAGCCGTAATTGGGTTGGCTGGTTTCTCCTGTTTCGAGCAGGCGCTCAATGCAGTAACAACGGAAAATAAGATCAGGTAATAATAATTGGTCTTCATTCATTATTGAGTTAATCCCAAATGTAATAAGGTTTATGCTGAAAGCCAAAGGATAAGCATCGTCATTAATATTTAAAATAAAGTGTTGCGAATTAACCTTTACCTTCGTTAATAGTCAATATAACAAACTATATAATATTATGAAAAAACTATTGATCCTTGCAGCGCTTTGTATGAGTACCTACAACGTTTTTGCACAAAACCCCGACCTGCGCCGTAGAATTGAAGTGACCGGAATTGCAGAAAAAGAAGTAACCCCCGATATCATCAACGTATCCATATCCTTACAGGAATACCTGGACGGGAGAAAAAAGATCACTATTGACCAGCTCGAAAATCAACTGGAAGGTGCGGTGAAGGATGCCGGTATCCCTAAAGAGGATTTTACCATCAGCAATGTTTCGGCATGGAACAACACCTGGCAGAAAAAGAAGAATCCTGATTTTTTAGCCAGCAAGCAGTACAGCATCAAATTCCATGATCTGAATAAGTTTAACCAGATATTGAGCAAGATCGATCCAAAAGGGATCCAATCTACCAACATCGATAGTTATGATTATTCCAAAATGGCCGATCTGAAGCGTGACCTTAAAGTAAAGGCCCTGCTGGATGCTAAAGACAAAGCTACCTATCTGCTTAACAGCATTAACGAGAAGGTGGGCAGGCCCATCAGCATTAACGATATCGATAACAGCAGTTTCCCTACCCCAAGGCCTATGATGTATAAAACAATGTCTGCAAATATGAACGCTGCTCCTGCAGAATCTGACATTGACGTAAAAACAATAAAATTAAATTTCCAGGTACAGGCAGTTTTTGAGATAATGCCGTAACTTTTTTAAAGTCCTCTCCGTAAAAAATAATAGTAAAAATAGTTTTTGCGGAGAGGGCAAAAATCCATGCGCTTTCTTGCTGATTAACAACCACTTGACAATTTAAATTATTGATTATATC
Source organism: Bacteroidota bacterium (assembly GCA_048498695.1). Lineage (GTDB taxonomy): Bacteria > Bacteroidota > Bacteroidia > Sphingobacteriales > Sphingobacteriaceae > Mucilaginibacter. The sequence continues at coordinate 1,590 of JBEHXM010000022.1, forward strand.
TTTAAGGTTCCGTAAAATAATCGCGCATGCTACATTTTAGAACTGAAAGAGTATTGTTGGTAGCCCCCAATATCTTTTCGTTAAAATTATTAGCCAGTAATAAACAAATCAAACACATCACCTCGGTCGATCGTGTTTTCCCTGCAATTTATGAAATAGCACCCCATGTGATCATATTTGATTATGATTACCTGAATACCGATATGGAAAAACTATTGCGCCGTATCCGTACCAACGCCTATTACAATAAGATCAAGATATGCTGTTTTAAGAGCACAGCCAATCGCCGGATTGATGAGTTTTTGAAAGTATTAGGTGTTAATCATGTGATCTATAAAGACGAATTGCATAACAATTCAAAAGCTGCCATCAGCCATGTAAAATCGATACTGGATTCAGCCGTTACTGACCTGCTGGTGAATGCTTCGCTGTAAGCCTGATATCTATCCCAACATTATAAAAGCATTGTCATCTCGAAACGATAGTGAGAGATCTTATACAACAGATATAGCGAACATTGCAAGATGTATAAGATTTCTCTTCGCCCTCCCGCTCTTCCCAGGCCGGCTCATCGAAATGACACTTTTTATTTTTGATTAATGAACCTGCACGATCAATCTATCCATTCAAACTTAGTGTAAGGCACCAATACGTCGGGTATTTTGATCCCTTTTTCTGTTTGGTTATTCTCTAACAAAGTAGCTACAATACGCGGCAAAGCCAATGCGCTGCCATTTAAGGTGTGTGCCAGTTGAGTTTTACCCTCGGCATTGCGGAAACGTAATTTCAGGCGATTGCTCTGGAAGGATTCGAAGTTGGATACGGAGGATACTTCCAACCAGCGTTGTTGCGCGGCGCTCCAGGTTTCCATGTCATAAGTTAAAGCCGAGCCAAAACCCATATCACCGCCGCAAAGGCGTAATACGCGGTAAGGCAGGCCTAATTTTTGCAGCAGTCCTTGTACATGCGCGCTCATTTGCTCAAGAATAGTATAAGACTCGTCCGGGTGTGCCACTTGCACAATTTCTACCTTATCAAACTGGTGCAAACGGTTCAGCCCGCGTACATGCGCACCATAAGAACCCGCCTCGCGACGGAAGCATGGGGTATGCCCGCAATTTTTCATAGGCAGATCGCTCTCTTTCAATATCACATCGCGGTACATATTGGTAATGGGCACCTCGGCAGTAGGGATCAGGTATAAATTATCCAGCCCTACAAAATACATCTGCCCTTCCTTATCCGGCAACTGTGACGTTCCGAAACCGGAGGCTTCATTCACCATTAAAGGTACGCTTACTTCACTGTATCCTGCCTTTTCAGCCTCATCAATAAAATAATTGATCAGCGCCCTTTGCAACTTGGCACCTTTATTTTTGTAAACCGGGAAACCGGCACCTGTTATTTTCACCCCTAGTTCAAAATCGATCAGGTTATATTTGGCGGCCAGTTCCCAATGTGGCAGGGCGTTAGCAGGCAGTTGCGGTTTTGCACCATTTTCCAGTACCACTTCATTCTCCTCCGGGGTTAAGCCTTTGGGTACTGATGAATGCGGCAAATTGGGCAGCAAAACCAGCTTTTGCTGAAGATCATTTTCTATTGCAGAAAGCGAATCGCCAAGGCTTTTTATTTCTTCTTTTAAAGCACCTGTTTTTGCTTTAACAGTTTCGGCTTCGTCCTTTTTCCCGGTACGCATCAGCTCACCCACTTGTTTTGCTGCCGCATTAGCTTCAGCCGAGACATTGTCCAGGCGCGTTTGGGTTGAGCGGCGGTCATTATCTAATTGTATCACCTCATCAACCAATTCGGGCTGTTTAAAATTTTTTACAGCCAAACGTTCTAAAACCTGTTCCCTGTTATCGCGGATATAACTAACTTGCAGCATTATTTTATTTTTAGGCAAATATAATCAAAGTGGCAGTTGTTTTTTAGAAAGTAGCAGTTGCAGTTTGGAGTAGCAGTTATGCTAATCATACTTAACACCTTTCAACAAAATAAAACCTGCTACTGCTACTTGCAACTGCAACTTAAAAAATGAGCGGCAAACTCTACTTAGTACCCACCCCTATCGGCAACCTGGAAGATATGACCTTCAGGGCCATACGTGTTTTAAAAGAGGCCGACCTGGTACTTGCCGAAGATACCCGTACATCAGCACCACTGCTAAAGCACTTTGGTATCGAGAAGAAGGTGTTTGCCCATCATCAGCATAATGAACATCAGTCGTCCAACGAGATCGTCAGGTTCTTAAAGGAAGGTAAAAACATTGCGCTGATATCGGATGCCGGTACACCGGCCATATCTGATCCCGGTTTTTACCTGGTGCGCGAGGCCATAAAAAATGAATTTGAGGTAGAATGCCTGCCGGGTGCCACCGCTTTTGTCCCGGCGCTGGTCAATTCAGGTTTCCCAACAGACCGGTTTTGCTTTGAAGGTTTTTTACCCCTGAAAAAGGGTCGTCAAACGCGCTATAAACAATTAGCCGAAGAAGAGCGCACGATTATACTGTATGAGTCGCCACACCGTTTTATGAAAACACTGGATGAAATGGCTACTTATTTTGGCGCCGAAAGACAAATATCCGTTTCGCGCGAACTGACCAAGATGTTTGAAGAAACCGTGCGCGGTACTATTACCGAAGTAAAACAATATTTTGAGACGCACCCGATTAAGGGGGAGTTTGTGATATGTGTGGCCGGGGCCTCTTAAATAAAAACGTCATTGCGAGGAACGAAGCAATCTCTACATAGGCAGGTCAGTTTTACGAGTAAGCTTTTATGTTCGCTCTGTACAGCATAGAGATTGCTTCGTCCCTCGCAATGACGGTCAAGTATATAAGATAAGTTAAATGAAAAAAAACATTCTTCTATCCATTCTCTCAGGCTTATTATTATGGATCGCCTGGCCGCCTACGCCTTATACCAGTTTCCTGTTGTTCATCGGTTTTGTGCCTATGCTGGTGGCCATTGAAAATATTATACGGTCTGATTATACAAAAAAAGGAAAGAAAATATTTAGCGTAACCTTCCTCGGTTTTTTTATCTGGAACACCTTATCCGTTTACTGGGTTTATAACTCTATCAAAACTGTCGGCGCGGTGGTGGCTGTACCCATATCCTTAATTCCCTACTCTTTGGGCCCCTTGTTAATGTCGACCGCTTGCTGGCTGTATTACCGTTTAAGGCTGATCACTAAGCCGGGAACCGCATTGGCCGGGCTCTTATTTTTTTGGGTAGGCTATGAGTACCTGCACCAAACCTGGGCGCTTAATTTTCCCTGGATGACCCTGGGCAATGGTTTTGCGGTGAACCACAAATGGATACAGTGGTATGAATTTACCGGCGTTTACGGCGGAACGATATGGATATGGATAGTTAATATCCTGGCATTTTTAATTTATGACAGTATCAATAAAGCAAAAGCACGGATAAGGAAGTTAAGCCTGATATTGGCTTGCGGTCTGGTACTTTCATTACCTATCGCTTTTTCGTTATACCGGTACCATACTTATAAAGAGCAAACCAATCCATCAAATATCGTGGTGGCGCAGCCTAATATTGATCCCTATGAAAAGACGGGCAGTATCCCAACGATGCAGCAGCTCAATATATTGACCCATCTATCTGATTCATTAGGGCAGAAGAACACCGAGTTTTTTATCTGGCCCGAAACAGCGATATACACTCCCTATGGATTAAACGAAGACCTGATACGTGTCAATCCTTATTTTTTACAGGCACAGCATTTTCTAAACAAATACAAAAACGGGAACGTGCTCACAGGCGCTGAGGATATTAAGATCTATAATTCGAGAAAGACCAATACCGCAAAGCCTTACGACCCGCAGGGCAATGAATATTATGACGCCTTTAATGCAGCTATCAATATTGAAAATTCAGCCGAGGTACAATTCTATCATAAATCAAAACTGGTGCCGGGTGTGGAAGCAATGCCGTTCGGCGATGCTCTATCTTTTCTTAAGCCTGTATTTGAACATTTAGGTGGTGCCGTTGGCACTTATGCCGGGCAGGATGAGCCCAGCGTATTTTATTCGCAAAGCGGTATTGGTGTTGATCCTGTTGTTTGTTTTGATTCCATTTATGGCGAATGGGTTGGGGAATCGGTACATAAAGGCGCGCAGTTTATCGCTGTTATCACTAATGATGGCTGGTGGGAAAACACTTCGGGTAAGGACCAGCACCTGGATTATGCCAAGCTGCGCGCTATCGAAACCCGGCGCTGGGTGTGCCGCTCGGCCAATACCGGCATTTCGGCTTTTATTAATCAGCGCGGAGATATCGTGCAGCAAACCAAATGGTGGACACGAACAGCGATCAAACAGGATATCAACCTAAACTCCGACCTGACCTTTTATGTGCTGCACGGCGATTACCTGCCTAAAACAGGCAGCCTGATCGCTATAGTTGGCATATTCTGGATACTGATCTCTAAAGTGAAAACGCACAGAAGAACGAAGTCCAAAGTCCTGAGTCCGAAGTCCTAATTAAATAACATCCTGACTCAGAACTCAAGACTTAATACTCAAAACTCAATTGTCCCTGCTTACAATAAACTGCATCAGGTCAAAAATAGGCGCCTTGATGATCTTGCCAACCTGTATGTCATTTGCAGTGCAGAGCGCTTTTAGCTCATCCGAAAAAACATAAGCGATAGATCCTACGAAATGGCATTTATACCTGTGGTATTGGGGATATGATTTAATGTTGGTATCGATAAACTCCTGGAAGCCCCTTTTTAATAGATCCTGTGCGTATTCAGTTTGCCTTATCCCGTTCAGGAATTTGGCGAATGCGGCAAGGTAGGAGTTTGCACGGGGCTGCTGATACACGTTTTTGATCACTATTTCCTTATTCAGCGGATAATCCTTATTAAATAGCGCGTGAATATCAGGCGGCATATTGCCATATAAAAAGTCGGTGATGAATGCCTTGCCAAACCATACACCCGACCCTTCATCGCCCAGCACATAACCTAAACCGTGTTTGCCCGAATGTACATCCTCTCCGTCAAAAAAGGAGATATTGGAGCCTGTGCCCAATACACAGCAAAGCCCTTTCTCGTGCCCGCAGGTGGCATAGGCGCTTCCCAAAAGATCGCTGTCTACGCTAATGTATGCTTTGGGAAATAACTGGCTCAAGGCATTTGTCACTATCTCGTGCCTGTCAGGGCTTGAGCAGCCGGCACCAAAAAAATATATTTCGGTAATATCCTCACCGTGTGCGGTTAACTCAGCACCCTGGTCCTGCAATATTTTTACCATCTCCTTTTCTGAAAGGAAATAAGGATTTAGTCCGGGAGTTTTAAATTGCAATGGCTCTTGTTGGGGTACAGCAAGTAACCAGTCTGTTTTGGATGAGCCGCTATCTGCAACAAGGATCATGTACAAATATCGTCAAGGGTTTTCTGGGTAATCGGCTTATGAATAAACTGGGTGATATATTTATTGTTGGTCGATTTTTTCAGATCAGTGGGATCAAGTGAAGATGACAGCATAAATATTTTTATCGCCTGTTTGTTTTCAATTTTCAGCTTGTCGTATTCCTGTAAAAATTCAAAGCCACCCATCACAGGCATACGGATATCTAAAAATATTACGTCAGGTTTTATTGATCCTGCCCGCAGGGATTCAATCGCATCAGAAGCTGATTGACTGACGATAACGTTCTCGGCAAAATCACCCCCTTCTAAAATTCTGCGCGTGACAAAATTATCTATGTAATTGTCATCTATCAGCAAACAGGTTTTATAATTCGACATTCACTTCAAAAATAGCTTTTATAAAAATAAAAAAGAATGTGTTCACTTTTTTATTTTATTGCATATCTATACTGTTGGTGATCTGTTTTAATGTGATCTCGGCAATTTTTGACTGGTATTGCGCAGCAAAGAATTTTGATTCGGCATCCAGGTAGTTCCTTTGCGCTTCGCGGATCTCCAACGGCGTAATGTTACCCAGTTTGTATTTATCCAGCGAGATATCAAGATTTTTCTTAGCGATGGTCATGTTTGAAGCACCAAGTTTGATCAGGTCGAGACCCGACAGATAGCTGATATATAAATTATTGATCTGCGTCTCTACATTCAATTGTGTTTGTTTGTAACTGATCGCGGCATTTTCGATACCGATCTTTGCATTACGTTCATTCCGGTTTTGATTAAACCCGTTGAAAATGTTAATAGATGCTGTCAGACCGTAGGTAAAACCATTAGTGTTCTGTATCCTGGCAAACCCGGCGGGGTTACGGCTATCACCTACAGAATAGCCCGAATTTACGGCCACTAACGGGTAACGCGTAGCTTTAACCTGTTTTAAATTGATCTCTGATAACCGCTTATTGATCTCGGCAGATAATATGGCAGGATTTTCATTCTGTGCCTTGCCTAATATATCGCCCAGTATCAGCTTTTCATCAACCTGGATAGTATCTGCAACGGAAAACTCGGTCCGCAGATCGCGCACTAATATCTGGTTTAATTGAACCTTACTGGCCCTGAACTGCTGTAGCTGGCTTAAGTAATTGGCCGTATCCGTATTCAGGTTAACCTGCGCATTTAATACGTCTAATCGCGATGCGCTACCTACATTGAACTTATCATTGGCATAGCGCAGCTGTGTACGCGATATCTCGATAGCTCCCTTTAAGGCTTTAAGCTCCTGGTTCTGGTTTACCAGGCTGTAATAAGTCGCCATCACATCGGCTACGGTAACCAAAATAGTATCGCGCAATTGGATGCTGCTCAGCTGGTTCAACTGTTTTAGCTGATCATAATTGGCAAACATGGCAAAGCCGTTAAAAATGGTCCAGTTCAGGCTGGGGCCGTAGTTAAAAGAACTGTTATGCGCCCCGTTGATATTATTGATAGTCCCGTTTGACAGCGTTTGCTTGGTATTCTGAACGCTGTTATTAACTGTTAAATTACCCTGAACCGAAGGCAGCATACCTGCAGCGCCCGGTGTCACATTATTTTGGGCGATAGCGGTGTTGTTTTTAGCTATTTGTATATGATAATTATTCTTTAAAGCTATCCCTATTGCATCTTTCAGGGTAAGCAAAGTATCCTGGGCATGCACAGTTAAAGCAAGAAATGTGCAGCAAAAAACCAGGGGATATATTTTCTTGAAATTCATACAGCTCTTAATAATTTTCGATCAGTTTAGGTTCTTTTACCTTTTTAGCTGCTTTTTCCGGCTCGGGTTCTTCATCAGGATCATGACGGGTTTTTGATGCGAATATCACATACATCATAGGGATGATATAGAGCGTAAGTACCAATGAAAATAACACCCCGCCCATGATCACGATACCTAACGAAACACGGCTTTTAGCACCGGCGCCCAATGCAAACGCAATTGGCACCGAACCCAGCACCACTGCCAGACTGGTCATCAAAATAGGGCGCAAACGTGATGTTGCGGCTTCAATTACCGCTTCATATTTTGGCAATCCGTGCTCCATTCGCTGGTTGGCAAATTCTACAATAAGGATACCATTTTTGGTTACCAGCCCCACCAGCGTGATCATCCCGATCTCGCTGAATATATTCAGCGTTTGATTGAACAGCCAGAGTGATAAAAATGCTCCCGCAATAGCCAGCGGTACGGTCATCATCACAATCAAAGGGTCCATAAAACTTTCAAACTGTGCAGCCAGCACCAGGTAGATAAGCAACAGTGCAAATGCAAACGCAAAAATAAGGCTTGAACCGCTTTCTGCCGCATCACGCGAGGCCCCGCTCAAAGAAGTGCTGAATGTTTCATCAAGCAATTTCTTTGCAATACGGTTCATCTCAACAATCCCGTCACCAACCGTACGCCCCGGAGCCAGTCCGCACTGTATGGTTGCCGACTTATACCTGTTAAAGTGATAAATAGCCGGCGGTGTGGCGTCTTCGGTAACTTTTACAACATTATCAAGCTGTACAAGGGTACCCTTGGCATTGCGCACATATACTGATTTTAAGTCCAGCGGCTGGTCGCGGTTTGCGCGGTCAACCTGGGCAATTACCTGGTATTGTTTACCATTGATCAAAAAGTAGGCAAGCCGGCCGTTGCTGTAATAAAATTGCAGGGCAGTTGCTATATCAGATACCGACACACCCAGATCCCTCGCCCGGTCGCGGTCAGTAGTAACACGCAGTTCAGGCTTGGTAAACTTCAGGTCCACATCCGTACCCTGGAAAACCGGGCTCTTGGAAACCTCCGAGAAAAATTCTGGTAAAACCTTTCTAATCTTCTCAAAATCCTGGTTCTGGATAACAAATTGTATTGGTAATGATGTTTTTGAACCGCTGCCGCCGCCGCTTATGGTTTGCTCCTGCACAACTATCGCGCGGGCATCCGGGGAATGGGTCAGTTTCTTTTGCAGGTAATCTGCCAGCTGCTGCTGGGTTTTGTCACGCTGATCAGGCGGCACCAGGCCTACGCGCCCAAAACCACTGTTTGACGAGCCGCCGCCGCTGCCGGGCGAAATAACTTCGAGGTTCACATTGGCCTCGGGGATAGAATCTGTGACAAAGTCGGACAGCTTGTCCATGTACCTGGTCATAAATTCGTAGCTCGCACCCTCCGAGCCTGTAACAGAGTACCGGAGCATACTGCGGTCATCCAGGGGCGCCAGTTCATAAGGCGTTGCAGAATACAGCACGGCCGTTACCACCAGCGAAATAGCCAGGATAACAAACGACACCCATTTTACTTTCATGAACTTAACCAATGTCCCGGTGTAGGAGTTGGTCATATTCTCAAAGAATGGCTCTGTTTTTTTGTAGAATTTCGATTTTTCTGAATTTTTACGAATCAGTTTAACATTCAGCATCGGTGTTAACGAAAGCGAAACAAATGCTGATATCAGCACCGAGCCTGCAACAACCACGGCAAATTCGCGGAAAAGCCGGCCGGTAAAGCCCTGCATAAACACGATAGGCAGGAACACTGCCGCCAGTGTAATAGATGTTGAAATAACGGCGAACAATATCTCGGCCGAACCTGCAAACGCCGCCTGCCGGATCGGCATACCCGCCTCAACTTTCTTATAAATGTTCTCCGTGACGACTATACCATCATCCACCACCAAACCTGTCGCCAGCACAATACCCAGCAGGGTTAATATATTGATGGAGAACCCGAAAATGTACATGATGAAAAATGCGCCGATCAATGATACAGGTATATCGATCAACGGGCGAAATGCGATCAGCCAGTCCCTGAAGAACAGGTAAATAATGATTACCACCAGCACAAACGAAACCAATAAGGTCTCTTCCACTTCGCTTATTGATTGCTTGATAAATTTGGTGTTATCCGTTATTACTTTTACCTGTATATCCGGCGGAAGATCTTTCTTGATCTGGTCAAGGCGCTTGTAAAAGTCCTCGGCAATTTGCACGTAGTTCGCACCCGGTTGAGGAATGATGGCCAGGCCTATCATCGGTATACCTGATTCCTTTAAGGCAGTTTCTTCGTTGGCAGAGCCTAATACCGCATACCCCACATCACTCAAATGCACCACCCTGTTACTGTCGGCACGAATGATAAGGTTATTAAATTCCTTTTCGGTTGATAGCTTTCCTATCGCCCGTACCACAACCTCGGTATTGTTGCCCTCAATTTTCCCTGCCGGAAGCTCCACGTTTTCCGCATTCAGCGCGTTCGTAATGTCAGTAGCCGTTAACCCTAAAGCTGAAAGTTTATTAGGGTCTATCCATAAACGCATGGCATACTGGCGCTGGCCGAATATATTTATCTGGCTGACACCCGGAATGGTTTGCAGGCCTTCCTGCAAAACGTTTTCGGCATAATCGTCAACCTGGTTAATATTTCGCGTATTACTGCTGCAGGTTACGGTCAATATATTATCGGCATTGGCATCGGCCTTGGTAACCACCGGCGGTGCATCAATATCCAGTGGCAGTTGCCGCTGTGCCTGGCCTACTTTGTCGCGGACGTCGTTCGCCGCGGTTTCAAGGTCGGCATCCAGGTTAAATTCCACAGTAATACGGCTCGAGCCAACCGAACTGGTTGAAGAGATATTCCGGATGCCGGGCACACCATTTATACTTTTTTCAAGCGGCTCCGTTATCTGCGATTCTATTACATCAGCATTGGCGCCCGAATAACTGGTAGTAACAGTAATAATAGGCGGGTCGACCGATGGAAAATCCCTGATGCCCAGGAATTTATAGCCCATGATACCGAACACCACGATAACGATGGACATTACCGTTGCCAATACCGGCCTTTTTATACTTACTGACGCTAAACTCATAAATATGGTTTACTTAGTAACTTTTAAAATTTTTATTGGCACTTTGTTGCGTATCTGTATCAGGCCCGAAACGATGAGACTGTCTCCCGCTTTCAAACCGCTGGTTATTTCTATACGGGTGTCGGTGCGCAGGTCGGTTTTTACAGTCTTTGATTCGGCTACACCATTGTGATACACAAATACCTTATTATCTTTTAAATCTGGGATAACGCATTGCGTAGGCACCATAATGGTTTTGGCTATCTGGTCGAGAGTTAAGCTGATTTTGGCAAAGCCGCCTGCTTTAAGCAAACCTTTTGGATTGGCCGCCTGGGCACGCACCGTAATGGTACGCGAATTCAGATCGATAGCCGGCTCAATAGCATATACGGTTGCCGGGAAATTATCTCTTGAGCTCTCAATGGTAAATCTGATCTTGCCGCCCACTTTCATCATAGCCAGGTACCTTTCAGGTACCGAGAAGGTAATTTTGGCGGGATCGATATTAACCAATGAAGCAATGGTGGCGTTTGGCGCCAGGTAACTACCCGGACTCACATTTCTTAAGCCAATCGTTCCAGAAAAAGGCGCCCTTATTTCTGTTTTAGCTATCTGCGCTTTGATCACATCGCTTGCTGCATTCAGGGTATTCAATGAGGTAAGCGATGTATCATATTCCTGCTTGCTGATCGCCTCCTTGTCTAATAAAATTTTGTTACGATATTCATTTTGCTTTGCCAGTGCTATCTGGTAATCATTCTGTTTAAGGGACGCTACCAGGTCCTGGTTATAAACCTTAACCAGCAACTGTCCTTTTTGCACATGTGTTCCTTCCTTAAAATAGATACCTGTAATGTTCCCCGCTGTTTCGCTGGTCAGGTTCACTTTCTCATTGGCATCAATGGTACCCGTTACATCAATATTATTGCTTACGGCAGTATCCTTTACGATCATGAGGTTTACAGGAACCGGACCGGTTTTTCTTTTGCCTTTTTTACCGGAATTAACGGCCATAGCTGCCTTCCCTTTTTCACTAAAGAACTTGTTATAGACCAAAAAACCGATCAATAAAGCAAGGGCTATATAGATATAATACCGGGTTCTCATAAATTAATTTTCATTGGGGTTAGTGATTTTTATCTTATCGTGGTTGAAGTTTGACAAATTCTCCTGCATTTTAAATAACACGTTATGGAACACCAGCAGGTCGTCTTCCGGTATATCTTCTGTTATCTGGTTATTCATATCTTCAAAGGCATGCACAATTTCCGGAACAGCCTTTTTCGCTTTTTCAGTTACTTTCAGCAAATGTTCCCTTCTGTCAGCAGCATTGGTTTCCCTGTAAACGAAGCCTTCTTCCGAAAGCGTATCAATAATTGATACCATGGCCGATTTATCCTTGCCAAGCATTTCGCCCAAAGCTTTTTGGGTCAGCTTACCATCGTGGTAACAGATCAATGTCAGTACATAATAATACCGGTTGATCTCTAAATGATCAATGTTTTTTGCTAATTCGTCCAGGTATAATTTACCCAGACGGATCAGTTTACGGGATATGGGTTCTACTATTTTCAAATTATCTTTACACTTAATCTTATTCGTGTACTAAATTAAATGGTTACCGCTTATAATAGTTTTATGTATCAACCATTTTACAAGTATAACGGGTTGGTTGTTAACTATATTTCCTTTCTTTAACAAAATTGTATTCATGAAATTTCTATCGTTAACCACCCTTTTTTCTTTAATATTGCTGGTGATGAACAGTACTACCGGCAAAGCAGCAAATACTACCACTATTACCTATAAAGTGACTTTCCCTGAAGCGCAGGCACATTATGCTGATGTGGAGATGGATATAACCGGGGTGCATCAGGCCACCTTAGACCTTAAAATGCCGGTTTGGACACCCGGCTCATACCTGGTAAGAGAATACGCTAAAAATGTAGAATCTTTCACTGCAGAAGCAAATGGTAAAATCATTGATACAAAAAAAGTACGCAAAAATATATGGCAGATATCTACTGCAAATGTATCCGCGGTAAAGGTTAAATACCGTGTGTATGCCTTTGAACTTTCGGTGCGTACCAGCTTTATTGATAATACACATGCCTTCTTATCAACCTCCGGAATATTCATTTATCCGGCCGGGATGCTTCATCATCCCTCTACCATACACATTACACCCTATAAAGGCTGGACAAAGGTTTCAACCAGTTTGGAAATGGCCGGCAATGACCCCTTCACCCTGCATTCGCCTGATTATGATATTTTGTTTGACTCACCTATAGAGGTAGGTAACCAGGATGTATTTGGCTTTGAGTCATCAGGCGTAAAATACGAAATAGCGATGTGCGGCGGCGGCAATTATGATAAAGCGCGGCTGATAAAGGACATGCCCAAAATTGTAGAGCAGGAAACAGCGATCTATGGTGAGAACCCCAACAAGCGCTATGTATTTATTGTACACAACACTTCAAAAGGTGGCGGCGGGCTTGAACATCTAAGCTCTACCGTATTGGGTGCTAAACGCGATAATTATGCCAATGAAAGCGGTTACCGTGGCTTTTTAAGCCTGGCGGCGCATGAGCATTTCCACCTCTGGAATGTAAAGCGCCTGCGCCCTATCGCCCTCGGGCCTTTTGATTATGATAACGAGAATTACACCACCGACCTTTGGATAGCCGAAGGCTTTACTGCCTATTACCAGGACATTATTATAAGACGGACCGACCTTTACCCTCCCGAAACTTATTTGGGTACGCTGGCTGCCGATATTAATTATGTGGCCAATCAGCCCGGCAACAAGATACAGACATTGGCCGATGCCAGTTATGATGCCTGGATAAAGTATTACCGCCCGAATGAGAATTCCATCAACACCAATATCTCCTACTACAACAAAGGTTCCATTATGGCATTGATGTTCGACCTGGAGATCATTAACGATACCCATGGCAAGTATTGCCTGGATGATGTGATGAAGTACATGTATAATACTTATTACAAAACCAAAAAGCGTGGGTATACCGACCTTGAATTTAAGCAGGCACTCGAAAAGTTCAGCGGCAAAAACCTGGATGAGTTTTATAAAAAATACATCAATGGCCTGGCTGATGTTGATTACGATAAGTACCTGGGTTATGCAGGCTACCATTTAACAGACGAGCTTGCCGGCAATAACGATCCCAGTCTTGGTGTTATCACAACTACAACCAATGATAAGATCGTAGTGTCCAACGTTATTCGCGGCACGGCGGCATGGATAGACGGTATTAATGTGAACGATGAAATAGTTGCTATAGATGGTAATAAGGTTACTGATATGGCCACCGCACTGAACGGCAAAAAGCCAGGCGATCAAATAAAAGTTTCGGTAATAAGGGACGGACAGCCACTTGATTTGCTGGTGACCCTGCTTAAAAAAACAACCGTTAAATACCGCATCGATAGTCTTGCCACACCAAGCCCGCAACAGTTAGAGGTAAGGAAAAAATGGTTAAGGTTGTAACCTGGCATTAAAAGTCTAACAGAAAAGCTGCTCCTTTATCGGGCGGCTTTTCTTGCTTTAATAGGAATTATTTAAAACATTTTGCCCCTTAATAGGCTTTTATATAATGAAAAACATTATTAATTAAAATCACCTGCCATGAATTCATTATTGTATATCGTAGCCGTAATTCTCATCATAGGATGGGCCTTAGGCGTATTTGTATATTCTGTAACCGGACTGATTCACGTGTTATTAGTTATTGCGATCATCGCCATCATATTAGGACTGATCAGAAGGCCAACGGCCATATAACATACAAAATCTGACCAATAAAAAAGCCCTCCAAATATCAGAGGGCTTTTTTATGACGCTTTGCAAAAAAATATTATTTACCCAGATACATTTTCTGATAATACTCATCGGCCATGCGGCCCGATTCAAATGCCGGGGCAACATCCTTAGCAGCCTGTTTAATAATGGAAACCCACTTTTTCTGATCCTTATAATACATCGGTAAAATAGTCTTCTCAAGGATGTCCATCAGCTCAGCTGCTTCCAGGTTATCTCTTTCATAGTGCGACAATTTATCATCGGCAGGCTGTATCACAAAACTATTTTCCTGGTCCTTTGCAAATTCAGGCACCCAACCATCAGGTAGGGACAGGTTAATGCTGCCGTTCATGGCGGCGGTCATTCCACTTGTACCTGAAGCCTCCCGGTACATGCTCGGGTTATTGAGCCATACATCAGATCCTTTTTTAAGCAAGGCCGATAAGGCCAATTCATAGCCAGTTAACACCGCGCAATTGGCCAAAGGCTTTGCCCGGCGGATGATCTGGTTAAACTGATCGATGGCGCCGTAATCCTCAGGGTAAGGCTTACCGGCCCAGATCACTTGTACGGGGTGTTCCGCAGTGAAGAGTAATTTGATGAAGCGATCCCAGTCACGCATTAATAAATCTGCACGTTTATACCCTGCAAAGCGGCGGGCCCAAACGATGGTCAGCACATTTTCGTCAAACAGTTTCCCGCACTGATTAGCCACTTCCTTGAACAGCTGCTTTTTCATTTCCTTTTTGCGGGCAACAATATCTTCATCGTTATTGGCAGCAAGAGCACTTTCCAGCTGGTCATCTTTCCAATAGGTTTTATTTTGCGCATTGGTGATGGAGGTGATCTCGCAAATACCGGAATTGCCCTTCCACATTTCCCTTGCTACCTCGCCATGCAGTTTGGATACGCCATTTGCCTTGCGGGCAAACTTTAAAGCGGCAACAGTATAGTTAAGCGAATCACCCTCTATATTCAAAATATGTTTTACTTCATGGTCTTGCAGATGGTAAAAGAAAGACATCTTTTTTAACAGGTCAAAACGGTGCTCCTCATTTCCGGCAGCTTCCGGGGTGTGGGTAGTAAATATGACCTTTTTTTTTACCTCTTCCAGCTTTTGATACTTGGAATACAGGTAAAAATTCAATGGAAGGGAATGCCCTTCATTCATGTGATATATTTCGATGTTCAACCCCAACAGATCGAGCAGCATGGCGCCGCCTATGCCTAATATGATGGATTGCGCTATCCGTGTGGCCTCGTTTGAGTCATAAAGGCGATAACTAATAGACCGCGACTGCTCATCATTTTCATTCAGGTTAGTGGTTAGTAAAAAGACAGGGGCTGAACCAAAGGTTTCCGGTTTTAATAAATAGGCCTTTACATGTACAGGTGAATCATGAACCTGTACGGTAAACATGATACCGGTATCCACTAAAAAAGAATAGTCTTTTTCTACATAGAAAGGCTTCATGTCATCATTCAGGTCGCGGAACTGGTCGTAATAGCCATTCTTCCACAGCATGCCAATGCCTATTACGTTTTGTTTTAACTCGTAAGCGCTGCGCATGTGCGAACCGGCTAAAAAGCCTAAGCCGCCGCTATAAATTTTTAAGGCCTGGTCAATAGCGAACTCCATGGAGAAGTAGGCAACTGCTTTCTTATATTTTGGATCGGGCTGGTAACGGAAAATTTCATCTCTTGTGATCATTTGTATTGGGTTTTTATTCAGAACAATAATAACAGAATAGGCCTGTTTTGTTCGCCAGTTTTTATCAACAAAAAAATATTTTAAAAAAAGTAACATAATATTTTGTTCGTACGAATTTTTTCCTACCTTTGGTTTATGAAGTTTGAGAAAGAAGATCAGAACATGAATATCGAGCCTACCAAATCAGAATTGGAGATTTTGCAGGTGCTGTGGGAATTTGGCCCGTCGACCGTAAGATTTGTAAACGACAAGCTGAACGAAAAGAAAGATGTGAACTATACATCGACCCTTAAGCTGATGCAGATAATGGCAGATAAGGGAATAGTAAAACGCGATGAAAGCCAGATGAAGCATATTTACCATGTGGCCGAAGACGAACAAAAGACCAAAGATCATTTATTACAGAAGTTTGTCGACTCAATGTATAAAGGATCGGCGAGCAACCTGGTAATGCAGTTACTGGGTAATAAAAACACTTCTAAGGAAGACCTGCAGGCTATTAAAGACCTGCTCAACAAAATAGAAAAGTAAGAACCTTAAAAACATTGTGATATGGAATTGCACCTGACAACCCTGGTACCCGATCAACTCATAAAAGCACTTTGCAACACGTTGATCCACTCATTATGGCAAGGGCTTATACTGGCCGCCATAGCCGGGCTTACCATTGTATTAACAAAAAAAGCAAGGGCGGCATTCAGATATAACCTGATGATTGGTCTGCTGGTGTTATTCAGCGTGGCAATTACTGTTACTTTTTTTACGCAGCTCAATTTCGCAGCAGCGACAAAAGCGGCTGTTAATATTTCTACTGGCCAGACGTATACCTACCAGGTTGCGCCCGTTACTGCACCGCAGCAAAATACGGAGGGGCTATTCAAAAATTTGATCAGCTATTTTAATACCCATTCGGATACCATTGTACTGATCTGGTTCCTGATCATTTGTGGTAAATGTATCCAACTGGCGGCCGGATTGCACAATATCTATTATATCAAACGCACAAAAATAATAGCCGCCGGTACGTATTGGGAGCAACAAATACAACACCTATCCTATCAGTTAGGTATTAAGCGAACAGTGTCCCTGATGCAATCGGGCATTGCAAAATTGCCGATGGTACTGGGACATTTTAAACCCGTGATCCTCATTCCCATTGGTCTGCTGACTGCTTTGTCCACAGAAGAAGTAGAAGCCATATTGGTGCATGAACTGGCCCACATCCGCCGCCGCGACTACCTGGTAAACCTGCTGCAAAATTTACTGGAGATTGTATTTTTCTTTAACCCGGCAGTATTGTGGGTATCCTCATTAATCAAAGCCGAAAGGGAAAATTGCTGTGATGATATTGTGCTGGCACAAACCAGCAGCAAGGTGAGTTATATTAAGGCGTTGGTATCCTGCCAGGAATATCAATCGGCTATACCTGCTTATGCCATGGGACTTGGCGGCAGCAGTGATCATTTTTTGCAAAGGGTGAAAAGGATGCTATCCAACAATAACCAGTCATTAAATAAGATCGAAAAAATGGTGCTGACTGTTTGCCTGATCTCGGCTGTGTTGTTAACCGCTGCGTTTTCTAAAGCGGAAAAGGAACATGATACCATCAAGCCGAAATCACACAAGAGCCATTCATCGGCATCTAAAATAGATAGTATCACGAGGACAGATAGTATGACCAAAAGAGCCATGGCCGGAGATACAGATGTTGCGGGCGTAGGCACTTTGAAGGTGTATAAGCCTGAAGAAATTGCAGATGGATCAATGCTGAGGTTTACTAAAAAGATCAAACACAAGCTATACTTAACCTACCTCTCTAAAAAAGAAGGCGTGCTTTATCAGTATACTGCCCTGGATAATGGCAGCAACGCCACCTATTATATAAACGGAGCCGCCTTACCAGAAAATAAAATGGCTGAATATAAGCCAAAGTTCGATCGGCTGATGAGCGAGATAGACCGGATGAACTTACCTGAACAGCCGGCAAAACCGGGTCAACTGCAGCTTAACGGGGGTGTGGGTGAAATTGTTGATGAGGCAGATAGTGTGAAACAAAACAAAATCAACTTCGCAAATTATGGTCAGGACTCCAATCAGAAAGCTTTAACTGCTCTGAAAGCAAATTTAGCCGGAGTTAATAACACTGAGGATCTTAATTCAATAAAATTAAAGGCACTGATAGATGGTAAAGTTAAGCAGGAAGCAAACCAGGCAAAAATGAACAGACCTCTCACTGCATTGGACACTGCAAGGGCTATAGCTACTTACAAATATAAAATGATGAAAGATTCTGATGGAATAGCCTGGCGCAAAAAGCCTATTGATGCAAAATATGCTAAAAAATATGACAAGGCTGCTTATAAATCAGAAGCTTACAAACGGAAGACGCCGCAAGACCCGGCCGCAGTGGCCGAACCTGTAGAGCCTGTATCTCCACCCGGAGTTGGACCGGGTTTACCAGAACCACCAACACCGCCATCACCTGAAAATGCGGTAAGTGATAAGATCGCCAAACAATTGATCGATAGTCACCTGATAAAGGATAAGGGTAATTATTCGTTTAAGATCACCAATGATGAGCTTTATATCGATGGTGTTAAACAATCCGATAAGGTGCATAACCAGGTGATCAAATCTTGTTTAAAACCAGGCGATCATATTAATTTAACCCGCACCAACAAGACTACAAATTAGAAATTTTAAAAGCTTTTTGATGCCCGAAAAATGAATACGGGGGGAGATAGCTATGTTCTTTGGAAACCAATTTTTCATCCTGAGTTGAGCGAAGGATCTACTTCAACGAGCAAAGCGAAAACGCAGGGTGAAGAAGATGCTTCACTATAGTTCAGCATGACAAGTTTATCTTATTAATATACATTAATCAAAACCTCTAAAAACCGGGGTTAACGCTCTCTGAAACCACATCAACAAAATGAAAACATTACTAATGACGCTCGCGGTCTTGTGGGGACTTTTTGTGCCTTGTTTACTCCATGCACAAACGGAAAACGGGAAAATATCCGGCAAAGTAGCGGATGCTGCGGGGAAACCGACTGACGGCGCGACAATTACCCTGAGCACTGCGAAAGACTCAGTTTTAGTCAAAACCGAACTGGCTAATGCTGACGGTACGTTCATATTCGATGGGATTAAGTATGGAGACTATAAACTGTCTGTTACTGCGGTAGGCCTTAAAAACTATCGCAGCGAGATCATCAGCGTCAATCAGCAAAACGCTGTAGTGGCTCTACCTGCGATCATACTTCAACTAAACGGAACGGCGCTGAAGGGTGTATCCATCACCGCTCAAAAGTCATTTATAGAGCATAAGATTGACAGAACAGTAGTCAATGTGGATGCTCTGATCAGCAATGCGGGAACTACCGCTTTGGATGTGCTGGAAAAATCGCCGGGTGTACAGGTAGACCCCAATGGCGCCATCAGTTTAAAAGGCAAGGGCGTAACTATTTTTATTGACGATAAACCTACCTACCTATCTGGTGCCGACCTGGAGAATTACCTGCGCTCTTTATCTTCCTCAACGCTCGACCAGATCGAATTGATGACCAACCCGCCTGCCAGATACGATGCCGCCGGAAACGGCGGGGTGATCAATATTCGCACTAAAAAGAACAAGCTGAAAGGCTTTAACGGTTCGCTCAATTTGAGCTATATTCAGGGAATATACGGTAGAACAAATAACAGTTTCAACTTTAATTACCGCAATAACCGTTTCAATGTATTCGGTACACTGAATTATAATACACAAGACGGTTTTAATGATCTTGATCTCTACCGCCGTTATTTTAATGCTGACGGAAGCACCAACTCTTATTTTATTCAGAACTCGTTTATCCGCCGTTCATTCAAGTCATACAGCTCGAGAATAGGGGTAGATTTTTACCTGGATGATAAAACCACCTGGGGCATCGTACTAAATGGCTCGGCAAGGCCTTTTACTAATCACACCTATAATACCAGTCATTTACTGGATGCCGGCAGTCAGCCTGATTCCATGATCGTTGCTGACAATCATCAACAGGATAATTTTAAAAACGGCAGTGTCAATTTAAATTATCGCCATCAGTATGATAAAAACGGGCATGAGCTGACCGCCGATGTGGATTACATCGTTTATCAAACTAACAACAGCCAGGTATTTAATAACTTTGATTATATTCCTGACGGCACCTTGATATCGCAGGATCAACTGACCGGTGCGCTGCCATCAAACATCCATATTTATGCAGCGAAGATGGATTACACGCTGCCGTTAAAAAATGGCTTTAAATTTTCTGCCGGTGCAAAAACCAGCTTTACCAAAACGGATAACATAGCAGACTATTTTTACACGATTAACGATACCACGAAGCCCGATTATGGCAAGACCAATCATTTTATTTATAAAGAGAACATCAACGCAGCCTATATCAATCTGAACAAGGAATATAAAAGGCTATCTATCCAGGCGGGTTTGCGGTTCGAGAATACTTTTTCCATCGGGCATCAGCTGGGTAACCCGGTAATTCCTGATTCATCTTTCAGCAGGAATTACAACAGCTTGTTCCCGACATTGTATTTATCCTATAAACTGGATTCGGCATCAGTTAACCAGATCGGGCTTAATTATGGTCGAAGAATAGACCGCCCTTATTACCAGGACCTGAACCCATTCATTTCGCCGCTGGATAAGTTTACTTATTATGTGGGCAATCCTTATTTGCTGCCCTCTTTTACCAACAATATCGAACTGTCGCACACTTATAAAAATAAGATCACCACTACATTGAGCTACAGTAAAACGAATAATGACGTAAATGAAACCATTGAAATTGTAGACGGGATATACTACAGCCGCCCGGGAAACTTAGGACAGGTTACCGTAAAGAGTGCTTCGGTAGACGCTACACTTGATCCTTTTAAATGGCTCAATTTGCACTTATATGGCGAACTGACACAGATACATTCGGTCAGCGCATTTTACACAGGGCCGCTGGATACCAAAGGAACATTTTTCTTTTTGAGGCCTACAGTTAACTTAAACCTGGACAAAGACTGGAATATACAATTTGATTATAGCTATCAAAGCAAACTAACCCATGCCCAGTTTACAATTGGTGCACGGAGCCGTTTTAATGCAGGGATATCCAAAAAGCTGTCGCCCAGCACGACGATCAAATTGAATGTAAATGATATTTTTTATACCAGCAGCGGCAGCGGGGTAATTAACAACCTGGCAAATACCTATGCCAGCTGGCACAATGCCGGCGATTCGCGTTTTGGGGTATTATCATTGAGTTACCGCTTTGGGAAAACCATAGCCGGTCAGCGTAAACATGATACTAATGGTGCCGAAAGTGAACAGAACAGGGTGAAGAATTAGGAAGTGTAAATATTTTATTTTAAAGGATTTAGTTTAACCTCTTCATGCCAGTCATATAATCCCCCTTTTTCGAAAACACCACCAGTAAGAAAACGTTTTATAAATTCTGCAAAAGACTTGGTTAGAACAATTCTCTCCTCACCTATATTTATTATTTTGTAATCATTGTAATTAAAAAGATCTATTTCTAATTCCCACATGTCACTATAGATCATGTATTCAGCTATATATAAGTTAGGAATACTATCTTCTGCTCGATCAATAACTTCTTCCAGAGGAATGATATTAAAAATATCTTCTGCAGATTCAAATCCATTGGTAAACCTGTAAAAATCTTTAACATCATCAGGTAATTGTACATTAAAAAGATGTCCAACCTCACTGATAAGATTTTCACTTGCGCCTTTATGTAGAGTTATGTCTGTTTGGCTCAGATTATTTTTTAAGAAATTGATAATATCTGAGATATACATATTTTGTTTTTTTTATAATTAATTCAAGTGATATTACTTGCCAGCCGGCTCAGCAGCCGCAGCAATTGCCTGCATAAACCAGGCGGCGTGCGGGAGCCATTGCTCGGTCCAGCGCCACTCGTTACCTTTATCTTCTTCTTTAAAATCAATGCCTGATCCATCTTCATTACCCTCTTTACCGGTGATGCCATTGGATATGCCACCCTTTTGTGAGCCATGACCAAAGCTGGAATGCATATAAGGAACATTATTCTTACCGAAGCCATACATAAAACACATAGAGTAAGGGTTGCAGCCCAATATCCATGATAGCTGCCGCGAGGCATAAGTAGCATAAGAGTTTTTAATACCCCATCCATCATTGGCCGGATAGGCTACCCGGCCGCCGACAATAGCTGCTGTTGCCAATGAGGCCAACCGGGCATCCTCGCCCTGCCACCACCAGCCGGTCTCATTTTCATGCGGAATAAAAAAGCCATCCTTTACCTCGCCTTTATACAAAAAGCTTTGACGTGCATAGCCAAACGGATTGCTTACCTTATGGCTCACGATCAGGTTATAATCCAATGCCCTTTTGATAGTCTGCACTGCTTTGCTTCTTAGTTCAGGATCGGTCTCCTTTTTTAAATAGCGGGAAAGCGCAACAATGGGCATCCCGGCATCTGAAGCATGCCAGTAAGGACGATTGGCATCGTTGGCGATAAAGTATCCGTTTGGCGACATGCGTTTGGACAAATTAGCCGCGCGCTTGCGGGCTTCATCGCGGTAAAGCGGTTCATTGGTGCTTATCCAAAGTTCGGTTGCAGCCATTAAGGCACAATAATCATCCAATATATTTTCTTTGCCATCGTCATCATATTTAGTGTTGTTGACTAAAAGATGCGCGAATGCCCGTTTTGCTGCGTCAAGATATTCCTGTGAAGTATGCTTGCCATGCTTTCCCCAGCGCGAGATACGTGCCAGCGCTGCAATGCCCATACCACCGCCTTCACGGAAAGCCGCCTGGTATTCATCGGTAGTTACGCTGTTGGCACGCAAACCAACCACACGCCGGTCATTTGGGTTTTTACTGAAGTAACTGAAAACGGTTTCGTAAAAATAGCCTTCCGTTGAAAGTGAGCGCATGATATAATCGGCACCATAAAGGGCTTCGTTTTCCAGCGAATCTTTTAACCCCCATTTGCTTAGCAAACCGGGAATGTTTTCATCCACACTTTCCATTGACCAGGCGACCAAAGGTATTTGCTGCGGCGACATAAAATTGGCGTAGGAAAGGTGCGAAAAATACTTGCTCACATCACCCGAAGCATCGCACCAGCCGCCGCGCAGGTCGACTGTTTTATCACTGCCAAATAACCGGATATGCTGATCTGCTTCCAACTCCTCTGGCGTATTGGCCCGCTGCTTATTATAATAGTGAATGATGGATGAAAGCGTCAGCTTTGCCAGTCCGCCTTCAGTAATTGTAAAACCATCTGAGGTGTAATTCTTGCCGCCTACAGTGATACTCAGTTTGTATTGCCCTTCGTTCTTGAATTTTGAAAAATCAGCCTCGTAAAAAACTTTGTCCGGATACCAGTCAGTAACCTTTTGCTGTGTACCTAAAGTTCCATTAAACTCAGTCTTTCCGGTTGCGGTATTGATCAATGAAAAAGCGGTTTTAACAGGCAGTGGGGTATCAGAACCGATAACGGCTATCTTCGGCCCGCGGCTGTCAAAGCCAATCTGGTTGATGTAAATAACCGGTTCCGCCAAAACGGATAGCGATACAAATAACGCAGCAAAAAGACAAAGTATAAGGCGAAAAGGTTTCATGAGTTAATTTTTATGGTTTAGCTGAGGCCCAGAAAATAGCGTTGGTAAATAATTTTTTATAAGCATCGTTATCGAACAGGTCGGGTGAGTGCCCCATAAAAATATACACATTACGCGCCTTTACATGCTCATTGCTCCAGATCACCGGGTGGTCGCCCATTTTAATATCTGATTTGGGGATATAAGAGTTTTCATCAACACTGGCGATGACATGCACATTTGGCCGCGGACTTTTATCATAAGTATAAAACTCCTCTGTTTTGATCCAGAAAGATGGCGGTACGCCTTTCATCACCGGGTGCTGCTTATCCTCTACATTAACTTTGCCCTGCACAAAAGTTGCGATATAATTTTTCCAGCGGATGCCACCCATAAAGGTGGAGAACCACTGCCACATGGGGTAGCCATCAAACTCACCTAAAAGCGAGGCATGATGAAAACCGATCCAGCCACCCCGGCCTTCCTCAATATATTTCTGAAATGCCTCAACCGCCGCAGGTTTCCAGGCGTAAGGGGCATAATCCAACTGGATAAAAAGCTGATATTGCTTCAAAAAGTCTTCATTGATCTTATCGGTATTCTGAATATAATCGATGCTAAAGTTACTGTCCACCGCCAGTTTATCCAGCCATATTTTTGCTGCTTTTGAATATTCTACATGGTGTCCGCCATTTTCATATAAAGCGATCACTTTAAAATGGGGTGCTTTCTGGGCATAGCCGATCACACATAGGCAGATGAGGCTGATCGATAATACTATTTTTTTCATAACTGGCGGACAGGGCTATTTAGAGGCAGCCCATTCAATTGAATTGTGCAGCAATTTAATATAATCGGGATTAACACACAAGGAGGCATCATGACCTATGCCTATATACACCATCCGGCGAAACTTTTCGTTGATCCAGATAATAGGATGATCCCCCATCGGTTTGCGTTGTTTATAGGTTGATTCATCGGCAGTAGCCAGCACGTGTACGTTGCCGCGCGGACTTTTATCAAACTCGTACCATTCGTCGCTGATCTCCATTTTGGCTGGCAGGCCTTTGGTGATGGGGCTGTTGCGGTCTTCAATGATCACCGTTCCTTTCTGGAAAGCCGGGTGTGGTGAGTAGATCACATTACCCATCAAGCCTTCAAACCATTGCCAGTATTTTTTATCAGGCCCTAAAAATTGTTTCCCGGTCAGGCCGGCAGCGTGGACACCAACCCAACCCTTGCCGCTGTCCACAAACTTTTGCAAAGCATCCTGCTGGGCGTATGACATATCGAATGGTGCCTCTTGCAGCATCAGGAATACCTGGTAGTTTTTCAGATTGGCATCATTGATGGTGCTGGTATCGTCGGTAATATCAATTTTGAAATTATTGTCATCCGCCATTTTTTGCAGCATAGGTGCAGCGGCTGTCATCATTTTGATATGGTCTTTCGCCTTTGACATTACTGCCAGTACCCTGAACCTGGGCTCCGGTTTTACAGAAAGAAGGCTGAGAAACATCAATGCAATTAATGCGCTGCCCAACAAGTGTATGTAGCTTATTTTCATGGTGATAAAATTGGCGGATCAGTTGTTAAACTTAAATAAAAGTATCCTGATACCCAACATTATCCCCAAAAACAATATTTTTATCGGCGTATATGCCGTCAACCTCGTCCATAAAAAAGATACGCCCGCTGCAGCTTGTTGCGGTAATATTCTTTACTGTTTCCGGTGGCTCCTATGGGCTCGAGCCTCTTTTATCCTACGCCGGCGAACATGGCGCTTTGCTGTTGCTGATGCTTACGCCCATGCTATGGGATGTGCCTGCTATTTTCACAGTGCTGGAGCTGAACAGCATGATGCCCATTGAGGGCGGCTATTATCGATGGGTAAAATACGCTTTGGGTACACGGATTGGATTCTATGAAGGCTGGTGGACCTGGCTTTATACTTTTGTCGACCTGGCCATATACCCGGTACTTTTTGTAGAGTATGCCTCCTTCTTTTTCCCGGAGCTGGCTGTCTATAAAATTCCGGTTTGCCTGCTGATCATCTGGGCATCGGCCGGGTTGAATATATTGGGCATTGTGCCCGTTGGCAGAGTATCATTGATATTGGGTGTGGCTGTACTGACCCCTTTTTTAGTATTGGTAGTTTCTTTCTTTTATCATCATACCGGTGGTATATCGCTGCCGTCGCCTTCCTTAAAAGGGATCGCGTTCCCATCCATGGGTATGGCCTTGTATACCGTAATGTGGAACTGCCTGGGCTGGGATAACGTGACCACTTATGCGGAGGAGGTAGAAAAACCGGTACGCTCATACCTGGTATCTGTGTTCTCGGCATTTATACTGGTAATGGTAGTTTACTTTTTTACCATCATGGTAGCCCAGCAATCGCATATCAATTACGACACATTTACCGACCAGGGGTTCCCGGCTTTAGGTACACTGATCGGTGGGCATTGGCTGGGTGTGTTGTTGGCCTGTGGTGGTATGGCCAGCACGCTTGGCATTTATGCGGCGGTGCTGTTATCTGTATCCAGGGTGCCAAAAGTAATGGCTGATGACGGGCTGATGCCCACCTGGCTAAATAAGCAACACAAAAAGTTTAATACGCCCTATATCTCCATTATTATTTGCTCAATAGTAGTAAGCCTGATGGTGTTGTGGACCTTCGCCGACCTGCTGATCATCGATGTGACGGTTTATGGTGCAGGCTTGTTTTTAGAGTATATTTCTTTGATCCGCCTGAGAATAAAAGAACCGGACAGGGTACGTCCGTTCAAAATCAGGTTAAATATTGCGGGCCTGTGCCTTATGACGCTATTACCTCTCACCGTATATGTTATTGCGCTCACCGGTGCTCTTTCATCAACCGGTCAGGGTATAAAGCCTGCCCTGTTTGCTGTTGGCGCTTTGCTGACAGCGGAGGTAATTTGGTGGGTGATCAAATGGACGAGACGCTTAAAAGATCAATAAGAATCAGCGTTCACTCTTTTCGTTAAAACCCTTTTTGCATTTCCATAGTTATAGTAGTTACAATAATTATACTGACTATGAGATCAATATGGAAAGGCTCGGTAGGCTTCGGGCTGGTGAATATCCCTGTCAAACTCTATTCGGCTGTACAAACATCCTCGCTCGACCTGGATATGCTTGACAGCCGGGATCATTCGCGCATACGCTATCAGAGGGTAAATGAGCATACGCACAAAGAGGTACCTTATGATAAGATTGTAAAAGGCTATAAGCTGAACGACGATTATGTGATACTCGAAGAGCGCGACTTTGAAGACGCCGCTCCCGAAAAAAGCAAAGTGATCGAGATAGAAAGCTTTGTTGACATTAAAGAGGTGAACCCCATGTTCTATGAAACTTCTTACTACACCGAACCGGACAGTAAGAACAATAAAGCTTATGCACTTTTAGTTGAAGCACTGAAAAAGTCGGGAAAGGCCGGGTTAGCAAGATTTGTTTTACGGAGTACCGAGAGCCTGTGTATTGTGCACCCTGTGGAACATGTGCTGGTGGTTACCCGTATCCGCTTTGGGCAGGAGATACGCAAGACCGATGATTTGAATATTGGTGATGTGACAGTCGGCAAAAAGGAATTGGATATGGGTCTGGCCCTGATCAAACAGTATGAGGAAAAATTTGATGTATCTAAGTTTAAGGACGACTATCATAACGAACTGTTAAAGATCATTGAGGCTAAAGCCAAAGGCAAACGCCCGACCATCAAAAAACTTAAACCGCATACCACCAAAAATGACGACCTGTATGATCAATTGATGCAAAGCCTGAGCAGGAAGGGAGCCTAAAAATGAGCTTAAAGGAATATGTAAAAAAAAGGCTTTTTACGAAGACCACTGAACCTAAGGGTGGTAAAAGCACAAGTAAGCAGTTAGCCTTTGTGGTGCAGCGGCATCATGCGTCGCACCTGCATTATGATTTCAGGCTGGAGCTGGATGGCACCCTGAAAAGCTGGGCTGTGCCAAAAGGTCCGTCCATGAATCCCGGTGATAAGCGTTTGGCTATGATGGTGGAAGATCATCCTTTTGATTACCGCAAATTTGAAGGCATCATTCCCAACGGCAATTATGGCGCAGGTGTAGTGATGATATGGGATAAAGGCACGTATACTTCACTGGCCGAAAAACGGACTGATGATGTAAAGAATTTGCGCGCCGGACTAAAATCGGGTAACCTGAAATTCAGGCTGGACGGTGAAAAACTGCAAGGTGAATTCGCTTTGGTAAAGCTGCATGGTGCTGAAGATAATTCCTGGCTTTTGATCAAGCATAATGACGAATTCGCAACTCACGAGGCCTATAACAGCGAAGACCTGGTGCCGGATAAGATCAAGGAAATGCTGAATAACAAAAGCGGCAAGGCCACCGCGCTGCCCCGGGTGAAGAAGATCAAGGCTGAAAAAAAAAGCCCTGAAATAACTGAGGAAGATGAAAAGCCTGATACAGGAAAAGGGTTCACGCCGATGATGGCTAAACTGGAATCGAAGGTTTTTGATAATGAAGATTGGATATATGAACGCAAGCTCGATGGCTACCGGGCGATAGGTTATACCGGTAAAAAGGCAAAACTGATATCGCGCAATGGGATAGATTTCAGTCATAAATATCAAACCGTTTTAGACGCCATTAAGAAAATAGGTGATGAGGCCGTGCTGGACGGTGAACTGGTAATAGAAGGTAAAGGTGGCCGCAGCAGTTTCCAGGATATCCAGCAGTATGAAGGAGATAAAAAGGGCCTGGTTTTAAAATATTATGTATTTGACCTGTTGAGCTTGAAAGGGCATGACCTCCGTGGACTGGAATTATTTAAACGGAAAGAATTACTGAAAGCGCTGATTGTACCTATTAATAGCAAGGTCATCATCTATAATGATCATATTGCGGGGAAAGGATCGGAACTATTCAAAAAGGCACAGAAGGAGGGCTGGGAAGGGATCATCGGTAAGGACATACACAGTTATTACAACAGCGGCAAGCGAACAGACCGCTGGTTAAAATTCAAACTGCAAAACTCGCAGGAAGCTATCATTTGCGGCTATACGGCGCCCACGGGATCGAGAAAGCATTTTGGTGCATTGGTGTTGGGGATAAATGAGGGGAACAAGATCAGGTATATTGGTAATTGTGGTACCGGCTTTAACGAAACCTCTATTAAAGAACTTTACCAACAAATGCACCCGCTTGAAACCAGTGAGCGGCCTTTTGCAGAGAAAGTGCATCAACGTACTAAAGTGACCTGGATAAAGCCGGAATTGGTGTGCGAAGTGTGGTATTCGGAGTGGACAGGCGATAAACATTTGCGCCACCCTGTTTATAAAGGACTGCGGACAGATAAAGACAAGAAAAAAGTAATTATGGAAACACCGGAAAAACAATCGGCTGATGAAGAGTTGATTTCCATCGGCAAAGCGCAGCTGAAGGCTACGCACCTGAACAAAGTTTTCTGGCCGGAGGAGGGTATTACCAAAGGAGAACTGCTGCATTATTACCGCGACATGGCCGAATGGATAGTGCCTTATCTGAAAGACAAACCGATCAGCATGCGAAGGCAGCCGAACGGGATAGGCGACCCTGGTTTTTTTCAAAAGGATACGGATGTAAACCATCTGCCTAAATGGGTAAAAAGTGAGCCGTTGCATTCAGAAAGCAACGATAAGAATATCAATTATATCATTGGTAAAGATGCCGCCACACTATTGTATATGGTCAATTTAGGGTGTATCGAGATCAATCCCTGGTTAAGCTCTTATAAAAAGCCTGAGAACCCTGACTTTGTGGTGATCGATATTGACCCGCATGATGTACCTTTCACTGAAGCAGTCCAGGTAGCATTAAAAACAAAAGAGGTTTTTGACCGGATGAAGCTGGATGTATTTATCAAAACCTCGGGCTCAAAAGGGCTGCACATCTATTGCTATCTCGGTGCAAAATATGATTATGATTTTGTAAAGATGTTTGCCGAATACGTAGCCAAACTGGTGAACCATGAACTGCCTGATATCACCAGCATAGAACGAAGCCCGGCAAAAAGGCCGAAGAAAACCTATGTTGATTTTTTGCAGAACCGGCGGGGGCAAACCATTGCCTGTCCCTATTCGGTACGACCTAAGCCCGGTGCTACCGTATCGGCGCCTTTGCATTGGAGCGAGGTAAATGATGATTTGAAGCTTTCCAATTTTACGATCCATAATATGAGCGAGCGGGTAAAAAAGATTGACGATCCATGGAAAGACCTGACCAAAAATAAAGCCGATCTGAAAAAAGCTCTGGAATTATTAAGATCAAAGTAATATTTAATTCTAATTAAATTATTTTCTAAATAAATAAAACTTAAGTGGTGCCTGCAATGTAGTTATTGTAAGAAATCAACATTCACACACAAATTAAAAATCTGCACTATGGCAACTACAAAAACATCAACCCGTCAGCCGGAAATGGCTAACGGTGTAACAGAATCAGCATTGAACGAATTGTTCATTGATGAATTAAAAGACATTTATTGGGCCGAGAATCACCTGGTTAAAGCTTTACCGAAGATGGCTAAAGCGGCTACCAGCGATGAACTGCGCACCGCTATTCAAAACCACCTTAAAGAAACAGAAAACCATGTGACCCGTTTGGAGCAAGCGTTTAAGGCTATTGGCGAAAAAGTAGTAGCTGTTAAATGCGAGGCAATGGCCGGTTTACTAAAAGAGGCCGATGAAATAGTTGGTGAAACTGAAAAAGGAAGTATTACGCGTGATGCCGGAATTATATCAGCAGCTCAAAAAGTAGAGCATTACGAAATAGCCTCCTACGGCACTTTGAAAACCCTGGCATCCGTTTTAGGATACAATGAGGCTGCCGAATTACTGGATGCTACATTACAGGAAGAAAAGAATGCGGATGGTATGCTTACCCAAATAGCAGAAAGTGGCATTAACCAATCAGCCAAAAGCGAAAAAAAATAAGCGGGTAACAACACCAATAAAAAGCCCCTTAAAATATTAAGGGGCTTTTTTTGACAACTATGGATGCGGTGGTGCGGGTGGCGGTGGTGGTGGTTTGGGCAAACGTATATGCACATTTACACGGCTGTGATGGCGGTAATGCCTGTAGTGCCTGTGATGCCTCCTGAAACGTGGCGCCCTTGGCGGACCGGGTGGGCGTGGCGGCGGAGGCGGTCGGCGCACTTGTAAAAACACCGATGGATTAATATTCAATTTTGCCGGCGATGCTTCAGCCATACTAAAGCTGGATATCACAAGGGCTGCCACAATTAATAGCTTGTTGATTTTCATTTTATTTGGATTAGTCTCTGTTGATTACTATTATAATTAACCTGAAATTAAAGATAATGTTTATTTAAACAACTGCCCGTACAAAAAATCAGCGGCATATTGCCCGGCTTCCAGCCAGCGCTGGTGGGTGCTTTTGCTGCTCGGGAACAGTGGATTAAAATGTTTACGTAACTCGTGAGAATACCCGTCAAATACTTTTAGTGTGTTGGGGATCTTTAATTCATCAGCTTTGGTGTGGATGTCAACTCCCCCGTATAACGGCGCACTTTTATGGGTGGGCGGTACAATGCTGTCCTTATTGCCTAATATATTTACAACAGGCACACGGGCATTTTTCAGCCAGTCGAGGTCAAAGATTGCACCCCATAAATTGATCACCCCTGCTATTTTAAATATTTCCCGTGTTTTAGCGCCTTCAACAGTATCCGGTAGCTTTGCAAGTTTAGCCAGGTCGGCATTGCTGCTGTAAGCTGCCTGCAATGCTATAATTCCTCCGGCCGAGTTACCCGCTAAAATGATCTTATCAGGATCGATGTGATATTCCCCGTGATGTTTTTTAAAATATTCCACCGCCCGCTTAGCATCCTGAACTGCAAAATAGCTGGCTTTCAACAACTCATCAAAATGAAAGATGGTATTCCTTTTACTCAGGCGGTAATTGATAGCCGCGCAAACATAACCCCTCTGCGCAAAGGTTTTGCTCCACAATTCAATACTGTTTACATCCTTGCTCCCAAATTTAAACCCGCCGCCATGCATCCAGATGATGAGCGGTCTGTTGCGTTCCGTATCGCCCTTCGCCCTGTAGAGGTTGAACAGGTATGATTTTTCTTCGTCCTTCGGCGCACCCGGGCGATAACTGAGGTCTTTTTCGATATTAACTTCTGAAAAAATAATGTCTTTGTAACGATAACATTTAGCGGTTTGGGCAGCTGTGGCCAGCGAGCTAAGAATGATACCGGTTAATACGATTTGCTGTTTAAACATATGGATATATACGTTACAATTGTACCGCATGGTTGTTTTGACAGACTGACCATGTATCATTTTGGCTTTTTTGTTACTTTTGGATACATAAATTGAATTTTAGCATAGATGGCGATTTTAGAAGAAGGAGATAAACAACAGGCAGTTAAAGAAACAAAAATGCAGGAACAAAAATTGCAGGAGTTATTGCAATATGTATCGCTACATTCGCCATTTTATAAACAACTATTTGCAAAGAATGGACTTGATATAGCCCGTATCAAAACGCTGGCTGATCTGCCTTTGATACCCACTACTACCAAAGAAGATTTACAGCAGCACAACAATGATTTTTTATGCGTACCTGTCGAAAAGGTAATAGAATATACCTCCACATCTGGTACTTTAGGCAGCCCGGTAACTATCGCCCTTACAGAAAACGATCTGAACCGCCTGGCTTATAATGAATACAGCTCGTTCTCCTGCGCTGATGGCACTAAGGATGATATTTACCAACTGATGCTAACGCTCGATCGCCAGTTTATGGCCGGAATTGCCTATTACTCAGGTATCCGCAAACTGGGTGCAGGCATCATCAGGCTTGGTCCTGGTGTACCTGCTTTACAATGGGAAACCATCAAAAGGTTAAAGCCGACCGCTATTGTAGCTGTACCCTCATTTATTCTGAAACTCATCGCCTTTGCAAAAGAAGCCGGGATCGATATCAACCAAACTTCAGTCAAAAAAGCGATCTGCATTGGCGAGAATATCCGCAATACCGATTTTTCCCTGAATATTTTAGGCAAAAAGATCACTGAATCGTGGAATATCCATTTATATTCTACCTATGCCTCTACCGAAATGCAAACCGCGTTTACAGAATGTGCAGAAGGCAAAGGCGGCCATTATCAGCCGGATTTAGTGATCGTGGAGATACTGGATGAAAACAATCAGCCTGTAGAACCCTATACGCCCGGCGAAGTAACCATTACGACACTCGGCGTGGAAGGTATGCCGTTGCTGCGTTATAAAACAGGTGATATCTGCATGTATTTTGATGAACCCTGCGCCTGCGGCCGTACCAGCTTGCGTCTTTCTTCTATCCTGGGCCGCAAAAAACAGATGATCAAATTTAAGGGCACCACCTTATATCCGCCTGCATTGTTCGACCTGCTGAACGAGCGCGAAGAAATACTGGATTTTGTGGTCGAAGTTTATTCCAACGAGATAGGGCTCGACCAGGTATCGCTTTACATCGTACCTGCCGATAACAGCGAAGAATGTGACCACCGCATAAGGGCCTATTTGCAGGCCAGGTTGCGGGTAAGTCCGCATATCAGGTATGTTACTACCGAAGAGATACAGAAGATACAATTCAGCGAAGCCAGCCGCAAAGCGATCAAGTTTATTGACAGAAGAGTTTAACAATGCGGAAGTCGGAGTGCTAAATGCGGAATGATCCGGCATTTTAAAAAACTTCCGCAATTGACATTCCGATTTCCGCATTAACTACTATATTTCATACTTTAGCCAATTATTATTAATACCGATAAAACAAATAATTTTTGCCCATGATACTTGTTGGACAAAGTGCGCTTTCTTTGGATGATTTTTCTGAACTGATATTTAAACACAAGAAAGTTGCTTTGGATAAAGCTGCCCTGGATAAGGTTAACACCAATTTTGAATTTCTTAAAAAATTTTCCTCCCATAAACTTATTTACGGCATCAATACCGGCTTTGGGCCGATGGCGCAATACAAGGTAAATGAGGAGAATATATTACAGCTGCAATATAACCTTATCCGAAGTCACTCATCCGGCAGTGGCAAACTGATGCCGGCACAGCTGTCAAAGGCATTAATGATCGCCCGTTTGAATAGTTTTATGCAGGCCCATTCGGGTGTACATACCGAAGTGGTTGAGCTGCTGACGGAGATGATCAACAAGGATATCTGTCCCTGTATTTACGAGCATGGCGGCGTAGGCGCCAGTGGCGACCTGGTGCAATTGGCCCATTTAGGCCTGGTGCTAATCGGCGAAGGTGAGGTACTTTTTGAAGATGATGTTCATCCTACTATCGAGATATTCAACAAATTCAATATCAAACCGCTTTCTATACATATCCGCGAAGGGCTTGCTATTTTGAACGGTACTTCGGCTATGACCGGCATCGGGATGATCAATATTATCCAGGCCCGGAAACTGCTGAGCTGGGGCATATTGTTTTCGGCAATGATCAATGAAATTGTAGAGGCATTTGACGACCATTATTCGCAGGAGCTGAATATTGTTAAGCACCACAAAGGTCAGAACAAAATTGCTGCCGTGATGCGCGATATCCTGAAGGACAGCAAAATGATCCGCGACCGTTCAGAGCATTTATATAATCCTGATAACCTGGACCAGGAAGTTTTTGAAGATAAGGTACAGGAATATTATTCGCTGCGTTGCGTTACCCAGATTTTGGGCCCGATATACGATACCGTTTTACAGGCTGAGAATGTGCTTGTGAATGAGATCAATTCGGTGAATGATAACCCGGTGATCGATCATGAAAACCACAATATCTTTCATGGTGGTAATTTCCACGGTGACTATGTTTCACTGGAAATGGATAAGCTGAAAATAGCGATGACTAAACTATCCATGACTGCCGAACGTCAGCTGAATTATCTTTTAAACAACAAGCTGAATCAGAAACTGCCTCCTTTTGTTAACCTGGGCGTGCTGGGGCTTAACTTTGGTATGCAGGGCGTTCAGTTCACCGCTACGTCAACAGTAGCAGAGAACCAAACTTTATCGTTCCCGATGTATGTGCACAGTATCCCCAATAATAATGACAACCAGGATATTGTAAGTATGGGTTGCAACGCTGCCTTGATGACGAAAAGAGTGATCGATAATTCTTTTGAAGTGTTGGCCATTCATTTGATGACCATCCTGCAGGCTATTGATTACCTGGAATGTCACGACAGGCTTTCGTCAGTTTCCAAATCACTTTATGATAAGGTAAGAAAGATCACCCCAAAATTTGTGGAGGACAGGCCGCATTATAAAGAACAGGCCCGGGTTAAGGAATTCCTGGAAAGCAATGACCATATATCCATTTTCGAAAAATGAAAGGCGCATTAGTTACCGGCGGTTCAAGGGGCATTGGCAGGGCGATCTGTATCAAACTGGCCGGAATGGGCTATTATATGCTGGTCAACTATAAAAACAATTCAGAGGAAGCCAAAAATACGCTATCGGCTATCAAACAAAACGGCGGACAGGGCGAGCTCCTGCAATTTGATGTGGCAGATAAAGAGCAGATAAAAAATGTGCTGGGCACCTGGATAGAAACCAACGAAGATAAATACATTGAGGTGCTGGTTAATAATGCGGGTATACGCGAGGACAGCCTGATGGCCTGGATGGCCGAAGGGCAATGGGACAATGTATTAAAAACAAACCTCGACAGCTTTTTTTATGTGACCCGTTTGGTATTGAATAGCATGCTGGGCCGCAAATACGGCCGCATCATCAATATTGTATCCTTGTCCGGATTAAAAGGTCTTGCAGGCCAAACTAACTATTCCGCCGCCAAGGCTGGTGTGATAGGTGCTACAAAAGCATTGGCGCAGGAGGTTGGCCGGCAAGGCATAACCGTGAATGCATTGGCCCCCGGTTTTATTAAAACCGATATGACCGAAGGTCTTGATGAAAAAGAATTAAAGGCGCTGATACCTGTAAAACGTTTTGGTCTGCCTGAGGAAGTGGCGCATGCAGCTGCTTTCTTCGCCTCGCCTGAGGCGGCTTATATCACGGGACAAGTACTTTCTGTAAACGGAGGCTTATATTCCTGATATGAAACTGCCTGTTGAAAACATCATCCCACTGATCCCGCAAAAACCACCCTTTGTGATGGTAGGCAGGCTCATTTATTGGGATGAGGATATTACGCGCAGCAGTTTTCTTGTAAATGCAGACAATGTTTTCGTTAAAGACAATTTGTTCCAGGAAGCCGGGCTGATGGAAAACATTGCGCAAACTGCAGCCTTAAGTGCAGGCTACACCGCACAAAGTGAAAACAAACCCGCAGTAGTAGGTTACATAGGCGCGGTGACCAATTTTGAAATATACGATCTACCGAAAGTTAATGACGAGATCATCACGGAGATTACCGTCGAAAACCGGATCTTTGAGATCACCGTACTTTCGGGAAAGGTTTGGCATAAAAATAATTTAATTGCCAGATGCGAAATGAAGTTATTCAGCAGTAATAAATAAAGGGCAATATGAGCGGGATGGATAAAATGCGTGGGCCGGATGTTTTTGTTGTTGCCGATAATGTTTTTTCGCCGCTTGGTAAAACTACTGCCGAAAATTTCGAACAACTCAAAAACAATAACTTTGCTGTACGGGAACATCATGATCCCGCAATTTCCGCACAACCTTTTTATGCATCGCTTTTTGACCCTGATGAAGTCTTTATAAAAAACGGCGAACAGCATTATACAAAATTTGAACAATTGCTCATCGCATCTATCAGTGATGCTTTAAACAACGGTGGTATTGATGCAAAGGGAGAAAATACGGTATTGATCATTTCATCCACCAAAGGAAATATCGCTTTGCTGGAAACCGAACAGAACAGCCCCGAATTACAAAAACGGATCGCCTTATCTACATCAGCGAAACTGGTTGCTGAATATTTCGGCTTTGTCCATCAGCCTATTATTATTTCAAATGCATGTGTTTCTGGAGTAATGGGTATCATTACCGGGATGCGGTTATTGAGGTCAGGGCGCTATGGAAATGCCGTAATTGCCGGGGCGGATGTGATATCAAAATTTATCATGTCCGGTTTTCAATCTTTCCAGGCCTTAAGCCCGCGGATATGCAGGCCTTTTGATCAATCGCGCGATGGATTGAATTTAGGTGAAGGGGCGGCCACCATTATTTTATCAACCAAAAAGAAATACGAGCACAGCATAAAAGTTTTAGGCGGTGCAGTGAGCAATGATGCCAATCACATTTCAGGGCCGTCACGCACCGGGCAGGAATTAAGTTACGCAATAGACCAAGCTTTAAAGGATGCAAAGCTATCTTCTTCAGATATGGATTTTATCTCAGCCCACGGAACTGCTACCATTTACAATGATGAGATGGAAGCTAACGCTATTGTTTTATCCGGTTTGCAGGCGGTTCCGCTGAACAGTTTGAAAGGATATTATGGGCATACATTAGGCGCAGCAGGACTGATCGAGTCGGTCATCTCCCTTGAATCTTTAAGGCAAGATATGATTCTGCCAACACCGGGTTTTGAAGAAGCGAGTGTAACACAAAAGGTAAGTGTGATAGCTTCGCCGATGAATATCAAAGCAAATCACTTTTTAAAAACAGCTTCTGGCTTTGGCGGTTGTAATGCAGCGGTAGTTTTTGGTAAATAATAAATTATTTTTGCAGATAAGGTAAAGGACAAACATTGCTGGAACAAAATTATATAACAAGCAGTTGCAAAATAGAGCAAAGCGCTGTTTTTAAAGATAATGAGTGCCTCCTTGAAAACAAGGAAGCTGATCTGTCAGCTTTTTTGTTTTCGGCTTACCAGCACTTTGGGCTGAATTATCCAAAATTTTATAAAATGGATAATTTGAGCAAGTTGGGCTGGCTAACTGCCGAGATATTATTGACCGGATTTAAAATGGATAATTACCCGGCTGAAAAAGTAGGACTGGTACTGGCTAACCGCAATTCGAGCCTTGATAATGACATCAAATATTTCGATTCGCTAAAGGAGTTTGCAAGCCCGTCCTTATTTGTTTATACCCTGCCCAATATTGTGATCGGCGAAATTTGCATCCGGAATCATTTTAAAGGCGAGCATGCCTTTTTTATCCAGGAAAATTTCGATGCCACCTTTATAACGCAGCAGGTGAATTATTTATTAGAGCATAATATTTTAAACGCTTGCATTTGCGGCTGGGTCGATGTGTTGGAACAGGATTATAAGGCCGTTTTGTTTTTGGTCGAAAAAAATAAAAGTGAAAATGCTATGTTATTTTCTGCGGAGAACATGGATAATATTTTTAATAGAGAAAATATATGAGTTCATCAGTATATATAGCGGGTGTAGGTGTGATCTCGGCTATTGGCAATAATGTTGCTGAACATTTGCAGGCATTTGAACAGGAAAAGGCGGGTATAGGAGATATTACCATGCTGAGTACAATACATAAAAATGAGCTGCCTGTCGCAGAAGTAAAGCTAAGCAATGAGCAATTAGTTGCCATGACAGGATTGCCAGAAAGCACCAGTCGCACTACTTTGCTGGGCTTGGTTGCAGCAAAAGAAGCTGTGACAGATGCTGCTATTCCTGATTTTGACAGTCTGCGTTCCGGGTTTATTTCAGCAAATACCGTAGGCGGTATGGATAAGAGTGAGGACTTTTTTGTCGACTTCCTGGCTGATAACACCAAGGGCAAGCTGCGTAATGTATTCGATCACGAATGCGGCTGCATGACCGAAAAAATTGCCGATCAGCTGGGTATTACAGATTATATGACTACCGTCAGTACTGCCTGTTCGTCATCTGCTAATGCTATTTTCTATGCCGCCCGCATGATCAAAAATGGGTTGCTGGATGTGGCCATCGCCGGTGGTACCGAGGCGCTGACCAAATTTACATTGAATGGCTTTAATACCCTGATGATACTGGATAAAGAATTTTGTAAGCCCTTTGATGAAAACCGCGAGGGCCTTAACCTTGGCGAGGGCGCTGGCTACCTGGTGCTGGTATCTGAAAAGGTTGCCCAAACATTAGGTAAAGAGCCTTATTGTATACTAAGCGGCTATAATAACAGCAATGATGCCTATCACCAAACTGCTTCTTCGCCTGATGGCACAGGCTCTTACCTGGCCATGAGGGGCGCTCTGGCAAAAAGCGGGCTCACACCTGCTGACATAGATTATATTAACCTGCATGGCACCGGCACCCCCAATAATGACAGTGCCGAAGGAACAGCAGTAAAAAGAATATTTGACCCGGAATATCCGCCGATGAGCTCTACCAAATCTTTTACCGGTCATACTTTGGGTGCCAGCGGGGGTATCGAGGCGGTATTTTCAGTATTGGCTATAAAGCATCACATGATTTACCCAAACCTCAGGTTTCAAACACGTATGAGTGAATTGCCATTTGAACCGGAAACAAAATTTTTGAAAAATCAGGACATTAAGCATGTGATGTCAAATTCATTTGGTTTTGGCGGTAATTGTACATCATTAATATTTTCGGGCATCTGATATGAAAATTTATATCCGCTCATCCTCCTGTATATCCGCTCAGAAAACCTTTGGCAACGATGGCTTTTTGAATGATATCGTCGAGTATACCGGTAGCCGTTTAAAAGCTATTGAGCCCGATTACAAAGAGTTTATCGATCCCAAACAGATCCGCAGGATGAGCCATATTATTAAGATGGGGGTGGCTGCTGCCAGGGATTGTTTAAACCAGGCGCATACCGAAATGCCGGGCGCCATCATTACCGGGACTGCTTTAGGTTGCATAGAAGATACAGTTACTTTTTTAACCCGGATAGTAGAGCAGGATGAAGAACTACTGCCGCCAACGGCATTTATACAGTCTACCCACAACACGGTTGCGGCGCAGATTGCTTTGATGCTTCAATGCCATGCTTACAATAACACTTTCGTACATAAAGGCATTTCTTTTGAGAGCGCCCTGTTTGATGCCATTATGCTGTTGAAAGAGCAGGAAGCAGATAATATTTTAGTTGGCGGAACGGAAGAAATGGTGGATACCAGCTTTAAAGTGCTCACCCGGCTAGGCTTGTACAAACGCTGGCCGGTATCAAATATGGATCTTTACAGGACCGTATCCAGTGGTACCGTAGGTGGTGAGGGTGCTGTATTTTTCCTGTTATCCGATAAGCCAGCAGCTGATAATCTGGCTGAGCTCATCTCTCTTAAAACACATTACAAAACTCAAAATATTGAAGAAAGTATCCAGGCTTTTCTTGCTGAAAATTCATTAAAAATTGATGATATTGATTTGGTAATTACAGGCCGGAACGGGGATACCCGTAATGATGAAGTATACCATCAATTAGGCCTGTCGTTATTTAAAAATACTGACCTGGCTAATTATAAACATTTATGCGGAGAATACCCCACCTCGTCATCTTTTGCCTTGTGGTTAGCGGCTAATGTGATAAAAAGGGAGACCGTGCCGGGAACAATTATTGAGGAAAGAGCAAGTAAAATTGCCCCTAAAAAAATATTGATCTACAATCACTATCAGAACAAATATCATTCACTCATGCTGACCGCTGCTGTCTGACCACTATGGCTACTTCAAATAACGACCTGTTCAGTATTGATAAAATAGCACACCGAGAGGGGTTTGTATCAGCCACTATTAATATCAACGCCAATAGCGAAATTTTAAAAGGTCATTTCCCTGATCATCCTGTGGTACCGGGGGCCTGCATGCTACAGATCGTAAAAGAAGCGCTGGAAAATGCTCTGAAAAAGACACTCCGCCTGAGAAAAGCCGACCAACTGAAATTTATGAGCATAATTGACCCGACAAATATTCCGGCAGTACAATTAGAGATATCCTATAAGGAAATGGAAGACGGCGATATCAGTTCGACGGCTAAACTGTGCAACCCGGAAACAATATTTTTTAAATTTCAGGGCAGTTTTATAACTCAATAGACATTCTGTAGCCCTTGTTGGTGTTGTCAACAACAAAGGCGGCGAGGCGCAAAACTAATTTCTGATCACTGGTAACCAATCACTTCGTCCGGTGCTTTTCGATATAGTCTGCCATTGAATTCACATCTACCAGTACTTTGCGGCCTTCCTTGGGGTCTTGTATATTGATGCCGTACTCTCTTTTCAGCAATACAATCAGTTCAAGCGAGTCAATGGAATCCAATCCCAGGCCATCGCCAAACAATGGCTCGTCATCCTTTATATCAGCCGGGGTAAGGTCGGTTAAATTTAAAAACAATATGATCTGGCCTTTCAGCTTTTCTTTCAGTTCCGTAGTTTCCATCAGGTAATTATATTAAATTTTTTCGTTTTAACCCTAAAAAGGTTATCAACTGTAATGCCAGTGTGATCAGCACCAGCGGAATAAGGTATCCAAACACATCGCTCAGCTTTCCACCTTCAAGGAAAAGTCCGTAATACGCCTGCAGGCACCAGTGCATCGGCGAAAAATTAGAAAAACCCTTCAACGAGGTATCCATGGCAAAACTGGGTACCATTAAGCCACCAATTGCCGCCAGTATCACGATAGAAATAGCCCCGAAACCATTGCTTTGCTGATGTGTCTCCGCAAATACACCGACACAAATGGCATAGCTTACTGCGCACCAGCCGCAAATAATAGTTACCACAAGCAAACCAAATATATCCAATGGTATATTTAATCCGGGCAGGCCCATCAACGGAAAGCCCCATATGCCAAGCGAGAAAATAACAATAGCCTGCACAACAGTAACCGCCACATAGGTGATCTGTTTGGACAACAAACCGACCATGTAATTGGTCGGCAGGGTTTTTAGCCTAATAAAACTGCCGCTTACCTTTTCCCTAACCACGCTGCCTCCTAATGACATGATAACGAAAAACATGGCAAATATAGTCCAGGCCGGCACGTTATGCTGGGCTGCGTTAGGCGCGCGCAAACTGCCGTCTTTGGAAACCGGCACCTCGTTGATAGACGCTTTATTATTCAGCATTTCATTCTCCAGTTTAGCCGGCAGCGGCTTCTCGTTGATCGAAAAATAAAGGCTGCGTAATGTTTCCCGGCTTTCTACCAATTGCAAGGCGCTTCGTAGAGCTCCTTTTACCGAAAAGCGCAGTTGCTCCTGTAAAACAGGATTATAATAAAGAACAAGCGGATCAATATCACCGGCCTCTTTTTGTGCGGTATCTGCCTGTAGTCCGAAACTGGTCAGGGCCTTTCCGGCTGTATTTTTGGCCTTGGCCTTTATTTTTTTTGTAAAGTCGACTGGGATCTCCACACTCAGCAAAGCATCCTTTTGCTTCATCGAGTCGGCTATCATTTTCATGTCCTGCGTCTTAGGCAGCAGCGTTACCTTAAACATACCGATCTTATTCACCGCATCGATCAGTTGCTTGGCCGATTCGCCGGTATCCCGGTTGCAAACCAACACTGCCATTTTATTTTTATTGATGAGTTGGAAAGTCCCGTTCTGGATATCCGTCACCACAATCACCAGTACAATCGGCATAATAAACATCAATGCCAGGCCAATGCCATCACGTACCAGCACCCTGCAGTCTTTTACGATGGAGGCCCAGAGCTTAAACATCATTGCGGTACTCCTTTCCGGTCAGTTCCAGGAACAGGTCTTCCAAACTTCCCTGCTGATGTTCCTTTAAAAGATTGTCCAGGTCATCCTGCGCTACTATTTTGCCGTCATCAATCAGCGCCACTTCTTCGCATAAACCTTCCGCCTCGCTTAACTGGTGTGAGGTGTAGATCAATGTAGTGCCATTTTTATTCAGATCCATCAGGTAGTTGATAATGGCATGGCGGGTTTGCACATCCACACCAACGGTAGGTTCATCCAGTATCAGGATAGCCGGGTTATGGATAACGCCTATGGCCAGGTTTACCCTGCGCTTCATACCGCCCGAAAATTCTTTCAGTGGTTTATCGGCCACATGA
This sequence comes from Bacteroidota bacterium, assembly GCA_048498695.1. Lineage (GTDB taxonomy): Bacteria > Bacteroidota > Bacteroidia > Sphingobacteriales > Sphingobacteriaceae > Mucilaginibacter. The sequence continues at coordinate 44,036 of JBEHXM010000022.1, forward strand.
CTTAAGCCCATCACATTTAGGAGCGTTGAAATGGCATCTTTTACCTGCCGGCTGTTTAGGCCATACCAGGCGCCAAAGAATTCCATATTTTCAGCAGCACTGAGTTCTTCATAAAAGGAAAAGTCCTGTGGTACAAACCCGATGGTGTTTTTAACAAACGGACTATTGGCACGCACTTCCTTTCCAAACAGTTGTATAGAACCGTCTGTATAGGGCAGCAGTCCGGTCATCAGGCTCATCAGGGTTGTTTTCCCTGCACCGTTCGGACCAAACAATCCAAACCGGCTGCCTTGTTTAACGGTGAGCTGGAGCTGCCGGATGATAAGCCGGGATACACCTTTATAGCCATAATTCAGCGTCCTGATCTGTAAAGCGTC
>JBEHXM010000023.1:0-43975 GCA_048498695.1 Bacteroidota bacterium
GTACATGAAAAATTAGTGTTAGTCGGGCAAGATACTAATTTGGATAGAATTTGCTTTTGTGGTCAGTCGCTTGGCAGCTTTTATCCTCTGCGCAACTTCTACCATCGGGGCTATCCAGATATCTTTTTCGTTGGCTTTCAGGTAATGGAGCAGTTGGCTATGCTCTTTTAAACCTACATTCAGGTTGTGGCCGCCGCCTACGCCGTGAAATAAAAACACCAGCAGGGTATGCGATTGCTGCGCTTTTTTTACCAGGTTGATCATATACTGTGCCGATTGGCCATTAATTGGATAGCAATATATATTGGACAGATCTACCTGTGCGGCTGTCTGCATGCCTTCGGTTGTGCCTCTTGCACCCGCAAACTCGTTTTTGACTTTATTGTAAAAATAAACATTCCCGATTTTACGGTCGCCGCAAGGGTAGGCGAAGGTCCTGACATCCTTCCCGTCAATAGCTTTCAGCAATTTGTTGGTCATCCTGATCTCTTTGACCGCTTTGTCAACAGTATATTTTCTTAGGTCGCCGTCAGGTGTCACAAAACCGCGGCCAGGCAAACCGCCATCGCAGGGGTGAAACATGGAATGATTACCCAGTTCATGCCCATTGCGTGAGGCCGCCCACCATTCCTTTATCCGTTTGGTAACAACGGGAGAGGAGCCGATGAGGTAAAAGGTACCTTTAAGGTTTAATGAGTCCAATGCCGGGATCACATTGTCCAGATCAACATCAATGGCATCGTCATAAGTTAATACTACAGCACACTGCTTATTGTTCCAGGTTTTGATACCCTGCGCAAAAATTGTTGAATGACACAATAAAAATACTATGGTTAAAAGTAGTCCGGGCTTTTTCATTTGGTACGCATCCTCCCTTCTGATCATGATTTGAGGATACAAAATTAACCTAATTGGAAACTATTTCTGCAATAAAATCTGATAATCCGTGAATAGTGCTCAGACTTTGCCATAAATATGCTCATCCAAAAACTCGTTTCTGAACTTCCCGCTGGGATCATATTGATCTACCAGTTTTTTAAAATTATTCATTTTAGGGTAGAGCGATTTTAATACTTTGGCTGATAAGGTAAACACCTTTCCCCAATGTGGCCGGGCATTAAATGGCGCCAATGCTTTTTCAATCTCTGGCAGTAGTTTTAACACCGCTTCGGTTTCAGGTTTCCAGGTAAAATGAATGGTAATTGATGTTTGATTATGGCAGGGGCTCATCCACAGATCATCGGCGGCAATAGCACGTATTTCGGTAATAAACAAGTGCGGACCTATTTGCCTGCCTAATTTCGCCACTGCGTCAATTGCTTCCACGGCGTTATGCAGGGGTACAAAATATTCCGACTGCAGTTCCTTGCCGCTGCTGGGCGTAAAACCCATCTTAAAATGCGGCAAACGTTCATACCAGGGACCGGGTACGCCCATCTGATCGGTGCAGCTTTCGGCTGAGTGATCTATTATGGGGTGCAGGTTTTTGGTGGCTGCCGTTGCACCGTAAAATTCGGGTTGGCTATGGTCTTTATCGGTATCTACACGGCTTTTTATCCAAACTTCGTTAATGCTGTCGCTTTGCCAGTCGGTAAACAAACTGACGCTATATCCTGCAGACATGATCTTCTCGAAATTTGGTTTTAATTGAGCCATCAGCAGTTTAAGAAAAACACGCTGGCGCATCATGTAAGTTGGCTGTATCTGTAAAGTAACTTTGGTGATAACGCCTAACGCACCCAGGCCAACCACTGCGGCGTTCAGGTTTTCAGGGTCGGCAGATTTTGAAAGATGGACAATAGTGCCATCAGCCTTTACGATTTCAAGCCCAACAACTGCCGAAGCCAGGTTGCCGTTCTTAATTCCTGAGCCATGTGTGGCTGTAGTGATAGAACCTGCAACGGAAATATGCGGTAGCGAGGCCAGGTTGTGCAACGCAAAACCCTGCTGATGCAGGTAGGGAGCAAGCTCACCGTATTTAATGCCACCTTCAACGGTAACAGTGTGTGCCGCTTTATCAATAGATACCACCTTGTTTAATTCTTTTGTGGATAGCAGATCATCTTTGCTATCGGCAATATTATTAAAGCAGTGCCTGGTACCTAAAACCTTAAGCTTAGGGTGACTTTTGACGATCTGCTGCACTTCAGCCACTGTTTTAGGATACTGCACATTCCCGGTGCTGTAGGTGAGGTTGCCTGACCAGTTTTGTAATCGTGGAGCCTGTGCCCAGCCTGTGAGCGGTGATAATAGTGGAGTAGCCATTAAGGTGGTGCTTAACTGGATAAAAGTTTTTCTTTTCATGGTCTGAAATCGGTACTACAAGGTAGCACTAAATTAAATAGATGTAAAGAACGTGTACTAATTATTACTCGTTGAACGTACAATCCGCCCAATGCTGAATTTTAAAATGATAATCTAATAAGCCAGCCAGGTTGACGCTGTTTACAATTTTCCAGCTTTTTAGCTCCCGGATAAACTCAGGGGCTATCAGACCTGCCTTTAGTGCGGCCTCCTTATAAAAATCAGCTTTCTGCGGATGATCAGGCGTAACGGCATTAAAGGTGTGGCCAAAAGCATCTTTTTCAATAATGGCTGTGCTGATGCCAATGCAATCCTGTAAATGAATAAGGTTGACAGGCGCCATCCCGTTTGGGATATCCGTTTTGCCGGCAAAAAAACGCCCGGGGTGACGACCCGGCCCAACCAGGCCACCGAAACGGACGATCGCGGTTTTGAATGAGGTTTCGTTCCGGAATAGTGTTTCAGCTTCCGACAACAAATTGCCGGATTCGGTATCAGGCTGCGGATCGTTTAATTCATCTACCTCATGGTTACGGTCGCCATAAACCCCAGTTGAGCTGATATAAATGACTTTTTTTATCTGGTATTTTAGGATGACGCTGATCATACGCCTGATCTTGGGCAGGTAATCAGCCGTTTCTCCTTTCCTGAATTTCGGCGGAATGCTGACCACCAGGATATCGCAATCAAAAAATGCCTGATCAAATTGCTCCCTATCGGCTCCGAACTGAACCAGGAACGGTGATATCCCTGCTGAGGCCAATTGCTCCAGTTTCTCCGTTGATGTGGCGGAACCTTTAATTACAATACCTTTTTGTACAAGAGATATTGCTAAAGCTTTGCCATACCATCCGCAGCCTAAAACGCTAATTGTCATTTGATCTTTCAATAAAAAATATTGATCCGCAGTAAACCTAACGCGTTTTTTTCTAATTTTCGCAATTAATTAAAGTCCTATCTATGAAATACATCTTAACCACCGTTTGCCTGTCACTTTTGATCTCCTTCAACTTACGGGCTCAAAATAATCCCATCATCAATGGCTGGTATGCCGACCCTGAGGGTATAAAATATGGCGATACTTATTGGGTATTCCCGACCTATTCGGCTAAATATAATGAGCAGGTATTTTTTGATGCATTCTCGTCAAAAGACCTGGTGAAGTGGGAAAAGCATCATGATATATTAGATACAGCTGCTGTGAAATGGGCCAAACGGGCTATGTGGGCACCGGCTGTTTTGCAAAAGGATGGTAAATATTATTTCTTTTTTGCAGCCAATGATGTGCACAAAGGTGAAGTTGGCGGCATTGGCGTGGCAGTGGCTGATAAACCAGATGGACCTTATAAAGACTTGCTGGGCAAGCCCCTGATCAATACGATAGAAAACGGTGCGCAGCCCATCGATCAGTTTGTATTTAAGGATAATGATGGTTCCTATTATATGTATTATGGTGGTTGGGGCCATTGTAACATGGTGAAGCTAAAAGATGATTTTACCGGGATAGTGCCATTTGCCGATGGCACCCTGTATAAAGAAATAACTCCAAAAGGCTATGTAGAAGGGCCTTATATGCTGTTCCGTGATGGTTATTACTATTTCATGTGGTCGGAAGGGGGATGGACCGGACCGGATTATAAGGTAGCTTATGCCATGTCTAAATCGCCACTCGGTCCATTCACACGACTGGCTACCGTATTGCAGCAAGACCCCAACATTGCTACAGGAGCCGGTCATCATTCGGTGATCCATTCCGTTAGCGACGATAAATATTATATTGTTTACCATCGACGCCCATTGGGTGAAACCGATGCCAACCATCGTGTAGTATGCGTGGATGAAATGCATTTTGATAAGGATGGGCATATACTTCCTGTAAAAATGACCAAATAAATGCTGGTGAGCGTTTCAACAAAGTAATTTGAGCGTTTTAACAAAGCGGCCGGGCTAAATACTCCCGATCTTTGTCTTAATTAAAGTTTAAGACAATGACAAAAATTTGGTTTATAACAGGAAGTTCGCGTGGGTTAGGCAGAAGTCTGACTGAATCAGTGCTGGCAAAAGGAGACAAGGTAGCTGCAACAGCCCGTAAACCCGAACAGCTGAACGACCTGGTTGAAAAGTATCCTGATCTCATTTATCCGATACAATTAGACGTCACTGATAATGCGCAGATTGAATCAGCAGTTGAGCAAACTATAAAGTATTTTGGAAGAATAGATGTATTGGTAAACAATGCCGGCTTTGGCATTACAGGCGCAGCGGAAGCTTATGCTGATGAACAGGTACGCAGCCAGTTGGAAACCAACCTTTATGCGCCAATTGCCATTACCCGTGCGGTGCTGCCTTATATGCGTAAACAGCGCTCAGGGCATATCCTGCAGATCAGCTCGGTAGGCGGGCGTGTTGGCAGTGCCGGGATCACCATTTACCAGGCAGCCAAGTTTGGTTTAGGCGGATTCAGCGAAGGCTTATCTAAAGAAGTAGCCTCATTAGGTATAAAAGTAACTTGTGTTGAACCCGGTGGTTTTCGTACCGATTGGGCTGGCGATAGCATGACCTATGCCAGATCGGTAGAAGGTTATGAAAATTCAGTGGACACAAGGGCTAATTTCTTCAAGAGCCGCGATTTTACACCGGTTGGCGATCCGGACAAAGCGGCAAAGGTAATGATAGACCTGGTTGAAAATACCACACCACCATTGCATTTGATCCTTGGCAGTGAAGCTATTGCCATTGTTAAACATTCGGAAGCGGCGAAGAATGCGGAACTGGATAAATGGCTGCCGGTAAGCGTTTCGACTGATCATGATGAGGCGGGTGACTTTTTTGAATCAGAGGCAGGGAAATCCTACCGGGGACTTATCGGCTATAAATAATCCGCCTATTATGTCTTTTTGATATCATAAGATAAGACAACGGGAAATTAACAGGCATACTTTTATAAATTTGATACAATGTTAAGCGGCAACGAAAGTAAAAAACTGGAGCACATACATTATTCCTGCTATATGGCGCGTAACCGGGAAGGGGAGCAGTTTATAGCGGAGCATTCTTTTGGTTACCAGATCGCCGGAACATTGACGCTCAAGGAAGGCGACCAGGAATATGTATTTAAAGAGGGCGATTTCAGGCTGAGCAAAAGGAACCACCTAGTGAAATTTATTAAGCAGCCACCTGCAGATGGAGAATATAAGGCGATAACCATTTTTCTTGATCAGCAAACGCTGCGTAATTTCAGTATGGAATATGGTTACAAAGCTGAAAAGCAAAGGAACGGTGCGGCTGTAGTGCAGCTTAAACCCGATCCGCTTTATAAAAGTTTTACCGATTCACTGTTGCCATATTATCAATCGGCACAACCGATAAATGATCAGTTACAATCGTTAAAGTTGCGGGAAGCTATATTGATATTGCTGCAGGCCAACCCCGAACTGAAAGATGTTTTGTTTGATTTTAGCGAGCCGGGCAAGATTGATCTGGAAGCGTTTATGAACAAGAACTTTCACTTTAATGTGCAATTGAAACGGTTTGCCTACCTGACAGGCAGAAGCCTGGCCACGTTTAAACGCGATTTTGAAAGGATATTTAATTGCTCGCCCAGCAAATGGTTATTACAGCGAAGGCTGCAGGAAGCCCATTACCTGATCAGGGAGAAAGGTCAGCCACCATCAGATGTATACCTTGAGCTGGGTTTTGAGGACCTTTCACATTTTTCGTTTGCTTTTAAAAAGACCTATGGCGTGGCGCCATCAAGAATTTAAACTAATAAGAGATGAACCCAAAGGGAGTAAATATTTATTCAAGTCCGTACCCGGTAAAGGAAACAATAGACCGCTTACAGAACTTTTTGGAGCAGCATGGGGCAACTATTTATGCGCGTATTGATCAGCAGGATGAGGTTCAAAAGGCCGGGCAGAATATAAAGCCTTTGGAGTTTATCCTGTTTGGGAACCCAAAAGCAGGCGGGCCTTTGATGGCTGAAAATCCCCTGGTAGCACTTGATCTGCCGCTAAAGATCATCGCCTGGGAGGATCATGACGGAAAAGTTTGGCTGGCTTGTAATGATGGCGACTATATTGAAGAAAGGTATGGCTTACAGTATTCGGATAGCTCACCGCTGAACCTGGGGCCGCTGATCTCCAAGATAGTGAATGGGTAGAATATTGTAACCCGGAATATCTATTCGCTATCCTCGTTCTTTATACCTTTAAGCAAAGCAAAAATAGCCATGGCGTGACCGTGGCCGAGTTCAAAATCGTCTTTAAGCCATTTTACAATATCGCCGGCTTTTGTAGTGGATTGAAGAACGCCATTTTTGGTAAAGCCTTTTTGTTCGGCCATCGCCCTGAAATCGGAAGGTACTTTACCCGTTTTTTCTTTGATCGTTTTTAAATATCCCTGGAATGACATGGTATTATGAAGTTGGTTCAACAGTAAAATTGCTAAATAATATTCACGCCATAAAATAATTTAACAGCGTTAATCAAAATGACAATTAAATGGTACTGTGTGTACCGGATAGTATATACCTTTGTTTAACACTGTTAAATGATTTAATAGAGGTAATTAAAAATGGCAAGTAAAGACAGGATACTGCGATTGAAGGAAGAAACCAGGACAAACATCCTGGATGCTTCACTCCAGATCGCAAAAGAAGAGGGGTGGCCAGCATTAAGTATGCGTAAGATAGCTGACGTAATAGAATATACAGCACCTATTATATACGAGTACTTTTCAAATAAAGAAGCAATATTGATGGAACTGACCAGGAAGGGTTTCCTGATACTGGGCAGGGACATGAAAGAAGCAAAAGAAAAACACCGCTTACCGGCAAAACAACTGGAAGCGATGTGGCTGGCCTACTGGAATTTCGCTTTCGCCGAAAAGGAATTGTACCAGGTAATGTTCGGTGTAGAGGTGAACTGTTGTGAGCGGAGCGAAATAATGCCCGAATCAGAAGTTCCATTCACCCTGGTGAGCGAAGTAATTGAACAGATAATGGCTGAAAAGAAGCCAACCGAAGATGAAGTTTGCGTTAAATATTATACATTCTGGTCAGTAATACACGGACTGATCTCTATCAACCTTGTTCGACGCTCCACCTCGGATGATATTACCCGGGAGGTTTTGAAAACAGCAATAAGCGGAATCATCAGGTCTTTGACCGCTTAGTTTTCACATATTTTATGACCCTGCCGATCAATCAGGCAGGGTTAGACAACAAAAGTTTAATAACACAACAATAATTATAATACAATGGAAAATCGATCACTTTACTATTCATCTAACAGCGTTAAATTTCTTAACATTGTTATGACAATTCTTTTAGGCTTAATCATACTACTAATATACAGCTGTTCATCAAGCCCTGCGGCACCACCGCCGCCACCGCCGCCATCATTACCGGTAGCAACCATTGTTTCGGGTACCGATACTACTTACCAGGAATATCCTGCTTCGGTAGAAGGTACGGTAAACGTGGAAGTACGCCCGCAGGTAAGCGGCACACTGGATAAGGTGTATGTTGACGAAGGCGCATTTGTACATGCAGGTCAGCCTATATTTAAGATCAATGATCAGCCTTACCGTGCAGCTTTGAATAATGCTATCGCAAGTCAGCATGCAGCCGAAGGCGCTGCCGCCAATGCGCAGCTGGAAATTGATAAGCTAACCCCGCTGGTTCAAAACAAGGTAGTTTCTGATTACCAGTTAAAAACAGCCAAATCGGCTTATGCTGTTGCCAAAGCAAATATTGAGCAAACTAAAGCGAATGTAGCTACAGCGCAGATCAACTTAGGATATACCTTAATTAAAGCGCCTGTGAGCGGTTACATCGGCAGGTTATTGAAGAAACAGGGAAGCCTGGTAGCACCCGCTGATGTGGAAGCCTTAACCCAGTTATCAGATGTGCATGATGTGCATGTTTACTTCTCATTGAGTGAAACGGATTTTGTAGCCTTCAAAGAGCAATATCCTGGCAATACGCTGAAAGATAAATTAAAGCACCTGCCATCAGTCTCCTTATTACTGGCTGATAACAGCGCCTATACCAAACAGGGTAAGATTGATATGATAGACGGCCAGTTTGATAAAACTACCGGCGCTATTACCTTAAGGGCAAGCTTTGATAATCCACAGGGATTATTAAGATCGGGCAATACCGGTAAGATACGTTTGAGCCTGCAGCACAAAGATGCCTTGATAGTTCCGGTAGCGGCAACTATTGAAATGCAGGACAAGGTATTTGTATATACCGTGGCCGACAGCAATAAGGTTAAAAAGCAATCGATAGCTATTGCTGGCAAAGTAGGTAACAATTACCTGGTAAAAGACGGCGTAAAAGCAGGCGACCAGATTGTGCTGAGCGGTATCGACCATTTACAGGAAGGTATGGTGATCCACCCGGAAAAAGCAGTTGATAAAGCGGCTGCAGTTGCCAAGAATTAATTTAAAGAATCAAGAACCAAGAGTCAAGAATCAGGATAAGAACGGTAACAGATCATAGAAAGACATAAAATAGGTCTTGGCTCTTGAATCTTGGTTCCTGGCTCTCAACTCTGCTTAAAAAATAAAAATCATGTTTCAAAAATTCATAGAAAGACCGGTACTCTCAACAGTTATCTCCATCCTTTTGGTGATAGTAGGGGTACTTGCTTTAACGAAATTGCCCCTTGAGCGATTTCCGAATATTGCACCTCCGTCAGTATTGGTGTCTGCGGTATACCCCGGCGCTAATGCCGAGACCATTTTACGTTCCGTAACACCTTCGCTGGAAGAAGCCATTAATGGTGTGGAAAATATGACCTACATGACCTCCACTGCCAGTAATGACGGGACACTGGGTATCACTGTTTATTTTAAACAAGGTACCAATCCAGACCAGGCGGCAGTGAATGTTCAAAACCGCGTGTCACAAGCTACAAGCCAGTTACCTGCCGAAGTTGTACAATATGGTATAACTACTACCAAGCAGCAAAACAGCTTCATTGGTGCTATGGCTATCTACTCGGATGATCCCAAAAAATACGATCAAACCTTTGTAGCCAACTATGCACAGATCAATATTGTCCCTGAAATTAAACGTATTACCGGTGTAGGTTCTGCACAGATATTTGGTGGAATTAAGGATTATTCTATGCGTGTATGGCTTAATCCGGCTCAAATGGCTGCACACAATGTAACGCCTGCCGAAGTAACCGCTGCCATACAGGACAAAAACCTTGAAGCCGCGCCGGGTAAATTTGGCGAGCGCAGTGATGAGGCGTTTGAATACGTTATTAAATATAAAGGTAAATTAACCCAACCCGAAGAATATCAGAATATTGCTATCCGTGCAAATGCCGATGGCTCTGTATTGCGCTTAAAAGATGTGGCCCGTGTTGAACTGGGCGCTTATTCTTATAACAGCGTAAGTAACCTGAACGGGCACGACGGTATTATCATAGGTATTATACAGTTGTCAGGATCAAACGCTAACCAGATTCAGATCGATATTGATAAGCTGATGGTGAAACTATCAAAGGATTTCCCTGCCGGTATTAAATACAACCAGTTTTATCGTACCAAAACTGACCTGGATGAATCCATCAACCAGGTTGAGCATACATTGATAGAGGCTTTCGTGCTGGTGTTTATCGTGGTGTTCCTGTTCCTGCAGGATTTCAGGTCTACATTGATCCCTGCTATAGCAGTTCCGGTGGCTATTATCGGTACATTCTTCTTCATGAATTTGTTTGGCTTCTCGGTTAACCTTTTAACCCTGTTTGCGTTGGTGCTGGCCATAGGTATTGTGGTGGATGATGCCATTGTCGTCGTCGAGGCGGTTCATGCCAAAATGGAACGAGATCCGCATCTGACCCCTAAAGCGGCCACTACCGGGGCAATGCATGAAATCAGCGGGGCCATTATATCCATTACGTTGGTTATGGCAGCTGTGTTTTTACCGGTTAGCTTCATGACAGGCTCAACAGGTATATTTTACCGGCAGTTTGCGTTAACCATGGCCATAGCTATCATTATATCGGCTGTTAACGCGTTAACTTTAAGTCCGGCCCTGGCTGCCCTGTTCTTAAAGAACAAGCATAGTGCTGATGGTCATGACGGGCCTAAAAAGGGTTTTGTAGAAAAATTTTATGCAGGCTTTAATGGCAGTTTTAATTATGTGACCAACAGGTATGTGGGCGGCTTAAAATTCCTGATCCGCAGAAAATGGCTGAGCATTGGTGGGTTGGTACTGGTAATCGCAATTACTGTATTCCTGGTAAACCGGACAAAAACGGGCTTTATTCCTACCGAGGACCAGGGCTTTGTGGCTATCGCAGTTAGCACACCCTCCGGGACATCTTTAAGCGGTACCAATAAAGTTTTCAAACAGGCCGAAGATCAGCTTAAAACTTTACCATCGTCAAGATTTGTTACCGCGTTATCAGGTTTTAACTTTTTAACACAATCCAGCAGCCCGTCTGCCGGTGTAATTTTCTTACTCCTAAAACCAAGCGACCAAAGGGGGGCCGTAAAGAATATTGATGATATACAGAATATAGTAAGAGGTAAGTTAGCGGGCATACCCGGCGGTACTTTCTTCGTGTTCAGTTTTCCAACTGTACCGGGCTTTAGTAACGTAGAGGCTATGGATGTGGTGCTGCAGGATAAAACCAACGGCAGACTGGACAAATTCAGCGGTGTTGCCAATAACTTTATAGGAAAATTGATGGCTAAGCCGGCAATTGCCTTTGCTTTCACTTCTTATAAGGCTGATTATCCCCAGTTACAATTAGAGGTTGATGATGAAAAAGCCGACCAGTTGGGTGTAAGTGTTAAGGATATCCTTTCAACTATGCAGGCCTACTTTGGTACCGCCCAGGCATCAGATTTTAACCGCTTTGGTAAATACTACAGGGTAATTGTTCAGGCGGATATCGCCGACAGGACCGACCCGACTGCAATTGACCGGGTGTTTGTTAAAAATAAAAAAGGTGAGAGCGTACCTATCAATACCCTGGTTAAACTGACCCGTGTTTATGGTTCCGAAACAGCTTCACGTTTCAACCTGTTTAATTCTATCGAGATCAATGCGATCCCAAAACCGGGATATAGCTCAGGCGATGCTATTAAAGCAATTGAAGAAACTGCTAAAGAGCAGTTGCCATCAGGATATGCTTATGAGTTTTCCGGTCAAACCCGTGAAGAAATCTCTTCAGGCGGACAGTCGGCAATTATATTTATGCTGTGTTTGGTGTTCGTATATTTCTTATTATCAGCACAGTATGAAAGTTACATATTGCCATTGGCGGTAATACTTTCCATCCCAACAGGTATTTTAGGTGTGTTCGTGGTATTAGGTTTAACCGGTATCGAAAATAACATTTATGTACAGGTAGCCCTCATCATGCTCATCGGTTTGCTGGCTAAAAACGCCATCCTGATCGTAGAGTTTGCGGTACAACGCCGAAAGGCAGGGCTGACCCTGGTTGCAGCAGCCATTGAGGCAGCCAAATTGAGGATGCGTCCAATCGTTATGACGTCCCTGGCTTTTGTATTTGGTTTATTCCCGATGAGTATTGCAACAGGGCCATCGGCACAAGGTAATCACTCCATCAGTATTGGTGCTGCGGGTGGTATGGTGTCAGGCGTATTGCTTGGATTATTTATTATCCCGGTGCTGTTCGTGATCTTCCAGGCATTGCAGGAAAGAATAACAGGTATCCCGGTGGCAGTTTTGAATGAGGGTGATATACACCGGCAACAAGGAACTAATGATGTACAGGTCTTCCAGGAAGAGGAAGAAACGGTATAATTTAAAGAAAAATTGAAATGAAAAAGTTTATAGTAAGTATACAAAAGTTCGCTTTTATACTGATCGTATTAACCGGGTGTACCGTCTCAAAAAATGTAGAAACACCCAAAACCGCATTGCCTGATACCTTCAGGAGTGCGGCTGCAACAACCGATACCAGCAGTGTAGGGGATATCCCATGGAAAAGCTTCTTTACAGATGTTACGCTGCAAAAACTGATCGATAGTGCTATCGTGAAAAATTATGATATGCAGCTGGCGATCAAAAATATCGAGGCTTCACAATTATTGGTAAAGCAGGTAAAATGGAACAATGTGCCCGAAGTGGGTTTAAATGTTACCGCCAGCACAACCCGGCCATCAGATAATAGCCTGAATGGCTTAAGCCTGTCGCAATACGATATCGGCTCGAAGCATATCGAGGATTATTCTGCCAACCTTTCCCTTTCATGGGAAGCGGACATATGGGGTAAGATCCGTAACCAGAACAAAAGCGCTGTGGCGGCCTATTTGCAGACAGCCGAAGCCAAAAAGGCGGTGCAAACCAATATTGTGGCCGATGTTTCTCAGGGCTATTATAACCTGCTGATGCTGGATGAACAATTAGAGATAGCGCAGAAAAATGTAAGATTAAATGATAGTACCCTGCGCATTATCAAACTACAGTATGATGCAGGACAGGTAACTTTATTAGGCGTTCAGCAGGCCGAAGCACAGCGCATGGCCGCTGCTGAACTGGTTCCGCAATTTGAGAGGGATATCACTTTGCAGGAAAATGCCCTGCAAATATTAACAGGACAACTGCCCGGTAAAGTCGAAAGGACCTCGAGCTTAAACGATATCGCTTTTGCTGAAAATTTATCGGCAGGTGTGCCGTCGGCCTTAGTGAACCGCAGGCCTGATGTAAGAAGCCAGGAACTGGCGCTTACCATTGCCAACGCCAAGGTGGGAATCAACAAATCAGAAATGTACCCTGCATTAAGGATCACAGCTGAAGGGGGAGTTAATTCCTTCAAAGCCAGTAATTGGTTCAATATACCAGCCTCATTATTTGGTGTGGTATCCGGCAGTGTGCTGCAGCCTTTACTGGATCATAAAGAACTGAAAACACAGTATGAAGTAGCCAAAGTTGAACGGGAAAAAACAGTTATCCAGTTCAGGCAAACCGTATTGGTTGCTGTTGGCGAGGTATCAGATGCTTTGGTGAAGATAGATAAACTGAAGGCCCAGCAAACTATTGCAGCCGACCGTTTGAAAACTTTGCAACAGGCGACTACCAATTCTAATTTGTTGTTCAAAAACGGAATGGCCAACTACCTGGAAGTGATCACTGCACAAGGCAATGTGTTACAAAGTGAACTGGAGCTGGCTTCGATAAAAAGATCAGAACTAAGTGCTGTATCGGAACTTTACAAAGCTTTGGGCGGCGGCTGGAAATAAATCATATTTCAACTCCATATATATTTATGAAAAGGGCAGGATAGTAACCTGCCTTTTTTTATGCTTAAAGTTGCGGTTTCATGCGCAGGCCCAGCATCACATTTAATATTCCAATGACCAGGAATGCCATGTTGATTCAGATAATTGCAGTTATTTATTTTCTGTGTTTAAAACGAGATAGGCCATATTTTGCTTAAAAAACGGCGTTTTTAGTGTCAATTTTGCACATTGAAGCTTAGTGTATTTATTACACTAACATGACGATTCTATCCAAATAAAGTAACACCTTTGCAGCGAATTAAATAGGGTATATGTAAGTCGTGTGATTTACATAAGGAACAAAAAATCAAGCCCCTGTTTAATCATTTTAATTAGTTGAAAATCAAAATAGTAATAAAATGAAAACCAGAATTTTTACCTTAATCGCACTGTTTGTAATACTGTCAGGAATTTCAAATTTCACTTATGCATCAGCTGCAAATCACGCAGACTACGTAGTTTTAAACGATATCAAAGCCATCAATAAAATAGAAGTTCGCGGAAATGTTGAACTATTCATCTCTGATAATTCAGAGCCACAAGTAAAAGTCTACAACAAATATTATTCAGAAAGCGCTTTGGTGCAGGCTAAGAATGGTACGCTGCGTATCACTTCATACACCAATGAGAAATTGATCGTATGGGTGAGCACTGACCAGTTGGTTTCAGTTACAGCATATGACAATGCACAAATAAATTCATTCGGTAAGCTTTCTAAAATTGAGTTTAGTGTTGATCTGCACAATAATGCATCAGCTAAATTAGATTTGGATGCTTACATTGCTAATGTAACTTTGAAAGATCATGCAAAAATTGAGTTAAGCGGTAATGCTACCGAATTCAGCCTGAATCACAATTCCGGTTCAGAATTGATCAACCATAACTTTATTGCAGAACATTATAACGACCACAAGAATATTGTAACAGCAGCAGTTAATACTGATGAGCTGGCCGGTATTGAATAACCCCCTAATTAATTTAACTATCTGATTAAAGCTATCGGCCATTTGGCAGATAGCTTTTTTTGTGACTTTGAAAATCAGGCTATTGCTTCATCCCGGAGATCTGATGCATGGTTTCCCTTAAGTTGGAATAAAGCTGTCGATAGATCAAAAAGTTGTTGTGATGGACCTCGGCGTTTTGCTGAGCTGGCTTAAATGTTTTTTGATCAGGAAGAGAATCAGGATATTTATTAATGGCCCCTATGCTTTTTAAAGCGATAAATGCAGCGCCGATGGCTGATGCATCATCAGCCTGAACGATCACCAGGTTTTTTTGGGTGATGTCTGCCAGTGTTTGTACCCACACTTCGGATCTTGTAAATCCGCCGCTGATGTTGATCTGCGTGATCGGTTCAGAATTTTGCTGCACCGCATCCAGCACATCTTTTAATGCATAACAAATACCCTCCAAAACCGCCCGTGAAAAATGGGCCTGTGTATGTAACAATTTAATGCCGAAAAAATTGCCGCAACTTTCACTATCCCATATAGGTGCACGCTCTCCAGCCAGGTAAGGCAGAAATATCAAGCCATTGCTACCGGCTGGCACTTCAGCTATTTTTTTGAATAATTGCTCATAATCACTTTCGGTGCTGGTGTTTCCAGAAATGTTTTTTAACCACCATTGCATGGCAACGCCGCCATTATTGGTAGGGCCGCCGCAAATAAAAGTATCCTTGTCCAGCAGGTAACTGAATGTCATGGCATTTATATTGGGCAGTGGTTTGTTACTGGCCACCCTTACAGCCCCGCTGGTGCCAATGGTAATAGCGGCAATACCTGGTTGCGTTGCCATACTGCCCAAATTGGCCAGGCAGCCGTCGCTTGCACCGATGAAGAAAGGTATGCCCGGTTTAAGAAAACCTAATCCGGGTAGAACATCCGTATATTTTTTTTGATAGTCAGTAGGTACAGGTATAGAAAGTAACTGGTCGGTAATCCCCGCCAGTTTAAGGGAATCCTGGTACCATTTAAGTTCAATAATATCAAATAATCCAGTGCCGGATGCAATGGAATGATCAGCACTAAACTCTTTAAACAGCCTGTACCAGATATATTCTTTGATGGAAATATATTTACAGGTCTTTTCAAATAATTCCGGGTCATTTTCCCTTATCCAGATGATCTTGCATAAAGGCGACATGGCATGGATAGGGGTACCGGTGGCTTTATAAATTGACAGACCTTCTTCTGTAGTTTTTAATTTGGTAGCTATCTCAGAACTCCGGTTATCTGCCCAGGTCATCATAGGAGCTAATGACATACAATTTTTATCTACTGCAATTAAGCTATGCATAGCACTGCTTAAGCTGATAGCCAGCGGCTGTTCACCCGTTTTAGTGATAACACCCTTAATGCTTTCTATAAAAGCATTCCAAATCAGTTGCGGGTCCTGCTCATGATAGCCGGGCTTTGGAACATTAAAAGGATAATGCTGCTGGCACATTTCAAATGATTGTCCCGCCATATCCACCGCCACAGCTTTTACACTGCCGGTTCCTATATCGATCCCTAAAACATAATCCATAATGATAATTATGCTTGCAAGATAGGGTTTTTGGAATAGTGATCAGAGATCGGTTAATCAGAGATCAATCTTAATCAGTTTTTGGAGCGCTCAATAACACTAGGGGATCAATGCTGCAATGGTGGTGGTGATCAGGTTGATCACATCAATTTTAAATTGATCTGCCTGTATTTCCGCGATGCCGGCTTCTTTTAACGCTACCATTTCAAGTTCGTCTTTCTGACCCAGAACAAGGTCTTTAAAGTCGCTTTTGCTTAGCTCCTTACTGAACAATTCCTGCGTCCAGTTTTCAAGGTCTGCTTTAAGTTCATTAAGTATGGCCTGACCATCACTAGCGGCTTCAGCAATATAATCTTTTACATCCTTCTCTGCCAGATGAATGATCCCTGTCTTCAATGTATTGAAAACCTTTGTAAGGTCAATTGCCATGATCGTTTAGTTTGTAGATTTAATTTTTTTACTTTCCAACTCGGCGATCTGGTCAAAAGATTCCCCGATCTGTTTTTTCTTTTCTGTAATGTAAATTTGACTTTCTTTACCGTCCTTCTTCCATTTAACAATGAATCCCCCAAGTAAATGACCGTCAGGATCATTTAGAATGCCCCACATTTTATTGGTAATGGTGTTATGCGGGCGGTGTTTATCATATTCAATGGCTTTGCTGACTTCTAACTGCAATGCGGTTACTTCAGCTTCATGAGTAGTATAATCTTCAGTGGATTTGTCCATCAGGTACAAAGCATCCACTTTCAATGAAGTAACCTGGCTGTAAGCTGCCTGATCAAAGGTGGAAATGATGGGGTTGCAGCTATAAATGCTTATGCAGATTAACGCCATCAACAGCCCCGTTGATAGTATCTTTTGTTTGATCTGTATCATAATTTGAGCGCCAAAAATATTCATCAGTAATCAATTTTAAATAGGTAGAACTACCTATTTTATGCAGGTAGTTCTACCTATTACTAATAAACCATCATAAAAAAAATTACGAAAAATTTGCGTAGTTAAATAGCTACACTTATATTTGTAGTCAAATAACTACATAATGAATTTAAGACGAGACGTATTTCAGGCAATAGCCGACCCTACCAGGAGGGCTATCTTACTGCTGGTTGCTTCACAAACTATGACGGCGGGTGCTATAGCCTCAAATTTTGACACAGCCAGGCCGACCGTTTCCAAACACCTGCAAATACTCACAGAGTGCGAATTGCTTGGTCAAAAACAAAACGGAAGAGAAATTTACTATCACATCAACGCAAAAAATATGAAACAAGTAGCCGACTTTATCGAGCCATTCCGTAAGATGTGGGATGATCGGTTCAACCAATTAGAAGTTATCATGAAAAATTACAAACCTAAAAAATAGCATATTATGGAACTAAAAACAAAGATCAATGCCGAAGACGGCAAACTGGATATGGTAATTACCCGGGAATTTGATCTGCCATTGGAATTGCTTTTCAAAGCCTATGCAGAGCCTGAACTTATTGAGCAATGGATGGGAACGAAAGTGCTGAAACTTGAAACTAAAAAGTATGGCAGCTGGCAGTTTGAAACAAAAGACCCTAAAGGGAACGTGGTGTTCCAGGCAAGCGGGGTGATCCATGAGTTTAGCCCGAACAGGAAGATCACAAGAACATTTGAAATGGGAAATACCCCTTATGGTGTGCAGTTGGAGATAACGGAGTTTGAAAAATTGACTGATGAAACCAGCAGAGTTAATATGCATGTGATCTATGAGTCGGTTGAGCAGCGGGACCAGGTGCTGAAATTGCCTTTTGCACAGGGTATAAACTGGGCCCATAACAGGCTGCAGGATGTATTAAACACTTTAAAATGATCGATATGGAAAAGAGAAAGCTAATTTGGTATTGGATGATTACCATACTATTATCCTTTTGTATATTTTTTGGAGGGCTAACCCAGACACTACAGCTAAAACAGACGATAGAGGGTTTTAAACCGCTGGGATACCCGATTTATTTTATTTCGCTCATCGGCATTTGGAAAATGCTGGGCGTAATAGCCATCTTGGTCCCGAAGTTTAAATTGCTTAAGGAGTGGGCATACGCAGGTATATTTTTTACCATGACCGGAGCGGTAATATCGCATATTGCCAGTAATGATGTAAAAGCGCAAATTATCGCACCGATTGTTTTGGCTATTTTTACAGTGTTATCGTGGTACCTGAGACCGGCGGATAGGAAAATCAGTTTAGTTAATTAATAGAATGAAAAAAGAATTGTCACTGGAGCAACGCGAAGAATTATTCAATACATTGAAGATTCGTTTTGAGAAAAACGTGCACCGTCATGATGGTCTTGTATGGTCCAAAATACAAGCAAAGCTGGACGCGAACGTTCAAAAACTATGGTCGTTGAATGAAATGGAAGGGACTAGCGGCGAGCCCGATGTGGTAGGGTTTGATCAAAAGACAGGCGAATACCTGTTTTGTGACTGTTCGGCAGAAAGCCCTAAGGGACGCAGAAGTCTATGTTATGACCGTGAAGCCCTGGAGGCAAGAAAAGAATTTAAACCCGAGAACAGCGTTGCAGATATGGCTGCTGCAATGGGCGTAGAATTGTTAACTGAGGAACAGTACCGTCAGCTGCAGCAACTCGGAAAATTCGATTTGAAAACATCGAGCTGGATAAAAACGCCTGCTGACATCAGGAAACTTGGTGGCGCTATTTTTTGCGACCGCCGGTACGATACCGTTTTTCTGTATCATAACGGAGCAGACTCCTATTATGCAGCAAGAGGCTTCCGTGGCTTGTTAAGGGTATAAATAGCATACAAAATAGGTTATTATGGCAAAGGAAGGAATGAATCCCAAAGTTGATTTTTATTTCAGCAAAGAAGAAAAGTGGCGGGAAGAGATCAGCAAAATGAGAATGATCGCGCTTGACTGCGGCCTGACGGAGGAACTGAAATGGGGTTGCCCGTGTTACACCTTTCAGAAGAATAACGTCGTATTGATACATGTATTTAAAGAGTACTGTGCGTTCCTGTTTTTCAAAGGCACTTTGTTAAATGATTCCAACGGCATCCTGATACAGCAAACGGAAAATGTGCAGTCGGCCCGCCAGGTGCGGTTTACCAATGCCGGGGAGATAACAGAGTTAGCATCCGTCCTGAAAACCTATATTTTTGAAGCCATTGAGGTAGAAAAAGCAGGATTAAAAGTAACGCTTAAAAAAACCGAAGATTTCCCTGTTCCAGCAGAATTTCAAAGTAAATTGGATCATATCCCCGCGCTCAAAGCTGCCTTTGAAGCCTTAACGCCCGGACGCCAAAGGGGATATCTGTTTTATTTTTCTCAGCCCAAACAATCTAAAACCCGTGAGGCGAGGGTTGAAAAATATATTCCGCAGATTCTCGGCGGAAAAGGGTTGGATGATGAGTGAATTTAACAGGTGGATTATTTTTTATAACTGAAGCCGCAAATCCGGTTAATAATGTAAATTGGGTCTTAATGAATAAAATTGTTTTAACTCTACTTTTACGTCCGCTGTCCGAAGTCTCAGACTTCGGACAAATATGCCTGTAGTTTATAACTACAAGCCGCCTAATTAAATTATTCAGCCTGCAGATCAGCAATTATACTTTTTAATGCTTTTAAATGTTTGCCATAATTGAGCTTTACATGCAAGCCAATAAAGAAGTAAGTGGCTATAAACATTATAAATATGGAGCCAAAAGTGATAAGTCCACTTAAAGGGGTAAACCCGGCGCTGAATATTTTAGTGATAAATTCGGTGGCACCCTGTCCCCATACTATTCCTAAAGCTATGATAACCGCCATTGGTGCGGTGCATAAATTAAACGCTTTATATAATTCCATATTTAATTCTAACTCATAGGCGGCTTTGCTGACACTTTCCTTTAGACTGGTATTATAATTTTTTATAGACCTATAAAAGGCGTAAAACCGGGCGAAATAATAGCATAATAACAGGGTTAATGAAAAAAGCATAACACATGCGAAATTGAAAAAAAGCGGCGACTGCGGATGCCTGAATAAAAATCCGGCCATAATAAAATAAGATATAATGGTGCCAATCAGCTCGTTCCTCATTGTACGGCGGATATTATCAATGGCCGAAGATGTTTTACCTTTTAAAGTCTCATTTGAAAAGTTCACAGTGCCCGGCTCTTCGTTTTTCCAGGCATCTTTCAGATCATCTATATTCATAATTCATGTTTTTTACTATTTCCTTTAATTTTGTTTTAACACGATTAAGCCGCACCCGCACGTTTCCTTCGCTTATGCCCAGGCTGTTTGCAATTTCTTCATAAGGCTGATCCTCCATATACAAGAATACCAGCGCTTTTTCAATCTCATTAAGTTGCTTTACAGCTTTGTATAATAAGGACAACTGTTCATCTTTTTCAGTTTCGGTAGCAGAGGCCGCCAATTGATCCGCGGTATCTGGCAACCGGTCGCTATCCGGTCTGCGCTTTTGCTTTTTAAAAAATTGGATCGCAGTATTCAGAGCCACCCGGTACATCCATGAACTGAACTTACTTTCGTTTCTGAATGAATCAAAAGCCAGCCACAACTGCAGTGTCATTTCCTGAAGCAGATCATCCCTGTCGGCAGCTGTGTCCTGGTAAATGCGGCTTATTTTATATAGCATCCCTTTGTGCTGGTGCATCAGCTGCATAAAATAGCCTTCTTTGTTTTCCACTGAATCAGTTGCTTTATTAATTACGCTCAATTAGTGTAAGTTTTCTGAAAATGTTACAATGTTAGAGAACTATTTTGATATGAACTTATGTGACAAGGCATTAAGACCGTGTAGCATAGCCGGTTTCATAATCAAATTCTGATCAGCAAAATATGTATCTTCATTCCTGTAATGACCCAGCCATTCCTTCGCTTCACAATATTCCTGGTTTTAATAATAACCAGTGCTGCTGTTTTAGGGCAAAGTGAGCCCGGAAATAACCAGGCAGAATATACCATTACCAAAAGGTTGCTTTCCATTGAAGATGGGTTGGCTTCGCACGAAGTATTTTGTGGCTTACAGGATAAAGCAGGCTTCCTGTGGTTTGGAACGCGTAACGGACTAAACCGTTATGATGGTAAAAATAGTTTGCTTTTTAACCGTCAGCGCAACAACCTGCAGGATAATAAGGTGGTGCAGCTTGCAAAAGATGATGCCGGCAATTTGTTTATTGAATATGGGAGCACCGGCTTTCAGCTTACAACTAACGGCAAGGTGGATGTGATGAATCCGGTAACGCAGGAAGTTAAAACACTTACGGCTGCCTTTCCAAAACTGCCATTTAAAGAACAGGATGTTTACTGGATATCGAATGACGGTACCGATCAAATTGATTTCCTGACAGCGCATCCCTCCCGGCTTTGGCAATATACTTTCAAAAAAGGGTTTACACTTCGCTATGAAATGAAAGACTGGGATAGTCCTGGTGCTACATCCACTTTGGATTACCGGGCCACGGGGCCTTTTTGTATGTTCGGCATAGGAAAAACACTGTTGAAAATATTTAACCAGTCCACGCAATATCTGGTAAAGAAGGATACCGTGATTGCCTTTACTCAAAAAGATGCGCTAAGATCGCTCCCTCTTGGTTTTAATAACCGGCATGATCTTTTAATTACGTATACAACTACCACACAGCCCTATAAATTTAATATTGGCATGATCACGGGCCGGGGTGAAAGTAAGTTCCCCGCGGATGTAAAAGGGTTTAATACAGATAGTATAAAAGGCAAATATTGGTATCAGGCCGCAAACTCAACGGATGGCGCATCCAGCATACTTTATATCGGTACTGATGGACTTTACCTGTGGAATGAAACTGCTTTTTTAAAGATCGTTTCAAAACCGGAAATAAAATCTTTTGAAAATTTATTTTTATACAAACTTTTCCCCGACAATTTTGGAAACCTTTGGCTTTGTACCTCGCTGGGAGTATTGCAGTTGAAGATAGAAAAGAACCGGTTTACACAATACTTTACAAGCAGGCAACAATCTGTTGAAAAAAATAATCAGGCCCGTGGAATATATGCCGATGAAACCGGCAGGGTAGTGGCAAACACCTGGACGCATACTTTTCAGCAACAGGACAATAAAATCCGTTACATTTCTGACGACGAATACAAGTATGCCCTCATTAATCATCATTCATCATTGTATTGCGGTGGTTACAGCCTCTACCGGTATGATGATAAAAACAATACGCTGTCTAAATATGCCGATGGGCGAAGGGATGAAATATGGTCATTGTTTTCGCTCAATGACAGCCTACTGCTCCTTGGAAGAACCAATGGATTCTCATTATTCAATCCCAACAGCAAAAAATTTGATTCATTACGGTATGCATCTAAAAATGTTCCTGAAGCAAAATTTGTGTACCGCTTTTTTAAAGATAAAGCCGGCACGATCTGGGCAGTTGCGGAGAACGGGTTGTACAAAATTATTGCCGGTCATCAATCATCAGGCAACAGGAAATGGTCGGTTATTAATTATCAGTCATCCATCATCGGCCGGCTTAGTTTACTGGATGCCTATGCTGATGATAATGGAACTTTCTGGCTGGCAACAAATGGAGACGGGTTATATCGCTGGGATACCAAAACCAACTTGTTTCAGCAATTCAATATCTCCAGCGGTTTTCCTTCGGATGTGCTTTACAGAATCGAGCCGGATGAATTTGACAATCTTTGGATCAGCTCCGATTATGGGCTGATACGTTTCAATAAAAAAACATTTTCGGTAAATACCTATACTACCGCGGATGGCATCGCAAATAATGAGTTTAACCGGACCTCTTCATTTAAAGCAAAAGACGGGCGGCTTTTTTTTGGCGGGCTGGACGGCATTATTGCTTTTAACCCCAAAGATTTTACGGCAGATCCAAACTCTTCAAATATGCCGTTGCGCATTATTGCTTTTAACCAATTTATCGGTTCTCAAAGCAAACTGGTAAATAAAACAACAGAATTATTGAGTAGCCCGCAAATAATACTGGCTCCCAATGACCGTTTCTTTACACTTGAATTTCAGTTGCTGGATTTTGCAAAAGACGAAATGCATCACTATGCCTATAAAATAACAGGTGTGGATAAAGACTGGAATTATATCAATGAAAACTCTGTTCACATCAGCGGCTTACCGTATGGGAAATTCATATTGCGTGTTAAAGCACAAAATCGGGAAGGGGGCTGGGCAAAAAGCGAATTAAATATCCCTTTGCTTGTTATAAAACCATTTTACCTGGAATGGTGGTTTATTGCATTGGTTGTATTGTTGTTGATAATAGCTGTTTATTTGATCATAAAATCGAGAACGGAGCAATTGGCAGCAGATAAAAATAAACTTGAACAGACAGTGGGCGAAAGGACCATGCAGTTAAAACAGTCATTATCAGAACAGGCCGAATTACTTTCGGAGAAAGATGTGCTGATGAAAGAGATCCATCACCGTGTAAAGAATAACTTGCAGGTAATTTCGGGATTACTCGAACTGCAAAGTAAAGCAGTAAACGATGAAGCCGCAAAAGATGCATTAATGGAAGGGCGCAACCGGGTAAGGAGCATTGCACTGATACATCAAAACCTTTACCAGTTTGAAAACTTAAGCAGCATTGAATTAAAACGGTTTGTAAATGACCTGTGCAGGCAGATAGAAAGTGTATTTAAAAAACAAAATAAGATAGTGATCAATATCGAAGTGCCTGTTTTGTACCTGGATATTGACTCTGCTGTCCCGCTTGGTTTGATCATGAACGAGCTGCTTACAAATTCATTCAAATATGCCTTTAATGATCATATCGAAGGCGAAATAAGCCTTAAAATTCATATCCTGGCAGAAGGAAAGTATGAATTAATATATGCTGATAACGGTCCTGGTTTGCTCGGCGATTTTGATTTGGCCAGTGCAGCTACGATGGGTATTCAACTGATCAATGACCTGAGCCGGCAAATTGGAGGTCATGTAAAATATGAGTATAAAAATGGTGCATCATTTATCATTAATTTTACTAACCGGAACTTGCGTAAAAAAGAAGACTGAAATTTATGGGCTCACTAAAAATAGGGATTGTTGAAGATGAACTGGTGATAGCCAGGACCATTTTAAGCACGCTTGATGAGTTGGGCTATACACATTGCGGGCCTGCAATAAACTATACAGAGGCCATTGAGATGCTGGAGCATAACAAGCCAGATTTGTTGTTGTTAGACATTCATCTATCGGGTAAAAAAGATGGCATAGATGTGGCGCAAAAGCTGAATGAGTTGCACCGAATCCCTTTCATTTTTTTAACCGCCAACAGTGATGGGGAAACCATTGAACGCGCAAAAAAAGTGAAACCCCACGCTTATATTGTTAAACCTTTTACCAAGGAAGAGTTGTTTGCCGCCATTGAAATAGCATTCAGCAATTTTGCAGGGAGCCTGGGCAGTATCAGGACTGAGCATGTATACCCTCATCAAACAAAAGAGTATATTTTTGTAAGAGAGGGTTATGTTTTCAGGAAGATATTTTTCAAAGAATTGTTGTACCTGGAAAGTGATGCCAATTATGTGACCCTGCATCTTACGTCGCAAAAAAAAGTGATGATACGATCTACCCTTAATGATTTTATTGCCCAATTAGACCCGGAAATATTCGTCCGAATTCATCGCAGCTACTCGGTAAATATTCACCTGGTGGATAATGTTTTTCCTGCCGAGGTTTCTGTTAATGGCATTAAGATACCTATCGGCAAATCATACAAAGATGACCTCTTTAAAACTTTAGGGATAAACGAATCCTAAAAGACCAATTTCCCATCTTCCCAAACTTATTATTATTCGTCCCTAACCCGGCGCATTCATCACTTTTATTTCTGTTTTTTTTTGAACAGCTGCATTTTTATTCCAGTTATGGCATTGCTTGATTTAGACAAGATCATTATAAAACGAACAGTTATAGGAATACGTTGCACCACTTGTGGCGGTAACCTCGTTGATCGTAAAAAAAAACATTTTTAAGCCGCTTTATAAAGCTGATCTCATTGGGAACCATTACACCAAAGGTTTACGAATGCGAAAAATGCAAAAAGAGGCACGTCTTATTGTAGCACGAAAAGTATTTCATCATTTTTTAAACCATTCATAAAACACAAGCATCATGAGCATTCGATTAGGCGACATCGCACCCGATTTTCAAGCCGAAACTACAAAAGGGACCATCAATTTCCACGATTGGATTGGTAATGGCTGGGCTATTCTTTTTTCTCATCCAAAAGATTTTACACCTGTTTGCACTACTGAATTAGGGTACATGGCAAAAATGGCACCCGATTTTCAACAAAGAAATTGCAAGATCATTTGTCTTAGTGTAGATCCCGTTGAAAGCCACTTAAAATGGGAAAAAGATATTGAGGAGGCGTTAGGTGCCAAAGTAGATTATCCCATGATCGGCGACCCAACACTAGCCATTGCCAAATTGTATGATATGTTGCCTGCTGAGGAGCCAGGGACTTCAGAAGGAAGAACTCCCGTTACTAATCAGACGGTACGTACGGTTTTTATCATAAATCCTGATAAAAAGGTAAGCCTGCACCTGACTTACCCCATGTCGACCGGGCGTAATTTCAATGAGATACTGCGTGTGCTTGATTCTATGCAGCTTACAGCGGCCTACAAAGTTTCTACACCGGTAAACTGGAGCAACGGTGATGATGTGATTATTCCGGCAGCTTTAACAGAGCAGGAAGCTAATGAGAAATACCCGGCAGGTGTGAAAGTGGTTAACCGTTACCTGCGTTATGTAGCACAGCCTGGTAAAACTGAGATGGTTCACTGATTTGTTTCAGTTCAGTAAATTCTATAATATTTATGAAAGCTTCAAAACCGATGCGTATATGGTTTGCCTTAGTTGGCATGATCCTATGGACAGGCATTTATTTTACAGGATTTGAAACAGTAAACTGGCTGCTCTATGTACCTGCCGCGGGCTTCGTGTTCGCGGCAGGTACAGGGTTTTGCCTGTCGCTGACAGGTATCTCAAAAATGCTGGGTTTTACCGAAAAGCCAACGTCAAATTAATAGCCAAAAATTAGCAGATGAAATTACGTGTCGTAGTATTAGGTGCAGGTTTTGGAGGATTGGAACTCAGTTCCATGCTTTCTGAAGCCATCGGCAGCAATCTTGATCTTACCCTCATAGATCAGAACGATTCTTTTTATTTCGGCTTTTCAAAGCTGGATGTGATGTTTGGGAACAAGAAACCAGACTCGGTCAAGATCCCTTACAACAGCATTGTAAAGCCCGGCGTCAGGTTCCGCAAGGAAACTGTTACAGCTATTGATCCGGTAACCAAAATTGTTACCACACAAAACGGGACCTATGAGGCAGATGTATTGGTGGCAGCACTGGGTGCCAATTATGACATGGCTGCTACGCCCGGACTGGCTAAATACGGTAATGAATACTACACCTTTGAAGGCGCTATAAAATTGCGGGATGTAATTCCGCAATTTAAAAAAGGCCATGCTATTATTGGTGTATGCGGTGCGCCTTTCAAATGCCCGCCAGCACCAAGCGAAGCCGCTTTGATGCTGCACGATTATCTGAGCAAGGCCGGTGTGCGTGATGCCTGCACCATAAGTTTGGTGATACCGTTTGGCTCGCCCATTCCTCCGTCGCCCGACTCATCGAGCGCCTTGATCAAAGCTTTTGCCGAAAGAAACATTCAATTCATACCACAGCGTAAAGTGGCTTCCCTCGGCGAAAAAACTGCTATCCTGGATGATGGGAGCGAATTGCCGTTCGACCTGTTTCTCGGTATCCCAAAACATGTTGCGCCGGATGTAGTAATACAAAGCGGTTTAACAGAGAACGGATGGATACCGGTTAACCGGCAAAACTTAATGACAAAGTTTACTGACGTTTATGCCATTGGTGATGTAACCAGCGTTGGTACACCCAAGGCCGGCGTATTTGCCGAAGGGGCCGGAAAGATTGCTGCGGCTGCTATTATAGCGGCCTATAAAGGGAGTGAAAATGAAACGGCGTATACCGGTGCTGGTTCCTGTTATATCGAGTTTGGTAAGGGTGAAGTTGCCCGTGTGGATGTTGATTTTTTCTCCGGCCCAAAACCTTTCGGAATTCATCAGGAAGCTTCTGAAGCACTTGTAATTGATAAGGAACATTTTGGCTCCAGTAGAAAAAAGCGCTGGTTTGGGCTGTAAAAATAAAGTAAACCTCAATAATGATCTATTAACGGACTATAAAATTAAAACATAAAGATATGGCAACCTTTTTAATTGAAATTCCCCACTCAGAAGACACCGTTGAATGCCAGCATGTAATCAAATTGTTTGTAGAATCAGGCTCGCATTTGCTTTCACATTCTTATTGGGGATGTAAATCCGGCTTTCACAAATCACTGCTCATCAGCGAGTTTGACAGCAAAGAGGAAGCATTGCAAATTGTACCGCCATTTTTACGGCGCAGTGCCAACATTATCGAACTGGTAACCTTCAGCAAAAGTGATATTCAGCAATTTGCGGCTGCTAATAAGCAGTAAGGCGCAAATAACTGAAGTTAACCCATCACTGATCAATTATTTATCTTTCCAAACATCATCGATCACTTCAGCCTGTGTGGTATCTGCGGGCTCAATACCGTACATGGATTCGATGGTATGTAAAACACTGTAGTGGTTGATCTTTTCAGCGTACTTTCCAGGTTTCACCCCGGCGCCTGCAAAGATGGTCGGGATATGGTTGACGGTCTTAAAATCGTCCTCATCAAAGGTGATGATCAATAGGCTGTTGTGCGTTTTTGCCCATTCGGCATAGGCTGCCAGGTTTTCTTTCAGCCACTGGTCGCCGCGTTGGATAGCCGCTGCATCTCCTGGCGCGCCGATATTGTGCATATCATGATCCATATCCGGTATCACAAATGAAACGGAAGGTAATTTGGAAAAATCTTTGGGAAAAGCTGTCATCGGCAGGCTCAGTGAGTCCGGGAACTGGTTTTCTT
Source organism: Bacteroidota bacterium (assembly GCA_048498695.1). GTDB lineage: Bacteria > Bacteroidota > Bacteroidia > Sphingobacteriales > Sphingobacteriaceae > Mucilaginibacter. Next base: position 28,121 of record JBEHXM010000023.1, read on the forward strand.
TATCGCCCTGCCAGTTCACCCAAGGGCAATGCTTACGGGCATACAGGTCGGCCCCGGTCAGCGTACTTTTCTGGCTGACGCAGTCCTTTGCACTAATGGCCGGTAAAGTTTGGGCATAGCCTTTAAAGGTAAAGCCTGCCTTTAATAATGAGGCACCCAGATTTGGCGTGGTAAACGGGGTAGTGTCCTGCAAACATTTATCCCCGGTAACACCTTGTATACTGCCCGAGAACAGCGCTAAATAATTGGGCTGACTGGGGTGCACTACGCCATGCGAATCGGTAAATAAAGCGCCTTCATTGGCCAACTGTGTAATAAATGGCGCATTGGCAGAACCGATCACCTCATCATAACCGTGGTTCTCTTCCATTACTACTATGATATGATCGGGGCGCGGCAATTTAGGCTGCGTACTACAGGATGATACTGTTATTGCAGCAATGCCGGCGAATAATATAAAGCTTGATTTTTTCATAATTTAAAAAGATGAAGAGGGCTCTGCGGTTTAATTGCGGCCAGGTTATTTGCAAGTTTATGAAATTTTGCAGGGATGTGGAAAATTGCCAGTCATGCAAATCAGCTGAAATAAAAATATCAGCTAATGGAAAGGAGTCTTGTAACAGGGATGATACAAAGGCGAATATTGTTTACCTTTCGTTTCATCTAAATTTGAGCCGTTAAAAGAACTTTGACCTATGGACAACCGCAGAGATTTTTTAAAGAAAGCCGCTTTACTATCGGGCAGTGCCGCATTGGCCCAACTTTTTCCGCCAGTTATTCAGAAAGCTTTAGCAATCAACCCCGCAGTGGGGAGCAGTTTTTATGATGCGGAGCACATTGTATTCCTGATGCAGGAAAACCGCTCTTTTGACCACCAGTTAGGAACATTGCAGGGTGTACGGGGCTTTAATGACCCGCGCGCTATTGACCTGCCCAATAAAAATAAGGTATGGCTGCAAACTGACCCTGCGGGTGATACTTATTGTCCATTTCACCTCGACAGAAATCAAACTAAAATAGCCTGGATGGGATCGCTGCCGCATGGCTGGTCGGACCAGACCGATGCCATGAACAAGGGCAAATATGATCAGTGGCTGAAGGTTAAAAGATCAAGAAATAAAGCCTATACCGATATGCCTTTAACAATGGGTTATGGCGACCGGTCGGACTTCCCTTTCTATTATTCCTTAGCGGACGCCTTTACTGTTTGCGATCAGAATTTTTGCTCAAGCATTACCGGGACTCACCCTAACCGGCATTATTGGATGACGGGCACTGTAAGGGAAAGCAACCGCCCTGAAGGTGTGGCGCATTTATGGAACGTGGAGAACTATAACTATCCTGAGCTGCAATGGACGACATTCCCGGAAAGGCTGGATGAAAATGGTATTAGCTGGAAGGTTTATCAGAACGACCTGACGATGGGTTACGGTCTAAAAGGCGAAGAAGAAGCCTGGCTGGGTAATTTTGGCACGAATGTGCTGGAGTATTTTACACAGTACAATGTCCGCCTGCACAAGGGTGGTATAGCAGGTTTGCAGGAGGGAAAAGAAAAACTGCAAAAGCAGGCCGCTGAGCTGGAAAAAAACCAGGCCGATCCTAAAGCTGCACAGCGCCTGGCTGCGATCAGGAGATTACTAAAAAATGTGGAAGGCGCACAGCAAAAATATACAGCGGAAAATTTTGATAACCTGTCCCAATCCTCAAAAAACCTCAACAACAAAGCTTTTACTACCAATAGTGATGATCCTGATTTCCATAATTTGAGTACCCTGCAATATGACGACAATGGGACAGGAAGAAGCCTGAACGTTCCGAAGGGGGATATCTTTCACCAGTTCAGGGAAGATGTAAAGCATGGAAACTTGCCAACTGTATCCTGGCTGATGGCGCCCGGAAATTTTTCTGATCATCCCGGTGAGCCCTGGTTTGGGCCATGGTATGTGAGCGAAGCCATGGAAATATTGCTGGACAATCCCGAGGTATGGAAAAAAACGATCTTCATCCTGACCTATGATGAAAATGATGGCTACTTTGATCATGTGCCTCCATTTGTAGTGCCTAACCCCTATAAAGAGCATATCGGCAAAGTGTCCAAAGGGATAGACCCGAGAATGGATTTTGTTACCCGAGATCAGCAAACCAACCCTTCGGCCAACGAAAGCTATATCCGTGAAGCCCCTGTCGGGCTTGGTTACCGCGTGCCTATGGTCATCGCCTCACCCTGGACGCGCGGCGGTTTTGTTTGTTCCGAAATATTTGACCATACTTCGTCATTGCAGTTTGTAGAAAACTTCCTGGAGAAAAAAACCGGGAAAAAGATACGCGAAGAAAATATTACCCAATGGCGGCGTACCATCTGCGGCGACCTGACTTCTGTTTTTCGCCCGTACAACGGTGAGAAGATCACCTCACCGGAATTCCTGGACAAGGATAAATTTATAGAGCATATTCACCAGGCACAGTTTAAGCAGGCGCCAGATAATTTTAAAAAGCTGTCTGAAGCGGAAATCGCACAGATCAATACGCAACATAGGGAGTCGCCTCATTTTCCGAAGCAGGAAAAAGGTATTCGTCCGGCTTGCGCCCTGCCTTATGAATTGTATACCAACGGAAAATTCAGCAAAGCTAAAAATACGTTTCAACTCAGTTTTAAGGCCGGCGATACTGTTTTTGGCAAAAACGCAGCCGGATCACCTTTCAGGGTATATGCCATGAAGCCTTACGAAAAGGAATTATTGCGTACCTGGGATTACAGCGTTGCGGCAGGCGACAACTTACAGGATGAATGGATGATCGACCGTTTTGAAAATGATCAGTATCACCTTAGAGTTTACGGGCCAAACGGCTTTTATCGCGAATTTACAGGCAATAAGAATAACCCGGGATTGATAGTAGAGTGCGATTATCAGGCAGATAGAAACAAATTAACCGGGAATGTCATTGTCCGTATCCAAAACCAGGATACTGTTGCACACAGTATTACCTTAACTGATAACAGCTACGGTATGGGCGGCCAAAATAAAGTGGTAGCTCCAGGTGCAAAGACAACCCTCACGTTAAACCTTGAACATTCCCATTGCTGGTATGATTTCAGCATCAGGGCTAAAGGGCATCCGGAGTTTGAAGAGCGCTTTGCGGGCAGGGTAGAAACCGGCAAGCCCGGTAAAACCGACCCGTTAATGGGGGTATAGCACGGGTATAAAATGGATTTAACGTCTTTCTGACATTAAATAATGGTCATCATATTAAAAATGCGCTAATAATCCATCTTTTTAAAACATTTGTCCATTTCAGAAAAGTCACATTCCCGTTACGTTTACGTAGCCAATTAAAGCATTTTAAACCGGGTATTACTGAAAATTATTGCTCTGTAATTATTTGATGGAATAATTCTGGAGGCTTTTCCTGGCCGTCAACTATTTATTAAAACCAATTTAACCAACTAACTATGCAAAAATTTACTAAAATTCTATTGCGAACGCTGTGCCTGTTGGTGATCCTGATTTGTACATCCTACCTGAAAGCTGATGCACAAACAAATACGGTCACCGGTATTGTATCCGGCAAGGATGACGGATCTCCTATTCCGGGGGTTACCGTTGTTTTATCAGGAACGAATCAGGGTGTCGCCACGGATGCCAACGGCAAGTTTTCAATTAATGCATCCATTGGATCAACCCTTGACTTCAATCTTATTGGCTATCAAAAATTGTCGGCCAAAGTAACCGGTCCAACACTCAACATCAGCCTTGAAACCAAACAAAATAACCTGAATGAAGTGGTGGTGATCGGATATGGAACGGTTAAAAAGAAAGACCTCACCGGTGCAATTGCGAATATCAAAGGTGCTGATATTAAATCACAGGGCGTGAGCGATGTTACCAAGGCATTGCAGGGTAAACTGCCTGGCGTAACCATTGAAGCGGCTGGCGGTAATCCGGGATCAGGAACGAGAATCCTGATCCGCGGAGTTGGTTCTCTAAATAACGCCACGCCTTTATACCTGGTAGATGGTGTGCAGGTGGCCAATATCAATAACCTTAGTCAAAATGACATCCAGTCGATTGACATTTTAAAAGACGCCTCGGCTGCTGCCATTTATGGATCAAGGGCTGCCAATGGCGTGGTGTTGGTTACTACCAAAACCGGTAAAAACGGGCACACGGTTATCCAGGCCAATGCCAATTATGGGGTGCAAAATATCGAACACAAGGTGGATGTGTTAAATGCTGAACAATGGGCTACTGTAAGCAATGCTGCACATGATGCTGCCGGTTTGGCAAGACTGGATATTGCTGCAAATCCACAATCGTTGGGTGCAGGAACCAACTGGCAAAACGCGATCTATCGCTCAGCACCCATCCAGCAGTATGATTTGCTGATGAGCGGCGGTAATGAAACAAGCAATTTCAGTGTTTCGGGCAGTTTCCTTGACCAGGACGGCATCGTCAAAGTGACCGGATATAACCGGTACAACCTAAGGGCTAAGTCCGAAACCTCAAAAGGCCCTTTTAAATTCGGGGAGACAATTATCCTGACACGCGAGAAAACGATCAATATGCCCGGCGGCTGGGGCGGCCAGGGCGGTAACCCGGTTGGGTCAGCTGCAAAAATGATCCCTGCCTTTGGCATTTATGATGCCACAGCCATTGGGGGCTATGCAGGCGCCACCGGACCGGTAGTTAACGTAGCCAATCCTATTGCACAGTTAAACCTGGAAGATATTGATCGTGTTAGCTCCAGCATTCTGACCAATGCCTACGGACAGCTAACCATTCTTCCGGGCCTGACCTATAAACTTAATTTTGGCTATACCAGCGATTTCGGTACAGGTACAGATTATTACAAAAGATATGTGGTAGGTACATTATTTTCTCATCCAACAAATGACCTAAGCATCAGCAAAGACCAGAATAACCTGCTTTTACTGGAAAATACTTTGAATTATACCAAGGTCATTGGCAAACATAGTATACAGGCATTAGCAGGTTATACCTATCAGAAAACGGATTACACCTATTTGCTCTCGGCAAGAACAGACCTGCCGGACGGGCTGGAGAATATTGATGCAGGCGCCGGGACCTCAACCACAGGCGGCAACAGCATTGAAAGTAGTTTAGTATCAGCTTTAGGGCGTATCATTTATTCGTATGATGATCGTTACCTGTTAACAGCGAGTATCAGAAGAGATGGGTCATCCCGGTTTGGCTCTAATAATAAGTATGGTAATTTCCCATCAATCGCCTTAGGCTGGAATGTATCCAATGAGAAATTTTACGGACAAGATAATGTGCTCTCCACTCTTAAGCTAAGGGCAAGCTATGGCGAATTAGGTAACCAGGAGATAGGTGATTACCAATATAGTGCCGCAGTAGCCTCTAACATCAATTATGTAACCGGTACAAGCCAGCAAAAATGGTTTGGCGCCATTCAAACCTCTTTTGCTGATCCAAACATAAAATGGGAAAATACCAAAACGGTGAATGCGGGATTTGATGCCGGATTTTTTCATGATAAACTATTTCTTACAGCTGATTATTTTATCAAAACCACGGATGACGTATTGCTGAATGTGCCTATACCGGGCTCGGCCGGCTCAACCAGCAACCCTGTTGTAAATGCAGGTAAATTGCGCAATAACGGTATTGAGCTGGGCTTAAACTATACAGACAATATCGGGAAATTAAAATACAATGTGTTTGGAACCCTCAGTGCTGTAAAAAATAAAGTACTCGAATTGGGTACAGGAACGCAACAGATCTTTGGAGGCCAGCCTACACACCACGGCGCTTCAAGTACCCTGACCGAAGCCAATGGTCCTATCACCGGATTTTACCTGATAAAGGATGTGGGGATATTCCAGTCAGATGCCGAAGTGAGCGCTTATAAGGATAAAAAAGGTAATGTGATACAACCCAATGCACATGCCGGTGATATTAAATTCCTGGATGCAAATGGCGATGGCCAGATCAATGACCAGGATAAAGTTTTCATGGGCAGTCCGTTCCCTAATTTTGAATACGGGTTTGGGTTCAACTTATCGTATCATAGCTTTGATGTCAATGCATTCTTCCAGGGAACACAGGGTAACAAAATCTATAACGGACTTAGGCAGGACCTGGAGAGCATGAGCCTGGAGTTTAACTACTCAACAACAACTTTAAAAGCATGGACGCCGCAAAATACCAATACTACCGTTCCGCGTGCGGTGATAGACGATCCTAACTTTAACGATCAAACTTCATCCAGGTTCTTAGAAAGCGGCAGTTACCTGAGATTAAAAACTTTGCAGGTAGGTTATACACTGGGAGATGCACTGAAAAGGAAATTAAAAATAAATTCATTAAGAGTTTATGTTAGCGGTGATAATGTATTTACGATCACAAAATATACCGGCTTTAACCCCGACCTGGGCAGAACAGGAAGCATCTTTGACCGTGGAGTGGATTTTGGACATGTGGCATACCCGCTTGCAAGGACCTTTAGTATCGGTTTACAATTGGGGCTATAATTTAAACAAGAAGAGTAATATGAAAAAGATCTTTATTCTGACTTTAGCAGCTATGGTATTCCTTGGCTGTAAAAAAAACGTACTGGAAAAGGTAAATCCTAACCAGATCACTACCGAAACATACTGGAAGACGGAGGCTGATGTGCAAAGTTCATTTGCCGCCACCTACAGCTTGCTAAGGGATGTAAACGGGGGCTATTGGGCCGTACGCGGGGTTGAGCTTTCCAATGGCAGGGGCGACGACTTCTTTATCAGGAACGACGTGGCCGATTTGTACCGTCTTTCGACCTTCACCAATACGCCTGACAATGGACCGGTGAGTGATTTCTGGAATGTAAGCTACCGGGCTATTTTCCGCGCCAACCAGATCATCGAAAACGTAGGGAAAGTTCCGGGTTTAAGCGCGGCTGCAAAAGCCACTTATACTTCGGAGGCTAAATTCCTCAGAGGGCTGAATTACTTCAACCTGGTTGTTAATTTCGGCGATGTACCATTGCAATTAAAAGTTCCGGTAAGCAAAGAGGACTATTTTGTTGCCAAGTCTCCTGAGGCTGATGTATGGAAACAGGTTAAACAGGATTTTACAGACGCAGCTGCAAATTTGCCGGTGAGCTATCCGTCACAATGGGTCGGCCGTGCAACCAAGGGAGCTGCAATTGCCTACCTTGGTAAAGCCCAGCTTTATACGAAAGATTATGCGGCTGCTGAAGCTACGCTTAAACAACTGACAACAGCCCCATTCTCTTATTCTTTAATGCCTAATTATGAAGATAATTTCCTGGCAACCACCAAGAACAATGCGGAGTCGGTATTTGAGATCCAACTGGCGGATGTTGGCGGAACTAATCCATGGGCCGGCGAAAATGCCGCTGAAGCCATTGGGGTAACCACTGCGCAGGAATTTGCTCCGGCAGAAGTTGCAGGCTGGTTTGAGGTTAGTCCGACCGACAAACTTTTCAATGAGTTTAAAAAGGAAAAAACAACAGCCAACGACTTCGATCCGAGAATGTATGCAACACTGATATGGGATTATCCGGGTGCTACATTTTATAATAAACCATTTTCTGATTTTAAATTGATATTTGGTTATAGCTCCATGTTCAAAAAATATCAGAATTTTAAACAGGATGGGGAGATTGCGGGGGCCAGCGGGGCATCAGATTATACATCAAGTAATAATGAACGGGCGTTACGATACGCTGATGTATTGTTAATGATAGGTGAGGCACTTACGATGCAAAACAAAGCTGCAGAAGGGTTTACCTACATCAAACAGGTAAGGGACAGGGCGCACCTTCCGGCTATTGCAGTACCGGCATCGCAGGCAGCCATGATGACAGAAATACGTCATCAGCGGATGATAGAATTTGCGAGAGAAGGTCAACGTTTTTATGACCTGAAACGTTGGGGTTTACTGCAACAGGAATTAAACAGCAGCGACAAAGTTGGCAAGCAGTATTATGTGCCCGGAAAGCACGACTATTGGCCTATTCCGCAAAATGAAATAAATTCTAACAGTAAAATGATTCAAAACCCGAAATGGTAACCACATTTTTGCAAGAGCCCCGAAAGGGGCTTCTTTTTTGACTTACAGGACAATTTAAAATGAGCATATTGTCTATCATTTAGATTTAATATTCCATTTAATAGTAGAATGCTAACCTGTATGTTCAAAAAATCAAAACCAATTATTTTTACATCGTTTTATATCCCGATTTATCTGAATAAAATATGAAAATTTATTATATCCCATTGTTTCTATTCCTGGTGTGTTGCTTAAGTCCAAAAGCAAATGCTCAAAAAACGACTCACGGTGTAGCTGCCGAAGTAAAAGATCTTTCCGGAACCTGGAGTTTTCAGATAGACTCATTAAATAAAGGCATTAAAGAAAAATGGTATGTGAAGCAGCTTAAAGATCATCTTACCCTTCCTGGTTCTATGACGACAAATGGAAAAGGGGATGATATTACACTGAAAACACCCTGGACGGGTGATATTATAGACTCGGGTTATTTTTTTAAACCTGTTTATGAAAAATACAGGCAACCGGGCCATATAAAAGTGCCATTCTGGCTGCAGCCGGAAAAATATTATAAGGGACCGGCATGGTATCAGCAAACCGTCGAGATTCCAGCTTCCTGGGCCGGAAAGCACCTGGAATTGGAACTGGAGCGTGTACACTGGCAAAGTATGGTTTGGATAGACGGTAAGCAGGCAGGTGCACATAACAGTCTTGGAACTGCCCACCTTTATGATCTTGACCACCTGCTGACCCCCGGTAAACATAGAATAACTGTCCGTGTTGATAACGCTGTTCACGAAATAAATGTCGGCCCAAACTCGCATAGTATTTCTGACCACACGCAAACCAACTGGAACGGTATCATCGGCCACATTCAACTGGTGGCCAGGCCGCAAATCTACATTGCCAACCTGCAGCTATATCCTGATGTAGCAAAAAAACAGGTTGTAGCTGACCTGGAAATTGTCAATAATACCGGTAAACCTGCCCAGGCAGATGTTCAGCTTTTAGCAGTTTCTAACAGAAAATCAGGCGGAACAAAGGCCCTCTCTAAGTCATTGAGTATCCTGAAAAAAGAAAATAGGGTTCAAATCATTTACCCGATGGGAGAGAAGCCATTGCTTTGGAGCGAATTTGATCCGAACTTTTACCGGATGCATGTTAGCTTATCTGCAAATGCAGGGTCTACTGATCAGGTAGTAAGCACCTTTGGTATGAGAAATTTTACAACCGAAGGCACCAACTTTATGATAAATGGAAGGCCAACGATACTTCGCGGTAGCCTGGAATGTGCTGCTTTTCCCGAAACCGGCTATCCGCCAACCGATGTTGCTTATTGGATGAAGGAACTGAATACTTGTAAATCATACGGTTTGAACCATTTGCGTTTTCATTCATGGTGCCCGCCCGAGGCCGCATTCCTGGCTGCAGACAGCCTGGGGTTTTATTTGCAGATCGAATGTTCATCATGGGCAAACCAGGGCGCTACCATTGGCGATGGTACGCCATTGGATCAATACATTTATGATGAAAGCAATGCTATTGTAAAGGCCTATGGCAATCACCCGTCGTTTTGTATGCTGGCCTATGGAAACGAGCCGGCAGGTAAGAATCTTGTTAAATACTTAACCGATTTTGTTACTTACTGGAAGAAAAAAGACCCCCGCAGGCTTTATACCACGGGCGCAGGATGGCCAATTGTCAGTGAAAGTAATTATAACAGCACTCCCGATCCGCGCATACAACATTGGGGTGCCGGCTTAAAAAGCATTATTAACAGCCAGCCTCCCAAATCAAATTATGATTGGTCGGATGTGATAGCTAAATGGCAGCATCCAACCGTAAGTCACGAGATCGGGCAATGGTGTGTTTACCCTGATTTTAAGGAAATAAAACGTTATAAAGGAGTTCTAAAGGCAAATAATTTTGAAATTTTCCAGGATCAGCTTGCTGCAAACGGACTGTCTTCCCTATCAGAAGATTTCCTTTACTGTTCAGGAAAACTCCAGGCCTTATGCTATAAGGCCGATATTGAGGCGGCTTTAAGGACAAAAGGCTTTGGAGGGTTTCAATTACTGGGATTATCTGACTTCCCTGGCCAGGGTACTGCCCTGGTGGGCGTGCTCAATGCGTTTTGGGAAAAGAAATCTTATATCGATGGCGCCGAGTTTTCCGAATTTTGCAATAGGGTTGTTCCACTGGCAAGGTTCCCTAAAATGGTTTATCTAAATAACGAGCAATTAAATATCCCTGTAGAAGTAGCTCAATTTGGCGCTGAACCCTTGCAGAGCATTACCCCCGAGTGGGTAATTAAAAATGATAAGGGCCTTGTATTATATTCCGGAAAATTAGAAAAGCAGGATATCGGATTTGGGAATGGCATAAAAATCGGGCAAATAGTTCAGAACTTAAGCGCGATAGAAAAACCCTCACGGTTGAATTTGAGTATCTCAATTGGCCGTTATAAGAATAATTGGGACTTTTTTGTTTATCCGGCCCAATTGCCAACGGTTTCAGAAAATATTGTGGTGACACAAAGGCTGGACGAAAACGCACTGACCACCTTGCAAAATGGCGGGAAGGTTTTACTGACCTTAAAAAAGGGTTCAGTTCCGGCGAAACTTGGCGGTAATATTGCAATAGGGTTTTCCAGCATTTTTTGGAACACCGCCTGGACAAACGGGCAACCACCCGTTACATTGGGGATTTTATGCGATCCGGGGAATCCGGCGTTCGGGAGTTTTCCTACACAAAAATACAGCAACTGGCAATGGTGGGATGCAATGTCGCACAGCAGCCCTCTGATGCTCGATTCTTTGAGTAAAGAAATAAAACCTATTGTAAGGGTGATTGATGATTGGGTTACCGCCCGTTCGCTTGGATTGGTTGTCGAATGTAAAGTTGGCAAAGGCAGGCTTATTATATCGGGTATTGATCTGCTCACGGATGCAGAAAAACGGCCTGAGGCCAGGCAGCTTTTATACAGCTTGAAATCCTATATGGCGCAAAATGAATTTGATCCGAAAGTATCCCTGGATCTAAACAAGGTGAGATCATTATACCAATAAAATGATCGCTTAATAAATCTGTGGCGGAAATGCAGACTGGCATTCCGCCACAGATTTAATTAAAGCCGGCTAAATAGCATCATTGTTTTTTATGTTGATTTTTATATTTGGCAGGTGATATTCCCATCATTTTTTTAAACAGTCTCGAAAAATAATAAGGATCATCAAATCCAAGTTCAACGCATATTTCTTTAATATTGCGGTCGCTGAAATACAGGTATTGACATGACTTCTGGATCTTCAACTGGTTAAAATAAAGATTTGGGGAGCTTCCCGTTTTTTTTCGGAACAGCCTGGAATAATGGGAGACTGACAGTAATTGCTGCTCAGCAAATTCTTCAACGGAGTAAAGATTATTGATATTTTTCTTCATAAAGGCAATCGAACTGCTGACCACATCGTCATCTTGTAAAGATGGGTTGATCTCTTTATAATAGATAAACGAGGAAATAAAGTTCTGCAGCTTAATATTGATGATCTCCAGGTCACGCATCTCGAAGCTGTTTTCAAGCAAATTAAAGATCTCCTCAAATTCAAGTATCCGGCGCTCATCATATGGAATGGAGAAATCGTCAGTTTTTTTTTCATTATAACGATCATATAACAAATCGGCATTATCGCCAATAAAGTGTACCCAGTAAATGGTCCATGGGTCTGAGGGGGAGCTTTTATAATGATGCGGCACATTCTTGGGTATAATAAAAAATGTGTTTGGTTTGATCGCTATGTTTTTGTCGGGTAGCCAGATGTTCCCGCTTCCATTTACACAATACAATAAGATATACTGGCTGCACCCGGATTTTCGTTCCCGGTCATGGAAATCTGCATGGGGATAAAAGCCGATAGCGGTAAGGTAAAATCGTTTGATCAGATCGGCCTTTACAACTGATTTTTTAATGTTCGGTGGCAGCACGATCATTTTTTGGCCGATGAAACCTTCTTTGACCTTTTTTGCTACAGTGTTTAAAGCATTTGATTTACTACTTTCCATCCCTAAAAGTAGGCTGATAAAATGCAATTATTATTATAAATTCTTTGTTTAATGCTGCCTGGGTTCAATAATCCATAATAACGGTCTAAAAATCCATCAGTTAAATTGACAGCCATCTATTTCCCCCTGTTTTAATAGATATAACGTATCATGTAAAAAAATGTTTAGCACCATAATTAAATCAGTGAAAGGCATTTTTACTGACGAAGCTGCAAATAATGGCGTTTAGGTATGGTTAAATAATCCATCTATTGACTTTTATAATCCATTGTGCCAAAATTCAATTACAAGTACTTTTAGAAACCAATATACTAAATGGCATGACACCCGGAAATATAACCCTGATGCGATACGCTCTTAAAAATTATAGTTATCTTTTTATGATGGTCATGCTGATCGTTGCAGCAAGTCTGAAAAGCGTTGCCCAGAAGAAAGTGTATTTTATTGATGCAAAGAAGGCTGAGGTTGTTAAGCCGGTAGTTTTAAAGGCACTTGGAGGTACAGGTCCTGACGGAAAAATAGAGGTTAACAATAACTATATTTCTAAGAACGGGATACCAATAATTCCCATTACCGGCGAGATGCATTTTTCAAGATATCCAAATCAATATTGGGATGAGTCTGTGAAAAAAATGAAGGCCGGCGGGATCAATATCATCGCCACTTATGTTTTCTGGAATATTCATGAAGAAAAGGAAGGGAAGTTCGACTGGAGCGGCGACCGCGATCTGCGGAAATTTGTTGAGATCTGCGCCAAAAACAAAATGGCGGTGATTGTCAGGGTTGGCCCGTTTGATCATGGCGAGATCAGGAATGGCGGTATTCCTGATTGGTTATTAAACAAGCCATTGACCATTCGTACGAATGATCCTGGATACCTGCATTATGTTGAGATACTTTATAACCAGATCGGCAAGCAGCTCAAGGGCCTTTTTTATAAAGATGGAGGACCGATCATTGGCGTTCAGCTCGAAAATGAAATGCAGCATTCAGCATCGCCGTGGGGTATCACCTATCCCGGCCAGCCGTATGACCTGACCGTAGCCGACCAGGATCGCAGCACTGCCCACGAAGGGGTGAGCGTGGCTTCAGGAAAAAATGAATTTGCCGAATCTGGCAATCAGCATATGAGGACGTTAAAGGAACTGGCCATTAAAGCAGGCCTCATTGCGCCAATTTATACCGCTACAGGCTGGGGATATGCCGCACTGATCCCAAATGAAACACTACCGGTTACAGCCGCTTATGCTTATCCGACATGGGTAGCAAAAAAAGAACATTCCCCATTTTATTTATATAAAGACCTGCATCATCATCCAGATTATGCCCCGGTACGTTATCAGCCGGCAGATTATCCTGTTTTTGCAGCCGAATTAGGGTCAGGTATCATGGCTACCTATAGCCGCAGGCCGCTGGTCCCGGCTGAAAGCCTTGATGCATTGATCAACCGGTGTATTGGAAGCGGCGCTAACGGCATTGGTTATTATATGTATCATGGCGGCTCTACCCCGGTAGGCGACCATTACTTCTTTAATGACGAGGCGTTCGGCTATCCGAAAATATCTTACGACTTTCAGGCCCCTATAGGCGAATACGGGCAGGTTCGCCCTTCATTTCACCGCTTGAAATTGCTCCATTTTTTCATCAATGATTTTGCTGAGATACTGGCGCCCATGGCTACTGTACTGCCGGAGAACAATAAGAATATCAATGCGGAGAATACCAGCGATCTCCGGTATGCCATTCGCTCAGACGGTAATTCCGGTTTTTTGTTTATCAATAATTTCCAGGATAATGACACTACCAGCAATAAAACAGGTCTTCGCTTTGATATTGCTACCCGCCGGGGCCAGGTAAAACTGCCTGAACATGGCGGCTTCACCCTTAACTCGGGCGAAAACCTGGTACTGCCGTTCAACATTGATCTGAATGGCAACCTGCTGAATTACGCGACGGCGCAACTCCTTACCGGGGAAAATCATGGCGATGTGCCGTATTATGTTTTTTTTAATACGAAGGGCCTCAATCCCGAATTCTGTTTTGCCGGGAATGGCACGTCGATCAAACCGCTTGCCAATTGCAGGGTATCCCGGCATTCGGGAAAACTATTTGTTAACTGTAATACAGACAAGCCGGCACATTTTATTCTATCGGGGAAAAAAGGCAAAACCCATATCCTTGTTATTAACAAACAACTTGCGCTTGATGCCTATCAACTGGTAATTAACGGAAGCCGTCATCTTGTATTTTCCCAATCCCTTATACTGGAGACAGGTTTGGAAGCTGAGATATTTACCGAAGGACAAAATAATTACAAGTTGTCCATTTTCCCCAAATTAAAATCTATCCCCAAAATTGATATCGGAACATTGGCTGAAAAGCCAGGTTATCCGCTGATGTCCAACTATTCGGTATCGATGCCTGAAATAGATATTAAGCCTGACATTTTGAAGACCGGCACCCGGAAGGTATTGGTTAACATTCCCCAAAATATCCCGCATGGTTTGAATGATATTTTTTTGAATATTGATTATATTGGCGATACCGGAATGGCTTTTCTGAACGGGGAATTGGTAGCCGATGAATTTTACAAGGGGATACCCTGGGAGATAGGCCTGAAAAGGTTTAGCCAAGAACATAATGATCATGAAATGGGATTTTATTTCAGGCCCATGATGAATAATGCTACCTACCTCATCGACTTGCCCGATTCTGTCGCCCGGCTGGCAAGATCGGAAAAACAAACGTTGAAAATCAACAGCGTTACTTTCAAACCTGAATATAAATCAATTATAAGCTTCAAGTAGTATATCGTATGCAACTATCTAAAACCTCGTCAACATTCACCTATAATAACGGCTACATTTTAAGAATATCCTTCATATCGGCGCTGGGCGGCTATCTTTTTGGTTTTGATTTTGCCGTGATTTCCGGGGCGCTCCCGTTTTTAAGAACGGCTTTCCAGCTAAGTTCCGTTTGGGAAGGCTTCCTGACAGGGTCGTTAGCTTTGGGGTGTATTGCGGGCTGTCTTTTAGCAGGAAAGATAGCAGACCGTTATGGCCGGAAGCCCGGCCTTATTGCTGCTGCTGCCATATTTGCGGTTAGTTCGCTGGGTATGGCCTTTTCTCCCGGGCTGTCTATTTTCCTGGTAATGCGTTTTATGGCTGGTATCGGGGTAGGCATGGCTTCCATGTTGAGCCCACTATACATCGCGGAAGTTTCTCCTACTGCCGTACGGGGCCGGAATGTGGCCATCAATCAGCTGACCATTGTCCTGGGTATACTTATCACCAATCTTGTTAATTATTTACTGGCCGGTAACGGGCCCGAGGTTTGGCGATGGATGTTCGGTTTGGGCGTAGTTCCTTCTGCACTGTTTTTACTCGGCGTCCTGTTTTTACCCGAAAGTCCCCGATGGCTTTATAAGGCAAACAGGCAGCAGGAAGCCAACCTTATACTGGCAAAGATCGGTTCATCGGAATACGTTAGCTATACAGTAGGTGAGATCGGGAAAACGGTGCATTCCAATTCTCCTGTTTCTTACAGCGCTGTTTTCAGCAAAGCAGTGCGGCCTGCCGTTATCGTTGGCATTACACTTGCCGTTTTTCAGCAGTTGTGTGGTATAAATGTTGTTTTTAATTATACATCAACGATTTTTAAGTCGGTAGGTGCAAACCTTGACAAGCAGCTTTTTGAAACAGTAGCAATAGGTATCGTAAATACCTTGTTTACGCTATTAGCCATGTGGCAGGTTGACAAG
>JBEHXM010000024.1:0-43345 GCA_048498695.1 Bacteroidota bacterium
GTGAGAGGCCAAAGGATATCCCATTGCTGGTTACTTTCTTTATAAATAACCTGAAAGAGATCTATAATCGTCCCAAATTAGCTGTATCTCAAAGTGCCATGAAATGGCTGCAGGCATTGCCACTGCCGGGTAATATCCGCCAGCTGAAAAACCTGGTGGAGCGGACGATCCTGGTCAGCAAGAAAGACGTATTGGATATTGATGATTTTAGCTCTCAGCTGGAATTATCGCCGGTAAAAAAAGGTAATTTAGCCTTGCCGGGCGTGGGGGCCATAACCCTGGAAGAGATGGAGATAGAAATGATCAAACGGGCGCTTGAATATCATAAAAACAAGATAGCAAGGGCAGCAAAATCATTGGGGCTTACCCGCAGCGCACTTTACCGCCGGCTCGATAAATACCAGATCCCCTACGATGAAGCTGAGGACTAAATACTTATTATTTGTTATCATCCTGCACCTGATCACCCTGGTGCTTACCTATTTTATTTTTGAGCAGAACAAGGTATTCTTTATTGTATCAGAGGTATTTATTATTTTCTCTCTGGTCATTTCATGGAACCTGTACCTGCAATTGATAAAGCCACTTAAATCATTGATGCAGGGGGTAGATGCGATAAAAGACCGTGATTTTAATGTGAAGTTTCTGCCGACAGGAAAGCACGAGGTCGACCAGCTGATAGGGGTGTATAATGATATGATCGACCATCTGCGTACCGAACGTACCTTGCAGGAAGAGCAGCACTTTTTTTTGGAGAAATTGATCTATACTTCGCCTACCGGGATCATTATCCTGGATTATGATGAGAATATCAAACAAATTAATCCCAAGGCAATGCAAATTTTAGCGATCGATGAAGAAGAGCTGATCAATCATTCGGTTAATGATCTGCCTGAATATTTCCTGAAGCATATTAAAGACCTGCGCTCAGGCGAAGCGAAGACCATTAAGCTTGACGGCGCTACTACTTATAAACTGCAAAGGGCGCAATTTATTGACCGTGGTTTTTCGCGCGATTTCATTATGATAGAAGAGCTGACCGCTGAAATACTGGCCGCCGAAAAAAATGTATATGGAAAGGTGATCCGCATGATGGCACACGAAGTAAATAATACTATTGGCCCGGTAAACTCCATTATCCAGTCGGCATTAAAAACTAATAATTTGTGGGAGGGGCATCAGTCAAATACGCTGAAGGATGCCATGCAGGTGGCGCTAGACCGTAACCAAAACCTCAACCTGTTTATGCGCAATTTTGCCGATTTGGTAAAACTGCCTGAGGCAAATAAAAAGAAGGTCGATTTGAACCAGTTAGTCATTTCGGTTTCCAGGTTAATGGAGCTCAGGGCATCCGAGAAAAATATCAAACTGGAATTACAGATGGGCGAGCAATCCTTTTATATTTCTGCGGATGAGCAGCAAATGGAGCAGGCGCTGATCAATATCGTTAAGAATGCGGTAGAGGCGGTAGGAGAGAACGGCAATGTCAAGTTTATCACCGATACAAGATCAAGAAAACTGACTATCAGTGATAACGGAAAAGGGATCAGCGCTGAGCAAAGCGAACAATTGTTCACCCCTTTTTATAGTACTAAAAAAGACGGCCAAGGCATAGGCCTTACCTTAGTGCGCGAGATATTGATGAACCATGGGTTTGAATTCTCATTAAAAACAGTAGCAGAAAGGCAAACAGAATTCGTTATTTCTTTTAAATAAGCAACAAAAAAATTACTGTTTTAACACGCGGTTTTATTTAACTTGGTACGCCTGCAAGTTTCAGCACTTGCGAACCAATTACGCCGGTATGAAAAAACAATTACTACTCCTTTTATTCCTGTTATGCCTTCAAACAGGATTTTCACAAACCCCTGATAACAAATTCCTGGTACGTGGATTTCACCTCGATCTGAGGATACAGGTTATGCCAATGCCGGCACTAAAGGCGTTCGCCAAAAAACTAAGCGAAAATGGTATCAACACGCTCATTATGGAGTGGGAGGGTACCTATCCTTTCGAAAAGCATCCGCTTATCCCCAATCGTTATGCTTATACCAAAGCAGAGATCGTCGGTTTTGTGAAGTATTGCAATGGTTTAGGTATTGACGTAATACCATTGCAACAAAGTTTTGGTCACGTGGAATACATCCTGCGGAATGAGAAATACAAAGACTTGCGCGAGGATCAAAAGGATTACTCGCAGGTATGCCCGCTGCAAACCAAACAGGATAGCGCCCTTTTTACCGATTTGTATACCGAACTGGCATCAACCCATACTTCAAAATATATCCATATCGGCGGTGATGAAACCTATTTGCTGGGCCACGATGAACGCTGCAAGCTTAAGGTAGCAAAAGAAGGTAAATCCAAATTGTATATCGACTATATCCGGATGCTTTGTAATATCGTGATCAAGCTGGGTAAAAAGCCGGTGCTATGGGCCGATATCGCCATGAAATATCCCGAAGCGATCAACCTGCTGCCAAAGGGCACTATCCTGGTCGACTGGAATTATGGCTGGAGTATGAACAACTTCGGCGATCATCAAAAACTGATGGAAAGCGGTTACGAGATATGGGGCGCGCCATCCTTAAGGTCGCATCCTGATAATTACTTCCTGACACAATGGGAAAAACACTTTAACAATATCCGCAACTTTATTCCTGTAGCGCGTGACCTGGGTTATAAAGGTATGGTCATGACCTCCTGGTCAACCTCGGGTGTTTATTCATCTGTTTTCGAAACAGATGAAAATATAACCGATCTGTACGCTATCAGGCATGTGTACCCCATCAGCGGCTTTAATATGCTTTTGGCTGCTTATCTGGAAAGCGTTAAGTCTGCGAAGCCCTTGGATATAGAAAAATTTATAGCCTCATACTGCAAACAGCAATATGGCTTGGATCAACCGCAATCCATGCTGCTTTACAAAGCACTCAAAACTACGCCTTATCAAATCAGGCAGGGCGAAGTAATAGCTTCTCCAAAACCAATGACGATCAAACAGGTGCTGGATAGTACGTTATGGGCTGCCAAAACGTTAAACTCATTAACACCATCCAAAAATCAGCAGGAGTTTGAACAATATCGCCTGATGACAGACATCAGGATACATTATTTGCGTTATGAAGAGATTGAAAAAGAAGCTAATTCAGGAAATTTTAACAGGAATGATATCCTGTCAAGGTTAAAAAACCTGATGGCCGCCGGTGAGCAGTTAAATACACGTTTTAATACACTTAACAAAGACTACCTATATCCCGGAGAATTGGCACAGGAAAATGAATTGCGAAACGTAAAAGTCCGTTTATTATATCAGCGCTTGTCCCGCAAGAAATAACCATGCAACTAAAGATCATTAACGGGCAGGTCATTACACCCCAGGGAATATTAAAGGGTGGAAGTATTTTAATCAGCGATGGTAAGATCACCAGGATCAGCGAATCTGCAATTGAAGCACCGGGAGCGGTGGAAATAGATGCAGGTGGACAATATGTTTCGCCCGGTTTTATTGATATCCATGTACACGGCGGCGGCGGGCACGATTTTATGGATAATACCGTAGAGGCTTTTCTCGGAATAGCTCAGCTGCATGCCAGGCATGGTACTACAGCCATGCTGCCAACCACCCTGAGTTGTGAAAAGGCTGACCTGCTTGAAACACTAAGGGTTTATGAAGAAGCGGATAAACTCAATACAAATGGCGCTCAATTTATCGGCATCCATATCGAAGGGCCATACTTTGCCATGGCCCAGCGAGGTGCACAGGACCCGCGTTACATTCGCGATCCTGATCCTGTTGAATATAAAGAGATCTTATCTGCTTCAAAATTCATCAAAAGATGGAGTGCAGCACCGGAGCTGAAAGGTGCCATCGAATTTGGCCGTTATATGGTCTCGAAAGGTGTTTTGCCTGCCATAGCACACACCGATGCCATTTATGAGGATGTAATAGCAGCGTTTGATAATGGCTATACGCTGGCTACGCATTTTTATTCGGCTATGTCTGGTGTGACGCGGCGTAACGCATTCAGGTATGCCGGTGTAATTGAAAGTGCTTACCTGATAGACGATATGGATGTGGAGATCATTGCCGACGGCATACATTTACCTGCCCCCTTGCTTAAACTGATTTATAAGATCAAAGGGACACAGCGTATCGCTTTGATAACCGATGCCATGCGGGCAGCAGGCATGCCACCCGGAGAAAGCATATTAGGAGGCCTGAAGGATGGCATCAAAGTGATCATAGAGGATGAGGTCGCCAAAATGCCCGACCGTACTGCCTTTGCAGGCAGCGTGGTTACGTTTGACAGGCTGGTGCGCAATATGGTTCAACTGGCCAAAGTACCCTTGATTGAAGCGATCCAAATGGCTTCGGCAATCCCTGCCCGTATAATGAAGATCAATGATAAAAAAGGTTCATTAGAACCAGGTAAGGATGCGGATATACTGATTTTTGATGAAAATATTAATATTAATACCACCATCATCAATGGTAAAATAGTTATAAAAGCTGATGACAAAACACCACATCATTGATATCATATTAAATTCTACCAAACAACACACAGATATGAACACAGACAATCAACCCGATCACAGCGGTCAAAGCCGCAGGCAGTTTATTTACAATGTAACCGCCGTTGGCGCTGGTATTATGCTGGCGGACCCTTTGCTCAGCAACGCTGCCGTATCCAAACCCGAACAGTATACGGTACACCAGGTGATCGATCTGTTTATGAAAGAAGTTCCCGGTGCTCCTTTTCCGGGCACGGTGGATACTTTAAAGTCGGGCAAGTCGGACACGGTGATTTCCGGTATTGTGACCAGCATGTTTGCTACTGTCGAAGTGATCAGGAAGACGATTGACTTGGGTGCAAATTTTATTATTGCCCATGAGCCCACTTTTTATAACCACGAGGATAAAACCGATTGGCTGGCAAATGATGAGGTGTACAAATACAAACAGGATTTGCTTGACAAGCATAACATAGCAGTTTGGCGCAATCATGATACCATACACCGGCATAAACCGGATGGTGTAACCAAAGGCGTAATAGACCAACTTGGTTGGCAGCAATATGCCGGACAGGACATCCCGAATATACTCACTATGCCTGCAACTTCATTGAAGAATTTAGTTGATCATGTTAAGGACAAACTGCGCATTGAAATGGTCAGATTTATTGGCGATGCTGACCAAAGCTGTACAAAAGTATTGTTTATGCCCGGTGCGGCTGGTGGAACAAGGCAGATCGAAGCCATTGCGAAAGTAAAACCGGATGTAATGATCTGCGGCGAAATAGCCGAGTGGGAAACCGCCGAATATATCCGCGATGCCCGTGCCAAAGGTGACAAAACCGCCCTGGTGGTGCTGGGCCATATCGCCAGCGAAGAACCCGGGTCCGTTTACATGCTCGACTGGCTAAAACAGCATGTGCCGGCAATCAAAGCTACGCATGTGTATTGTGGTAATTCGTTGTCGTTTATGTAATATTACAAAGAATCAACTTGTCCCTTTTCTGAAATTAGAAAAATTTTGATAGAGAGTGATTTTAATGGATGCAATATTTTTAAAATGAGCTCTCGATGACCCAAATTATCAGGTAAAGCTATAGCGACTTTGGTTTTTAGACCATCCGGTTTTTCTTGTAAAATCAACATTGAAGAAAGAATAGCTCTCGATACATGCGATTTTATTTGATTGTTATTAAACGATAATCCAAACCGATTGGTCGACTCTTTAGAACTAGTCTCTCCTTTAGCTTCAATATAAAGAACTTCATTATCTCTCTCGGCGATTAAATCAATACCTCTTTGTGTTGTGGTACAAGATTTTTTAATAATATAATTATTCTTAACTAAATAATTCGCAAGAGTCTCTATTACATCATTTTCTGTAAGCATAACCTGATTGTAATTATTTTTTATTTAATCTCTCAACTGTTTTTAGTAACAAATCACTGTGTTTAAATATTTCATCAATGCCAGTGATCTCGTATTTGATATCTTTTTTATTTTCATCAAGTATGACAAGAGATTTTTTACCATTTAGGTGCAATCGACAAATAGTTTTTCTGTTATTATCATCTAACAAGATGGCAAAGTAAGATTGGGCATCTCGATAAGTAACTCTTTTTTAGCTTCTACCGTTTGTCTCAATATCGATTTTACAATATAGAAACCTTCAAGTTCCTCTTCAGTAGTGATAATATTTGAATTGGTATTTTCTTGTGCCTCTTCAATTTTTATAGCTTCCTGAGCGTCTTTTTGTTTTTGTTGGTTTAATGCTGATTTAAGTCTTTCATTAATGGTGTCATTAATTAATTGGCTAAAAGATCTTTTGATTATAGGCGAAAATTGTTCTTTTACTTTTGCGGTCAGTACGCCTGGATAAACTTGTTTTGTGAAAAATGCAACGAAATTTTCTGAAGGCGAATCGAGTTCTTTATTAAGTATGACTTTTAATTCATTTAGATATTTAAGTTCGCTTGCAGTATTTGTTATGTTCTCGACATCGAAATAAGATTTATGAAATTTCTTCAATTCGGCAATCTCTACATCCTTGATCTCGCTTAGTTTGAATTCGAAAAAAGGAGTAGTATCCATTTTATTCTTTTCAACTAAATCTGTGTAAAAACGGTAGGTCATGCCGTTTGACAACAATCCGAATTTAGCTTTGGTGGTATGGAAATATCTGAATAATTGTGAATTGTGCGGATCTAAACCCTCAAGGTGATGTTTACATTCGATCAATATGGCAGGCTCGCCGTCCTTCATTATTGCATAATCAACTTTCTCACCTTTTTTAATACCGATATCTGCTACGAACTCTGGATTTACTTCAAATGGGTTAAATACATCATATCCCATTATCTGAATAAAGGGCATAATTAATGCATTCTTAGTAGCTTCTTCTGTTTGAATTTGGGGCAGCATTTTTTCAGCACGCGCTGCAAGCTGTAAGATTTGGTCTTTGAAATCCATTGTGATAAGTGGTTGGTTTTGTTAAAGATATGTAATTTATATATAATTAACAAAAAACCGGTATCAGAAGATTAGGATACTCCAAATGTATATAAGTTCAGGCAAGGAATTAACCTTGCCTGAAATAAGTAAATCATTACCCCTTCACCGGCTCGTAGCATAACACCACTATCCCGTTTTGCAGAGGCGTAGCTTTTTTCAGCTTTAATTGTTGCACACCATCAAGGGCATTAAATATCGCCATTCCCCTGCCTGCCGCCGCGGGGTTTACAAATAAATGCAGTTCGTCTATCAATCCTGCTTTGATTACCGACGAAACAAACTCAGCACCGCCATACATAATAATGCCTTTCCCATCCTGGCTTTTGATCTGGTTGATCTCGGATACCAGATCACCATTATTCACTTCGGTATTATCCCAGGTAGATTTGCTAAGGGTTTTACTGAAAACAATTTTCGGGGTATCAACCATTTTCCTGGCGAATGAATATTGAGGATCTTCGGGGTTGCTGATAATATTTGTCCAGTAGGGGATAAAACCTTCGGCCAGTTTACGGCCCAGCAGCATAGTGCTGCACGAATCCGTGAGTTCGGTTACATAATCTATAAAATCTTCGGTGGCATTCCATGTCAGCCAGTCCATTTCGCCGTTTGGTCCGGCAATAAATCCGTCTACAGATATTTGTACTTGTAATTTCAGCTTTCTCATATCGATGTGTTTTTAAATTTGATCTGTACAAATATATCGTCATAATCCGCACCGCTGTGAGTCGTAAATACGACTATCGCATGGGTGATTTGCGACAAATGGTGAGATTTGATCTATAATAATTTGATCGCTATTCCGGCACAACCATAATATATATTGGAAAATTATATTCCGGACTACGGTATTTTTACTTTAGTCTAATATGGTTTTTGGACTATTTTCTTTGTTTTGAACGAATTGATAAATAAATTTTAAAAAAAGCTATTGATTTTCCGGCTATTTTTTCCGAACTTGCGATCCTGTTTCGGAATTATAAAACTATATTTCAAATATTAATGCAATGAGCGATAGCCCAAAAACCCTGTTTGATAAAGTGTGGGACTCACATGTGGTCAGGAAGATCGAAGATGGCCCGGATGTGTTTTTTATTGACAGGCATTTCATTCACGAGGTAACAAGTCCTGTGGCATTCCTGGGTTTAAAAAACAGGGGAATATCTGTAATGTACTCCAATAAAACCTTTGCAACTGCCGACCACAACACACCAACCATTAACCAGCATTTGCCGGTTCAGGACCCGTTATCAGCCAATCAGTTGCAGGCACTGGAAGATAACTCCGCTAAATATGGCATCTCGCACTGGGGATTGAATAATCCTAAAAATGGAATCGTTCACGTAGTTGGTCCTGAAAACGGGATCACTCAACCGGGCATGACCATTGTTTGCGGTGATTCACATACCTCTACGCACGGTGCATTTGGCGCTATTGCCTTTGGTATCGGTACATCAGAAGTAGAGATGGTGCTTTCGTCACAGTGCATTATGCAGCCGAAGCCTAAAAAGATGCGCATCACCATTAATGGTAAATTGGGTAAAGGTGTTACTCCAAAGGATGTTCCTTTATTTATCCTGTCACAAATTACTGCCAGCGGCGCTACAGGCTATTTTATTGAATTTGCCGGTGAGGTGTTTGAAAACATGAGCATGGAAGGTCGTATGACCGTTTGTAACCTTTCTATCGAAATGGGGGCACGCGGCGGTATGATCGCACCTGATGAAACTACTTTTGCTTATTTGAAAGGCAGGGAGCTGGCGCCAAAAGGCGAGGCCTGGGATAAAGCATTAGCTTACTGGAAAACTTTAAAAACAGATAAAGACGCTAAATTTGATTTAGAACTAACTTACAACGCCGATCAGATCGAACCACAGATCACCTACGGAACAAATCCCGGACTTGGAACAGGCATTTCGCACCATATTCCATTAGCTTCGCAAGTGAAAGACGGTGAGGCATCTTATAAAAAATCATTGGCTTACATGGGCTTTGCTGAAGATGAGCAGATCATCGGTAAACCGGTTGATTATGTATTCCTGGGTAGTTGTACCAACGGCCGCATTGAAGATTTTCGAG
The DNA here is from genome assembly GCA_048498695.1 of Bacteroidota bacterium. Taxonomy (GTDB): domain Bacteria; phylum Bacteroidota; class Bacteroidia; order Sphingobacteriales; family Sphingobacteriaceae; genus Mucilaginibacter. The sequence continues at coordinate 9,109 of JBEHXM010000024.1, forward strand.
CCTTTGCATCCATTGTAAAAGGCCGCAAAAAAGCCGATAATATTACTGCATGGCTGGTGCCGGGTTCGCACATTGTAGAAAGCCAGATCAAAGAAGAAGGTATACTTGATATATTAAACAAAGCCGGTTTCCAGCTGCGGCAGCCGGGGTGCTCTGCTTGTTTGGCCATGAATGATGATAAAGTTCCTGCCGGTAAATATGCAGTGAGCACAAGTAACCGCAACTTTGAAGGCCGCCAGGGTCCGGGCAGCCGCACTTTGCTGGCAAGCCCTTTGGTGGCTGCAGCGGCTGCTGTAACAGGCGTAGTAACAGATCCAAGAGAGTTATTGTAAATAGATATCCAAAATTCAAATTACCAAAATGGCTTACGATAAATTCACCATATTAAAAAGTACCGTTGTCCCTCTGCCTATCGAGAATGTGGATACCGACCAGATCATTCCCGCCCGTTTCTTAAAAGCGACCGAACGCGTAGGCTTTGGCGATAACCTGTTCAGAGACTGGAGATATAACGCAGATAATACACCTAAGAAGGATTTTATATTAAATGACTCCACTTATTCAGGCAAGATACTGGTAGGAGGTAAAAACTTTGGCAGCGGCAGCAGTCGCGAGCATGCGGCATGGGCTATTTATGACTATGGCTTCCGTTGTGTGGTATCCAGCTTTTTTGCCGATATATTCAAAAATAATTCATTAAACATCGGTATCCTGCCTGTACAGGTAAGTCCGGAATTTTTGGATAAGATATTTAAAGCAGTTATAGCTGATCCGTCAACGGAACTGGAAATTAATCTGCCCGAGCAAACCATCAGTTTGGTAAAAACCGGTGAGAAAGAATCCTTCGTGATCAACGGCTACAAAAAACACAATATGCTGAATGGCTTTGATGATATCGACTATCTGCAGGCCATGAAAGAAGACATCGGGGAATTTGCCTCTAAAAGTATCTATTAAAGTATAAAAGCCGTTCCTGATTAATTTATAATGAGCCAATTGCAACGCCATATAGAGATAATGGATACTACACTGCGCGATGGTGAGCAAACCAGCGGGGTATCCTTTTCATCGTCCGAAAAGCTGACGATAGCACAACTTTTATTGACCGAAGTAAAGGTTGACAGGATTGAAATTGCTTCTGCAAGGGTATCAGAAGGCGAGTTCCAGGCGGTGAAAAAAATTATGGAATGGGCCACAGCAAACGGTTTTATAGATAAAATTGAGGTATTGACGTTTGTTGATGGTACAACTTCTGTTGACTGGATGGTTAAAGCGGGTGCAAAAGTGATGAACCTGCTGACCAAAGGCTCTTTGAATCATTTAAAGTATCAGCTTAAAAAAACGCCTGAAGAGCATTTTAAAGAAGTAGGAGAGGTTTTTGCGTATGCCCGCAAACACGATATTGAATGCAATGTTTATTTGGAGGACTGGAGCAATGGGATGCGTAATTCGCCGGAATATGTTTTTCAGTATCTTGACTTTTTAGCAACCCAACCGGTAAAAAGGGTTTTGCTGCCGGATACCTTGGGTATTTTGATCCCATCTGAGACAAGGAAGTACCTGGATGCCATTGTGCCGCGTTATCCTCAGATTCATTTTGATTTTCATGCCCATAATGATTACGACCTGAGCATTGCCAATGTACTGGAAGCAGTAAATGCGGGTGTAAAAGGTCTGCATTTGACCATCAATGGCATGGGTGAACGTGCGGGTAATGCACCGCTGGCAAGTACTATAGCGGTGCTGAACGATTATATGAAAGATGTGAAAACATCGGTTGAAGAGAAGTCGCTATATACCGTTAGCAAATTGGTTGAAACATTCTCAGGTTTCAGGATACCTGTAAATAAGCCGGTAGTAGGCGAAAACGTATTTACCCAGACTGCCGGTATACATGCCGATGGGGATAAGAAAAACAACCTTTACTTTAACGACCTGATGCCCGAGCGTTTCGGCCGTCAGCGTAAATATGCTTTGGGTAAAACAAGCGGTAAGGCTAATATCGAGAATAACCTGCAGCAACTGGGTATCCGTTTATCTGATGCTGACCTGAAAAAGGTAACAGAGCGTGTGATTGAACTCGGCGACAGGAAAGAAACCGTAACGCAATCAGACCTGCCTTATATCATATCCGACATACTCGACAGCAATGCAATAGAGGAGAAGGTACATATCGAAAACTATGTGCTTACCCATTCAAAAAATCTCAGGCCTTCGGTGACATTAAAGATTAACGTAGATGGTGAGGTATTTGAAGAGCATGCACAGGGCGATGGCCAGTATGATGCTTTTATGAATGCACTCCACATCATCTACGGCAAGAAAAAACTTGACCTGCCTTTGTTGAAGGATTACGCCGTGCGTATACCGCCAGGCGGTAAATCAGATGCACTTTGCGAAACCATTATCACCTGGGATTGCAAGGGTAAGGAATTTAAAACCCGTGGGTTGGATAGCGACCAAACTGTAGCCGCTATCAAAGCCACACAGAAGATGTTGAACCTGATCTGATCGCCAGATTATTTTCCATCATAGGCATCCTGCAGCTTTTTGATATCAAGCTTGGTCATCTGCATCATGGCCTGCATTACACGGGCTGTTCGTTCCTTATCATTACCATGGATCACCACCTCGTTAAGTATTGTTGGTACGATCTGCCAGGTTACACCAAACTTATCGTCGAGCCAGCCGCATTGATTTGTCTTTCCGCCGTCGCCGCCCAATTTCTCCCAATAATGGTCTACCTCTTCCTGGGTTTCGCACAATACGAAGAATGAGGTAGCAGGAGAGAACTGAAATGCCGATCCGCCGTTCAGCGCAATAAATTCCTGCCCTAAAAGTTCAAATGATACAGTCATTACACTTCCGGCCGGGCCGGGGCCGCCTTCACTATATCGCCTGATCTCGCCTTTTTTCGAGTCCTTAAAAACAGAAGTATAAAAATTCATGGCTTCTTCGGCCTGACTTTCAAACCAAAGAAATGGAGTTATCTTTTGCATAATTTTCGGTTATTAAATTTAAAGGAGTATAAATACCTTTTGTTTTGATAAACAAATTTAGTCCGATAAATCAGCACCCGAAACCCTGTAATACGACATTAGCAGGGCATATTGCGACAAGTAATTTTAGATAATCATCGCTCTATAAATCAGTATTAACTTTTTTTGGAAAGCCTTTTTTATAACCACTCACTGCATAATAGAGAATAAATAAGTAGCAGGGCACCAGTATCCAGTAAGCTTCATGATTATTGAATTTGTCTGACAGAAAGCCGTAAAGAATAGGAAACACGCCCCCGCCGGCCACGCCCATAATTAATAGTGACGAACCCGCCTTCGTAAACCTGCCTAAACCGTTAATGGTCAGCGGCCATAAAGCCGGCCACATTAACGAGTTGGCAATGCCCAGGAAAGCGATAAAGAATACCGAAATATAGCCATGAGTGAAAAGGGAGATTAAGGCAAATATTAAACCCATAATAGCACAAACTTTTAGAGCATTGCGCTGTGAAAAATAGCGCGGTATACAAACGATGCCAACAATATACCCGGCCAGCATTCCCGCAAAGGTGCAGGTGGCAAAAAATTTAGCAGTACTTAATGGTATTCCTATGCTTGATCCGTAAAGTATCACCGAATCACCCGCCAACACCTCAACTCCCACATAAAAGAATAAAGCCAGTACACCTAACAGCAGGTGCGGGAATTCAAAAACACTTTTCTTATTTGCCGATAAGGAGCTTTCGGCAGTTGTATCTTCTTTATTGGTATCTATTTCGGGTAATGTAGAATAGTAAATACCTATGGCTAAGATAACCAGTACAATAATGATAACGATATAGGGTAAGATAACCTTATGAGCAAGGATGGTAAGCTCAGCCTGCTTTTCGATATCTGACATTTTTAACAATCTTATTTTTAACTGGTCAGCATCTTTTAAAGTGATAGCCCCCAGTATAATTGGCGCTATAGCACCGGCAACCTTATTAAAGATGCCCATAATACTGATGCGTTTAGCCGCACTTTCAATAGGCCCCAAAATAGTGATGTATGGATTGGATGCCGATTGTAATATGGCAAGCCCGGCTCCTTGTACAAACAAGCCTATCAGGAATAACAGGTAAAACCGAGTCATTGCAGCCGGAATAAAAAGAAGGGCGCCTGCACCAATAAGCAGCAAGCCAGCGGCCATACCATTTTTAAACCCCAGTTTATTAAGCACCCAGGTTGACGGAACCGCCATTACCAGGTAAGCGATATAAAAGGCAAAAGCTACAAAAAATGCTTCCAGGTTATTTAGCTGGCAGGCTATTTTTAAGTAGGGAATAAGCACAGAGTTCAGCCAGGTGATAAAGCCAAAAACAAAAAATAAGATACCGATAATATAGATAGGTTTTATAGGACCGGTTGATACAGGTTGATCTGAAGCATCAATTGAAGAAATGGATGTGTTATTGCTCATGCTGGTTGTTTAATATTGGTGCGTGAATTTATAAAAAGATTAAAGATTGTCCATGTGATATTTATTCAGCAGGTTGAGCAGTACACCATTTGTCCACCCGAAGCCGTCCTGCAACGGATATTCTCCGCCTCCTGCTTTTGCATCAGTATCTATTACATTGTACTTTTCCATCAGCTTACCGGTTGAATTGAATACCCTGATATTGGTACTTATCCATGTTTCGGCTACAGAGCGCGCCAATCCATTGTAATTATACTTGTTTAAGCCGTCGATCGACATGTATTGCAACGGGGCCCAGGCATTTGGTGTGTCCCATTGCTGGCCTGATCTTTTAAGTGTAGTAATTAAACCACCCGATTTCATGAATTTAGTTTTTAAGCCATCAGCCACCTTAGCTGCCTGCATGGGGCTTGCTATTTTAAAATCAAGCGGAAAAACACCCGCCAGTGTTTGATGAGGGGTTGTTTGTCTCAATTTCCAGTTGTAATCCATAAACCAGCCATCTTTTTCGCTCCAGCTATATTTTAGGATGGCTTTTTTGCGAAGGTTGGCTTTAGTTAAATAGAGGCGGTATTTAAGCCCGTTTCCCTGTAACTGATATGATTTTGCTATGGATAGCTCCAAATGATAAAGCAAACAATTCAGGTCAACCGGAATAATAAATGTAGTTTGTATGGTTTCCAGTTTGCCTGTGGTATCCATCCATCGGGTGCTAAAATCCCAACCTGATTCGGCGGCAGCCCTTATATTCCGGTAAAAATCTCCCAATTTTTGCTTGGTTTCCTTTGCGGCAGTCACATCTTTTTTGAAAGATTCTTCGCGCGGTTGGTCCGAATCATCCCAGTAGCGGTTTAGCAATTCTCCGCCCTGCATACGTACAGCCATGCGATAAGCCTGACCGGGTTTTAATTTTTCGGCGCCGCTCATCCAGAATGTATATTCCTTGATCAGTTCGGGCTGATATTTTACGATCACCTGCTCACCTTCGTCTTTGGCAAGCAGATCAAGCATCATGGAGAAGAATGGGGGTTGTGAACGGGTTAAATAATAGGTACGGGTTCCGTTGGGTATAAACCCGTACTTATCCAGCATATAAGCAAAATTGGCGATCATGTTATGAATGATCTTAGTTTGATGGCTTTCCTGCAAACCAAGCATGGTAAAGTATGAATCCCAGTAATAAGTTTCACGAAAACGCCCTCCCGGAACAATGAAATCATTGGGCAAGGGTATTAAGGAAGAATATTTTGATACCGTATCATGCTTGCGGTAAAGCACCTGCCATAAGGTATCAATATGCTTGCGTATGCCCTGCGAAACATCACTTTTAAATACATTGCTATTTGCACCGGGTATAATAAAGTTTGTGATCACAAACTCGTTCAGATCGAAACCTGGTTTATCCCTCTGGTCATTATAATCCTTCATGATCAGTACCGGGTCGCGGCGGGGTGTGGCATCTACAAAAGTTTTATTATCAGGAAATATATCGGATAGCTGAACAGCTTCAAATAAACCGGGAAATAACTGCCTGGGTGTTAAAACCTGGGCATATGAAATACTAAAGGTAATTAACAGTGATAGCGTTACTAATAGTTTTCTCATGAGACTTATAATGGGCTTATGAAGATGCTTATATTTCTTCGCATTATTTAGCTTATAGCTATTTATTTACCAACCCAAGGTATAAAGAATTTCTAATTAAGGAGTTAACATGACATTTTTGATCACTGCAAAAACTTCATAATAATTTTTTTGCAATGGTTATAATTATTTCAAAATTTAAAATGCAAATTGTTGCACCAATTTTTTAATAAAACTCATTTTTTAAGTATAGATTTAGACACCTGAAAATACCAAACTTCAATATGAGAATTTTTATACTGGTCCTGTTATTATCATTTTTTGGATGCTCAGCATATTCATCAGCAAAAACGGATAGCATTTTGGCCCAATTAAAAATAGAGCTTTCCAGGAGAAAAATGTATGATGGTCAGAAAGAATTACGTATCAAAAATTTAAAATCGAAGCTTGAAGGTACCTCCAAAACAAATTACAATGCCCAGTATGATCTGTGCGGAAAATTATATGAAGAATATAAAGTTTTTCAGTTTGATTCCGCTTACATATACACCCGAAAACTACTTGCAATAAGCAGGGAAACCCATAACGTATCTCATGAGTATGACACAAAGATCAAAGTAGCTTTTTTGTTGCTTTCAGCAGGGATGTTCAAAGAAACCTTTGAGAGTCTTGAACAAATTAATACCCGGTTGCTTAATGATAGCTCAAAACTGGAATTTTACACATTAAAGTCCAGGGCTTATTCTGACCTTGCCGATTATAACAGTGATAAGGATTATGCAGCATTTGACCGGTCGCAATCCATTAAATACCTGGATTCGGCAATAGCATTATCAAAACCGAACTCCTTTGAACTTTTGCGGAATAAGGGTGACAGGCAGATGCGGAAATTGGAGTTACAACACCCCTCTCCATATTATGTGGAGTTACTGGAGCATTATAAGCTCACCGCCCATCAACGCGCGATGATTGCAACTGCACAAAGTATTTTTTACCCCGGACCTGATCAAAGCGACAAACGTATACAACTTTTAACCATAGGGGCGATAAACGATATTCAGGCATCAACCAAAGAAACGCTGGCCATTTTTAAGCTTGGACAAGAACTGTACCTCAAGGGTGATGTAAAAGATGCCTATATATTTGTACAGCAGGCCATGAACGATGCTCAATTTTATGGAGCCAGGCTCCGCAAAATCGAGATAGGAGCAGTGTTGCCTATCATTGCCGCAAAAAAAATTATTATTACAGAGAATGAAAAGAATAGATTCCTTTTCTATTTTTTATCAATTGCAGTGGTTGCCATCTTAATTTTATTGGTATCGTTTATCGTGTTTATCCAACTGAAAAGACTGAAGGTTAAGGAAAAGATAATTGAAGAAAAGAATGTACAGTTAGAAAAGATAAATGATAAGCTGATAGAGGATACCCACATTAAGGAAGAATATATCGGCTATTTCTTCAATGTGATATCGGGTTATATTTTAAAGCTCGAAAAGCTTAAGAGAAATGTTGAACGCAAGGTATCCATTAAAAAATACGATGACATTTTGTTATCTGTCAATGAAATAAACATCAAAAAGGAAAGGGAAACGCTTTTTTATACTTTCGATCATATCTTCCTCAAAATATTCCCCAATTTCATTAGCATATTTAATTCTCTTTTGAAAAAAGAAGACCAGATATGGCCAAAAGATAACGAAGTACTTAATACCGATCTGCGGATATTCGCCCTGATGCGATTGGGCATCAGTGATAACGAGACAATTGCTAATATCCTGGAGTATTCAGTAAATACTATTTATGTATACAAGATGCGTATCAAAGCTAAAGCGCTTGTTCCAAGTGATCAGTTTGATCATATTATAATGGATATCAAAGCGGTAGAAGTATTGAACAAATCCTGATTTTTAAGAAGTATCAACGGTACCTAACTTAATTTTGGGGCTCCTTAATAAGTTGATTTTGATCAGTTAAGGCCCCATAAAAATCAGGCCAATACGTTAAATAAGTACCTGAAAAGGGTAAATAAATACCTTTAAGCCTTAAATTAAGTTTATATTTTTTTATAGATGTTTATTTTCAATTAATTGACTATCAAATATATATATATATAAAAGTGCATTTTTTTTTATATTCTCCGAAAACAAATAGGTAATATTGTAGCATATTTATTACTTTGCTTGTAATAGGCATGCAACAAAATTAAACTTGTTAGAAAGTTTATTAAGTTGTAACTTAGATTAAATCGGATTTAAATCTGAAATAAACCAATTAATCAATAAAATAATTTATCGGCACTTTGTGCAATTAATAGTCCATTTTTTGTAAAGCGTACAATTAAGTGAACTATGATTTTATGTTCGACAATATGCCGAAAGGCAGTAGGATAGGAATACTTTATTGCTTTAACCAAATCACAAACCAATTAACTAACTAAATTGACTAATGAAAAATAACATGGACAGAAACTTACCTCCATAACTAAGCAGTTAGATGTAAACCTGTTATCAAGAATATTATCATCTCAAAATACTGATAACATGCTAAGAGTTTACAACTTAACGATATTACTAACTAATCAATAAACCGTTCAACCCAAATTTTATGAATTTTAAAAATTTACTCAAAGTAAGTTGTTTTATCTTCCTGCTGTGCTTCGCTGCGTTGCCCGTAATGGCCCAGAATACAACAGTTACAGGTAAAGTAACAGACTCAAAAGATGGCTCCCCGATACCGGGTGCATCTGTTGTTGCTAAAGGCACTACTTCCGGGACCGTTACCGATGTTAACGGTGACTTTAAATTATCAGTACCGTCATCGGTTACTGCTATTACTGTTTCTTTTGTAGGGTACAACAAAAAGGATGTTGCCCTCACAGGGGCAGCGTTAAACGTTGCACTGGACGCCTCAAGTACCTCACTTAATGAAGTGCTGGTAGTTGGTTATGGTACCACCCGTAAAAAAGATGCTACCGGCGCGGTAGTGAAAGTTTCTTCATCAGATTTTGTGCAGGGTGTAACTACCAATCCCTTACAGCAATTACAAGGTAAAGCTGCCGGTGTTGAAATAAACACCACAAGCGGCGATCCGAATGATAATCCCGTTGTACGTATCAGGGGAACTGTATCATTATCCGGTGGTAACGACCCCTTGTATGTGATCGATGGTGTTGTGGGTGCAGATATACGAAGCGTATCACCAAACGATATTGAATCTTTTGACATCTTGAAAGATGCATCGGGTGCTGCTATCTATGGTTCACGTGCTGCAGGTGGTGTAATTTTGGTTACTACCAAAACCGGCAAGGCTGGCAAAGCACAGGTTTCTGTTAATTCTTATGTAGCGTCAGAGTCTCCTGAGAAATTACCTGTTTTCATGAACAGAAGCCAGTACCTGGCAGCTTATAAGTCATTCTATGGTACAGATATGCTTCAGGGTACTACCACTACCAATGACCAGGGTGCCAATACCAACTGGTTTAAGGAATTAACCCGTACTGGTTTCACCCACAATGAAAACCTTGCTTTATCAGGGGGAACAGAAAAAAGCCATTACAGGGGATCTGTTACTTACTTCGATCAGCAGGGTGTTGCCATCAATTCTGACAGAAAGAATCTGGATGGCCGTTTCAACTTTGACCAGAGAGCTTTGGATGATAAATTACTGATCACGATCAATGCATCAGGCTCACATAACAATTCAAATATTACAGACAAAAACGCATTCCTGAATGCGGCTGCCGTGCCATCTGTGGTGCAGGTAATGGACCCTCTTCATGCAGGCTATTATCAATATATTAACAATACACAGGAAAATAACCCTGTTCCGCAATTGTTGTTTTTACAAAACCAAAGGGTTAATGACTTGCTCAACGGTAAAATACAATTGGATTATACATTGGCAAAAGGTTTAACTATCAGCCCTTATGCAAATGTTGCACATGGAGTAGGTACTTATTTTATTTATTATCCTCCGTCAACTGCGCTTAGCCCGGTAGGCAGTTTGGTTAACGCCGTTGGTGACCCGCTTGGGTTTACACCAACACTTACAGGCCATGGCGATGTGGACAAAGGTGAGCAGGATTATACCAACTCAACTTATGGCGGTACGATCAACTATAAAGGTACCTTTGGTAAGCACAGGATTAACTTATTAGGTGGTGCTGAACATTATACCGAAGCCTTCTCGAATTTCCGCGTAGGCGCACACGATTTTAATGATATTTATCAGTCGCACCAGGCTATAGGATCTGCCAATTCCATATCTACAGCAGATATAGGCTCATCAACTGCTCAGTATACGCTGAAATCGTTATTTGGCAGGGCTGAATATAACTTTAATGATAAGTACAGCTTTACAGCAAATATCAGGTATGATTGGTCGAATAAATTGGGATTGAACAATCAATCAGGAGTTTTCCCGTCATTTGGCGCCGGCTGGACTATTAGCCAGGAAGATTTCATGAAAGGTGTACAATGGATCAGCTCATTAAAACTGAGGGCCAGCTATGGCTCAGTAGGTAACCAGGGAGCCATAGGTGATTACACCTCGCAATTCTTATTTGGCCCTAACAATCAAAAGTATTATGACGGTACTTCAGGATTATTTTTACCGGCTGCATTCTCTGTTCAGAACCAGAACTCTGCTTTAAGGTGGGAAGTGGTAACCAGTACCGATGTTGCCGCAGATTTCAGCTTATTTAATGGTAGATTGAATGGTAGTTTTGATTATTACTACAAAAAAACCAATCACCTGCTATATAAATATACTGTACCGACAGGTGGTCAGTATTTCGTTAACACAATCCTGGCTAATATAGGCGATATGAGCAACAAGGGATTTGAATTCAATTTGAATTACAAAGCTGTTAGCAGTTCAGACTTCTCCTGGACCCCTGGTATGACTTTCGGACTTAACCGCAATAAAATACTTAACCTTTCCGGGAAGTTAAACAACACCACTTTCAATGTTACCCAGCGTAATGTGGGCGGTACATCAGGTTTAGGTATCAGTGGTGCCATTTCACAAATTGCTTACTTAAAGGTAGGCTACCCTGTAGGTACCTTATTGTTACCGCAATATGCAGGGCTTGACGCTGACGGAAACCAGTTATTCTGGAAATATGCTGCTGATGGTTCAAGAACAGCTACAAAAGATGTGGGTGCTCTTAACTATGCAGATGATGGCAGTACCCAGGACAGGAAGTTTTATACTACCGATCCTAAATTTACATACACCATCAATAACAATTTCACCTTTAAACAATTTGACCTGAATATTTTCATGCGTGGCCAATATGGCAGCCATGGGTTCAATGAGTCGTACATGGACTATACCAGTTTAGCAAAATTGGGAACTTATGGTGTATTGGCTGATGCCAGCAAATATGGTATCAAAAGTTCTTCACAACCATCTTCTTACTGGCTGGAAGGTACATCATTCCTGAAAATACAAAGTGCATCTCTGGGTTACAATGTTCCGGTTACAAACAATAAGTATATCGATAAGTTACATGTGTATGTTGCTGGCAATAACTTATATACCTTTACCAAATATAAGGGTATCGACCCTGAATTAAATACAGCGGTAGATCTTGACAACAGCTCACAGGGTGTTGATACAAGAACGATCTATCCGCGTGCGCGTGAGATATCATTTGGTATAAATCTAATATTGAAATAAATTATAAAATCAAATATTATAATGAAAAAGAAACATTTATTCATCGCAGCGGCTCTTTTGGTTGGCTTAGGCATTTCTTCCTGTAAAAAGGAATTAAATCCCACCAAAGACTCCGTTACGAAAGATGCCGCAGCCGGAAGCGCTGCGTATCTGAAGTCAATTGTATTGGGTACTTATACCCAATTACAGAGCCTTACAGGTAACACCAATATGTTACTTACCTCGGAAGAAACTACCGACGCTTTGATCATCCCTACCCGTGTAGGTGGTGACTGGTCAGACGGTGGCGAGTGGTCAACATTGTGGTTCCATACCTATCAGCCAGGACACGCTAACGTTTCGAGTTCATGGGATAACTGTTACAATGCTCTTGGTCAGATCAACATTACCATCAGCCTTTTACAGGGATTGCCCGCAACTCCTAACACAGCCTATTCAATTGCCGAGTTAAGAACTTTGCGTGCTTATTATTACTATTTACTGGTTAAAAACTTCGGAAAAGTGCCATTGATCAAATCATCAAGCACCGATGCGAGTACGGTTTCATCTAGTACTCCGACAGAGGTCTGGAATTTTGTGGTAGACGAGCTAAAAGCTACAGCGCCGGTTTTAAGCAACAAAACACCTGCACAAGACCCAAGCCAGTATGGCAGGCTTAACAGGTGGGGAGCTTACTTCTTATTGGCTAAAGCCTATTTAAATGAGAATGTGATCACCGGTTCAACAGGTAATGCCGGCTTTACATCAGCTAACCAGTATTGTGATTCGTTGCTGAACTCTGGCTATAGCCTGGCGCCCAATTTCCTTGATAACTTTTCAAGTAATAACACCGGCTCGCCAGAGAATATATTTGTGATCCCTTATGACCACATTTATGCACAGGGTTTACAGATTCAAATGATGAGCTTCCACTACAACCAGGCTGCCAAATACAATTGGGGTAGTACAGGTGGCCCATGGAATGGTTTTTCTGCTAATGCTGATTACTATGGCAAATTCAATAACGCCGACTCCCGTAAAAAAGGCTGGCAGGTGGGTCAGCAATATGATGCTGACGGAGTTACGCCATTGAAAACAAGGGGAAGTGACGGGTCACGACTGCTAATTTTCGATCCAAACGTTACCAGCATGACCGTTGCACATGAAAACGAAGGAGTACGTCAGCAAAAATGGCAGCTTACTCCAGGTTTCCAAAGCCAGGATGCAGACTTTGCCTTATTCCGTTACTCTGATGTGTTATTAATGAAGGCAGAATTAACAATGCGTTTGGGTAATACTGTAGGTGCATTAGCTTACACAGCGCCTGTTAGGCAAAGGGCAGGTCTTGCTAATTTTACTGCCGGTGCATTTAATGCAGATAGCCTTTTAGCAGAAAGAGGACGTGAATTTGCATGGGAAGGCTGGAGAAGGGAAGATATGATACGTTTCGGTCATTTTGCTGATGCGAAACAATTTAAAGCGGTTGATGCAGATAAACACAGCCAATTGTTCCCGATCCCGACTGAGGCAATCCAAAAAAATCCACATCTTACTCAAAACCCAGGTTATACTCAATAACATTTTGTAAGAATAATTTTAAATGGAGTGGTAATTTTATTTATTACCACTCCATTTTAGTTCTATATATTGCTTCCCTAATATGAGATCATCATTTCCCCGACTATTTCTTTTCGTTTTTTCTGTTTTTTGTATCTCTTGTCAACATAAAAAGGACGCTCTTCCGGAAGACGCTTTGTTTCAGTTACAGCCATCTTCATCAACAGGTATCACTTTTAATAATAGGGTGATAGACGATGGCGAATTCAACGTGTTCAACTATCGCAACTTTTATAATGGCGGCGGTGTGGCTATTGGCGATGTGAACAATGATGGAAAGCCGGATATTTTCTTTACTGCCAACCAGGGTCAAAACAAACTGTACATTAATAAAGGCAACTGGAAGTTTGAAGATGTAAGCGAAAAAGCAGGGTTCAGGGATTCTAAAAAATGGCATACCGGTGTAACAATGGTTGACATTAATGGGGATGGCTGGTTGGATATTTATGTATCAAACAGCGGTGGTTTAAAAGATGCCGACAGGGCCAATGAATTATACATCAATCAAAAAGATGGCACATTTAAGGAAGAAGCAGCAGAATATGGTCTGGCCGATAAAGGGTTATCTACCCAGGCCATCTTTTTTGATTTCGACCATGATGGCGACCTTGATTGTTTTGTATTGAATAATAGCTACAGGCCAATAGGTAGTTTTGGATATGACCGCGACCTGCGCAATGTACGCGACCCACAAAATGGTGACCGGTTTTACAGAAATGATAATGGGAAATTTGTTGATATAAGTGCCCAGGCAGGAATATATGGCAGCGAAATTGGCTTTGGCTTAGGCGTAACAGCAGGAGACCTATTTAATACTGGCTGGGATGATTTATATGTATCCAATGACTTTTTTGAACACGATTATTTATACAAAAATCTGCACAATGGTAAATTCAGCGAGGTTAGTAATGCAGCTATAGGGCATATGAGTTTGTCGTCAATGGGATCGGATATGGCCGACATTAATAATGACGGTTTCCTGGACGTATTTACTACGGATATGCTGCCAGAAAATGATTATCGTTTAAAAACCACTACCAAGTTTGATGAGTATGATGTATATAATGCAAAGCTAAAAAACAGCTTTCATCACCAGTTTACCACCAATTGCCTGCAGCTTAACAATGGCGATGGCACTTTTAGTGAGATAGCAAATTTAGCAGGAGTAAATGCAACAGACTGGAGCTGGGGGGCGCTTTGCTTTGATTTTAATAACGATGGGTGGAAAGATATTTTTGTAAGCAATGGCCTGAGCAGGGATTTGACCAACCAGGATTTCCTGTCCTATTTTAGTAGCGACGAAGTGCGTGCACAGATAAAAAATGGCGGATTCCAGGCTAAGAAATTGTTAGATAAGATGCCCAAAACCCCTATCACCAGCTATGGCTTTGTAAATCAAAAAAATCTAAAGTTTAAAAATGAAAGCCTTCCATTAGGTTTCTCTACACCAAGTTTTAGCAATGGCTCAGCCTATGGCGACCTCGATGGCGATGGCGACCTGGACCTGGTGGTAAATAATGAGAATGGAGAGGCCTTTATTTATAGAAACATGACCTCCGAAAGGACCCATGCACATTATCTGAAAATAAAATTAAAGGGTAGTGGTATGAATACATTCGGCCTTGGTGCAAAAGTGACCATTTACACAAAAGGAACACAACAGCTACAGGAGCAACTGCCCACAAGAGGATTTGAAAGCAGTGTAGAACCGATATTGAATTTTGGAACTGCCAGTTATAAAACCATCGATAGCCTGAAAGTGATATGGCCGAATATGAAAATGCAGGAATTGAAGAATATCAATACCAACACTACCATTACCTTATTGCAATCAGATGCTAAGCAAACCTACAACCCGGAAAACATTGGATCAAAGCCTTATTATAAAAACATAACCGCAACGAGTTTCAAGGGAGATATCTATCATAAAGAGAATGATTACAAAGACTTTGACGATCAGCGGCTTATACCTAAAATGTTATCCACAGAAGGCCCTAAACTTGCTGTAGCTGATGTAAACGGTGACGGACTCGAGGACTTTTTTGTAGGTGCCGCAACAGGTGATACGGCTAAACTTTTTATACAGCAGCCCAACGGTACATTTATTCAGAAGAAGCAATTTGCATTTGAGCAGGATAAAAACAGCGAGGATATCGGCGCAATATTTTTTGATGCCGATCATGATGGTGATATGGACCTTGTGGCTGTATCAGGGGGCAATTTAGAGAAAGAGAGTTCGTTGAATCTATTGGCGCGTTTGTATATCAACGATGGCAAAGGCAATTTTACCCGGAAATTAACCGGTTGGCCGCTTGTTTCAATTAATGCATCGTGCGTAAGGTTAGATAGTGATAATGGCGATCTGTTTATTGGGGGCAGAAGTGTCCCAGGGGCTTATGGGACTATTCCATCCAGCAAATTACTAAGAAATGACGGGCATGGAAATTTTACCGATGTAACGGCGACAGTAGCGCCTGAATTATCAAAATTAGGAATGGTAACCGATGCACAATGGGCTGATATTGATGGTACAGGCAAAAATTCTTTAATAGTGGTTGGAGATTGGATGCCGGTAACTATTCTTAAATATATTGATGGGAAACTGAAAAAAACCAGCGAGATCGCAAACTCTTCGGGATGGTGGAACTGCCTGACTGTTGCCGATTTGAATGGTGATGGAAAATCAGACCTGGTTGCTGGTAATGATGGACTAAACTCAAAAATAAAAGCGGATGCAGAACATCCTGCAAAACTATACATATCAGATTTTGATAATAATGGACAAGTAGAGTGCATACCGGTATATTACAAAACCGACGGAAAGGCTTATCCTCTTAATCTGCATGATGATTTGCTCAAACAATTACCAGGTTTGAAGAAAAAATTCTACAGGTACGACGCTTATGCGGGAAAGGGGATCAATGATATTTTTACCTCAGATCAGTTAGAAAAAGCTTCCGTTTTAACCGTTGATCAAACCAAAACCTGTATTTTTTATAACAACGGAAAAGGCGGATTTACTATGCAGGCTTTACCAACAAGGGCCCAGTTTTCACCCATATTTAGCATATTGGTAACAGATATCAATAACGATGGTATTAAAGATCTGTTTTTAGGGGGCAATTTTTATGGCGTGAAACCCGAAATAGGAAGATATGATGCTAATTATGGGGTCTCTTTTTTAGGAAATGCAAACCACGGATTCGATTATTTACCAACAGCAAAAAGCGGCTTATTTGTATTAGGCGAAGTTCGTGACGCCTCCACAATTAATACCAAAGATGGAAAAATGATCATTGTAGCAAGGAATAACGATGCACTGCAATTGTTCAAATCAGGCAAATAAACTTATTGATTTCTTCAAAGCTCAATAAGTTTTGAAGAAATCATATTAACTGGTTAAAAATAAGAAGGGAAAATTACTTCTATATTTACCCGTGCTGTATCCGAGTCAGGGAGTTTGTTATCCAGAAAAGTTTCAAAGGGCCTTAATGCTATTTGATATAAATGATTATTAAAATATTGCTGCAACCCTGCATAAGTTTTTTGCCTTTCATTGAATTTGCCTTTAAAACCGGCAATATAAAACACTCCATTTTTTGGCATCCTCATATAAGTGACCTCATTTTCGGATTTAACAGGTTTATTAATAAAAATACCCACCTTAAGTGAAGTTGAGTCTTTTCCTTTCGGTATGAACTGGGCAATTAACGGGCGCATTTGTTTAACATCGTGTTTTTTAAGGTACTGTTGAAGAGCCGTCAGCATTTTTCCCGCTTCCCTAAATTTATTCTTCGCTAAAACTGCCTTATCAACCACAATAAGGTCACTTTCAGGCACATTGGTTCGTATGATCTTACAACCATAAAGCAGGCTGTCCGTTTCCATATAATTCTTAAAATCATCAATATGGGTATCCGAAAACGAAACGGGTTTGAACTTTCCTACCAGGTAATTTATTAAACTGATTTTTTTAGTTGCTGTAACTAAAGTGTTCTTTGGATGTTTATCCAGCACAAAATTCTGCTGCCTGTCAGGAGAAATAATATAATTATAGTCAGCTGTTTTACTATCCTGTTTGTCATTAACAATAAATAAATTCTCGTTCGATCTTACACTCAATTCCTGGCCTGCATACTTTATTCTGAAAAATGCCGTGTCTTTTTGGATGGAAACTTTGTTCGAATCAGCAACAGCTATTTTTTTTATATCAGGCCTCCATTTTGCCCAGTTAGTGGGATTATATAATTGTTGATAAACATTTAAAAAGGGGGCTTTAATAGATATTGTTTTTTGTTGCGTAACCGATATAAAAAATGCAGCAATAATGATGACTAATAACAATATTAGAATAACTTTTTTCTTCATTTAGATTTAACAATAGAATAACTCCGAAAATACGTAAAAAAATCAGTTCTGAGTATGTAAAAACAATATTTATATTGGTTTTAAGCTTGTTTTCATAATTATTAATTGATACTTTTAGTAGCTGATTTATACCTGAAAATTTACACCAATGAGACCCGGAATTATTTATAAAAGTCACAGTTTTTTTTCTGTCCGTTTACTCCTGAATATTCAAAAACAACCCTCTGTCGATGGCCATAAAACTTTTTAAAGTTAGCCTTGGAGGGAAAGGCATTTTTAGGTTTTCGTTAATACTTTCGTTACTGGCGGCAGCCCTGTTTTCGTGTAATAAAAAACCTGCTGAATCGCCATTGTTTCAATTACTTCCATCGGCTCAAACCAATATCCATTTCGTTAACAGAATTGCAGATAACGATGAGCCCGGGATTTTAAATTACCTGTATTTTTATAATGGCGGCGGGGTTGCTATTGGCGACGTTAATAATGACGGTCTGCCTGATATATTTTTCACATCCAATCATAAGGGCGGAAATAAACTTTATTTAAACAAGGGAAATTACCAGTTTGAGGATATAACCGGAAAAGCAGGGGTTGCAGGTACCGCCGACTGGTGTACTGGTGTAACCATGGCCGATGTTAATAATGATGGTTACCTGGATATTTACGTTTGTGCAGTTGCCGGTAAACTAAACCTGAAAGGGCATAATATGCTCTATATTAATAATCATGACGGTACATTTACTGAACGCTCTGCTGAATATGGTCTTGACTTTTCCGGATATTCAACACAGGCTGTTTTTTTTGATTACAACCATGATGGCAAACTGGATTGTTTTCTATTGAATCAATCAGACCATTCGGTAGCTTTATATGGCGATACCTCTTTGCGCAAGAAGATCAGTAAAGTAGCCGGGAGTAAATTGTATTTAAATAAAAATGGCCATTTCAATGATGTAACACCAGGCTCTGGTATTTACGACAGCGCCCTTGGGTATGGCCTGGGTGTAGCAGTTGGCGACCTGAATAATGACGGGTGGGACGATATTTATGTAGGAAATGATTTTCACGAGAACGACTATTACTACATTAATAATCATGACGGTACTTTTACCGAAGCAGGGGCGAAACATTTTAATCATTACAGCCGCTTCAGTATGGGTAATGATATGGCCGATTTTAACAATGATGGTCAATTGGATATTATAACTGCCGATATGCTGCCCGGCGAGGAAAATGTCTTGAAAACTTACGGCGGCGATGAATCCTACGATCAGTATAAGCAAAAAATAGTAGACGGTGGATTCCAATACCAGTATTCGCGTAATTGCCTGCAAAAAAATCTTGGAAACGGGGAAGCATTTAGTGAGGTTGGGTTGATGGATGGCGTAGATGCTACCGACTGGAGTTGGAGCCCATTACTGGCTGATTTTGATAACGATGGGATAAAGGACCTGTTTATTGCCAATGGCATAAAACGCCGGCCCACTGATATGGATTACGTAAGCTTCATATCAAATTTCTCAGTGCAAAGGGCACTGAATACCAGTCACATGATCGACAGTGTGGTAGTCGACAAAATGCCTTCCGGAGAGTCGCATAGCTATATTTTCAAGGGTACCAAAAGTGAGAAATTTATTGATAAAAGCACACTTTGGAGTTTGCAGAATGCTATGCTTTCTAATGGCGCAGCTTATGCGGATCTGAATAATGATGGCCATCTTGACCTGGTGATCAATAACATGAACCGGGAAGCCTGTATCTATAAAAACGTTCAGAAAGGCAGCCATTATTTAAGTCTGAAATTTTCGGGTAGCGCAGATAATAAGTTTGGTATTGGTGCAAAAGCTTATGTTTTTTCGGGTAAGCAAATGCAATATGAGGAATTAATGCTGACCCGAGGTTTCCAATCATCCGTGGAACCAAAACTGCATTTTGGATTAAGTGACATCAAAAAGGTGGATAGTTTATGGGTAGTGTGGCCCAATCAAACCTACCAGGTGATCAGGAATGTAAAGAACGATCAGCTTCTAACCATAGATCAAAAAAATGCCGGCGGTCATTTTGATTATAGTCAATTATTCCCTGCTAAAGCACAGATGTTTAAGAATATAACTACCGAATTGAATATCAAATGGAAACACAAGGAAAATAATTTTGTCGATTTTAATCAGCAATATCTTATTCCGCATATGCTTTCAATGGAAGGGCCGCGTATTGCTGTGGCCGATGTGAATCATGACGGACTGGAAGACTTTTATGTTTGCGGTGCAAAGGAACAGCCCGGTGCATTATTTATACAAACACCCCAGGGAGGTTTTCAAGAATCAGAGCAACCTGCTTTTGTTAATGATGCGCTAAGTGAGGATGTGGACGCTGTTTTTCTGGACGTAAATCACGATGGTTACCCCGACCTGTATGTGGCAAGTGGAGGTAATGAACTGCCTAAAGGAGCGGCTGGTTTGGAAGATCATTTGTATATAAATGATGGTAAGGGGAATTTTAGCCTTTCCAATGTTATTCCATCCATAAAGTGTAATAAATCTGCGGTGGCCGTCGCCGATGTGAATCATGATGGATATCCTGACATTTTTGTAGGTGGTGCACCCGATTCACGGACTTATAATGAGGTATCAGATTCGTATCTTTTGATGAATGACGGACACGGTCATTATCAGCAGGCACAGATACCAAATGAACTGAAACATGTCGGTATGCTGCGTTCAGCGGCCTTTGCGGATCTCGACGGCGATGGCTGGCCCGACCTGGTGGTAGCTGGTGAGTGGATGCCTGTAAAAGTTTTCATAAACAAAAAGGGTAAATTCGTTCAGCAGCAAAATGCTGAAATGGATAAGCTGACAGGCTGGTGGCAGCGTATTGTTCTTGCCGATGTAGATGGTGATGGGAAAGTGGACATTATAGCCGGGAATTACGGTTTGAACTCGAAATTAAAGCCAACACCCGAAAATCCGGTGAAGCTATTTTTATCAGACCTGGATAAGAATGGTACTGTCGACCCGATACTGACTTATAGTATTGATCAAAAGGATTATACTTTTTTAGGCAAGGGGGATATTGAAAGGCAGGTGCCGATGATCAGAAAGAAATTTTTGTACTACCACAATTTTGCCGGAAAAACGGTCAATCAAATATTTGGTGACTCGCTCAGTAATGCGCCATTGGTGGTTAACTCATTTGCATCGGGTATTTTTTATAACCAGGGGAAAGGTAATTTTAAATTTAACCGTTTACCCGCATCCGCACAAGTATCTCCGCTGTTTGGCT
Organism: Bacteroidota bacterium; assembly: GCA_048498695.1. Classification (GTDB taxonomy): domain Bacteria; phylum Bacteroidota; class Bacteroidia; order Sphingobacteriales; family Sphingobacteriaceae; genus Mucilaginibacter. Next base: position 30,085 of record JBEHXM010000024.1, read on the forward strand.
TTGCCCAATTGCAGGGTGCTCAAAAAGGGATTCTGGCCGGAGGTAATTTTTCGGGTGTAATGCCTTACGAAGGCAGATATGACGCCGATTATGGCGATGTCTTGCTGTTAGATAGCAGAAATAACTTTAAATTTATTTCGCCTGTATCATCCGGGTTTTTATTAAAAGGCGAAGTACGGGATATTAAAGCGATCAAAACTGCAAAGGGAATTATTTATGCTGTTGCTTATAATAATAAACCGCTTGAGTTTTTTAGGATAAATAATTAATTATGAACAAATTATATGCGTTATTGACCGGTCTGAGCCTGTGTTTGTGCAATATGGTGCAGGCTCAGGATGAGTGGACGATCAAAGCCGCTAAAATTGACCCGGCAAATTATTACGGCATTACCGTAGCTAATGGGATGATTGGTATCGTATCATCACCAGAACCGTTCAAAGTAAAAAATGTGGTACTTGCAGGCGCTTATGATCTGTATGGCCGTGGTCGTGTAAGTAATTTTCTAAATAGCTTTAATCTCCTCAATATGTACCTGGAGATTAATGGCAAACGCATTGAGGCCAAAAATATCAGCAATTTTAAACAGGAGTTGGACATGCATCATGCAGCCTTTACCACCACTTTTGATTATGGTGATGAGGCATCAGTAAAATATACCTATTATTCATTGAGGCAATTACCTTTTACTGTTTTGATGGATATATCTATCAAGGCTAAAAAATCTATAAACATTACTGCCGCCAGCATAATGGAAGCCCCCGATGCCTTAAAGGATGTACAAAATTATTATAACGAGATTGACAGGCCGCATGTAACTATCAGCCTGCTTACTTCTACAGCAAAAAGTCCGACCGGAAAATTACTGCTTTGTGCATCCAATACATTTTTATTTAATGAGACACATGGACAGGAACCCCGCGTGATACATGAGATGTGGGACAATAACATGCACCTGATGAAATTCAGCAAGTCTATTGCTGCCGGGCAAACCTATCAGTATGCCGTTGCCGGGTCATCCATTACCTCGGCCCACGATGCTGACCCGCTTAACCAGGCTGAACGATTGACGATGTTCGCCAAACTGGAAGGTAAACAACGACTGATAGAATATCACGAGAAAGCCTGGGATGATCTGTGGAAAAGCGATATAAAAATTGAAGGAGATCCGCAGGCGCAGCAGGATGTACACAGTATGTTGTACCACCTGTATTCGTTTTCCCGCGCCGGCACCGCCTATTCTCCATCGCCAATGGGCTTGTCGGGCTTAGGCTATAATGGTCACGTTTTCTGGGATGCCGATCTTTGGATGTATCCTGCATTGTTGGTTTTACATCCTGACATTGCCAAATCGCTGGTTGAATATCGGTTTCAGCGATTGGCTGTCGCAAAGCAAAATGCTTTTTCGCATGGCTATAAAGGAGCGATGTTCCCCTGGGAGAGTGCAGACAGCGGGGTAGAGGAAACACCGGTTTGGGCATTGAGCGGACCGTTTGAGCACCACATTACGGCTTGTGTAGCCCTTGCGGCCTGGAATTACTATTGTGTTACACAGGATAAGCAATGGCTGCAGGAAAAAGGCTGGCCGATACTATCAGCAACTGCCGATTTTTGGGCAAGCCGGGTGGAACGCAATGGTCCGGGTCATTATGATATTAAAGATGTGGTTGCTGCGGACGAATGGGCGGAAAATATTGATAACGACGCCTTTACCAATGCAGCTGCGCAGGCTAATTTGCAAAATGCTGTTGCTGCCGCGAAAATATTGGGCATAAAATCTGATCCTGACTGGGAAACGGTAGCTCAAAATATACCTATACTGAAAATGGCTGATGGGGTGACCAAAGAATTTGAGACCTATAAGGGCGAAGGAATTAAACAGGCGGATGTTAACCTGCTGGCTTACCCTTTAAAAACAATAACCGACCCGGCGCAGATCAAAAAGGACCTGGAATACTATGAAACAAGGGTGCCAAATGAAGGAACACCTGCCATGACACAGGGGATATTTACACTGTTGTACTCGAGGCTGGGGAATGGAGATAAGGCTTATCATTTTTTTAAAGACGCTTATGAGCCTAACCTCAATCCGCCATTCAGGGTAATTGCTGAAACTAAAGGGGGCACTAATCCCTATTTTGCAACGGGTGCGGGTGGAATTATACAAAGTTTACTGATGGGTTTTGGTGGCCTGGATATTACGCCAACCGGTATAGAGCAGGTTAAAAGTAAGCTGCCCCACAATTGGAAGTCGTTAACTATAACCGGTGTTGGTGTCGAAAAGAAGACCTATACTATTAAATGACCAATTTTAACTATTATATTATGAAACGTTTTTTATTTTTTATGCTAATACTTGCGGCCATTTTTACATCATGTAAAAAACCCAGCTATGAGAAGATCCTGCATGATCCGGGTTTGTATAGCCGTACCGTACATGAGCTTAACAGTGTGGTGATGGGCAATAATTTTAGCCCTGTGGTTGCTTCCCGTAATTACGCCTATGCTTCTGTTGCCGGTTATGAGGTAATTGCAGCAGGTGATCCTGGTAAATACAGGTCGCTTGCCGGACAGCTAAATGGCCTGACAACAGTAGCCAAACCCACCAAGGGCGAAAATATCGACTATCCGTATGCATCGCTGCTTGCTTTTTGCCAGGTAGGCGAGGCGGTAACCTTTCCCGAAGGTAGTTTAAAATACTATACAGACAGCCTGCACCAAATAGCAGTTACCAACGGGATGCCTGATGATATGATCACCAGTTCAGAAAAATATGCTAAAGAAGTAGCAGCTTCAATTATGGCCTGGAGTAAAAATGATAACTATCTCAAAACCAGGACCGAATCTAAATTTGCGGTCAATGATTCGGCAGGCAGATGGATACCCACACCACCCGCATATTCAGAAGCTATTGAGCCGCACTGGGGCGAGATACGAACAATGGTGATGTATAATGCAAAAGAATATAGCGTTCCTCCACCGCCGGTGTTTGATATAAAAAATAAGAACAGCCAATATTATAAAGAAGTGATGGCTATTAAAAATGTAGGCGATAGTCTTACTGCCGAGCAGATCCATATAGCCGATTTTTGGGACGATAATCCCGGGAAGCTAAATGTGTCGGGCCATGTTATGTTTGTTACCAAGAAGTTTTCGCCGGCAGGGCACTGGCTAAGTGTAGTTGGCATTGGAGCAAAAAAAATAAATGCAGATTATAATACCACCGTTTGTGCTTATGCTAAAACAGCTATCGCATTATTTGATGCCTTTATTGAGTCGTGGACTGCTAAATACATTTACAAGACTGCCCGTCCTGAAACGGTTATCGATAAATATATTGATCCTAATTGGAGGCCCCATTTACAAACGCCGCCATTCCCTGAGTATACTTGCGGTCATTGTACCATATCTGCTGCTGCTTCTGCAGCTCTTACCAGTGTTTTAGGTGATAATATAGCTTATACAGATACCTCGGAGCTTGAATTTGGAATAAAAAACCGTTCTTTTAAATCATTCAAGGATGCATCAAATGAAACCGCACGGTCAAGATTTTATGGAGGAATACATTTTCATAATTCCTGTGTGGTATCAAATCGTTTTGGTAAGGTAGTTGGTGACTCTGTGGTCTGGAAACTAGTAATGAAGAAATAATAAATCAATCCATGCGTAAGATTTTATTAGGTGTTCTCATTGCATTAGCAACAGGAAGTTGTACCAATAATCAAAAACATTCAGGTGATACTTCAAAGTCCGTTTCTCAAACAGATTCAACAGAAAACTGGACTTTATTGCCATTTACAAGGATCGATAGCGTAAACCCGGTGCTAAAACCCGGAACAGGTAGCTTTATCGATCCCATATTAAAGAAAAATGTTTTGTGGGAGGAGAAGGATGTATTTAACCCCGCAATAGTTACACGTGAGGGTAAGATCTATATGCTTTACAGGGCGCAGGATAAGACGGGCAAGCCTGCGGGTACATCCCGCATCGGTTTGGCAGTGAGTATCGATGCAGTTCATTTTACACGAATGAAGGCACCTGTTTTTTATCCTGATAACGATGCCTATAAGAAATTGGAATGGACAGGCGGCTGCGAAGACCCGCGGGTAGTTGCGGATAGTCTGGGCACTTATTACATGACTTATACCGCATTTGACGGGCAGACAGCACGTTTGCTTGTAGCAACTTCTACAGACTTGCTTCACTGGAAAAAATACGGGAGTGTATTTGCTAAAGCTTATAATGGGAAATACGCCGATAAATGGAGCAAATCAGGATCAATTGTGTCAACCTATAAAAACGGACAGGCTGTGGCTACTAAGATCAATGGGAAATACTGGATGTATTGGGGGGATACACAAATATGGACTGCGACCTCGGACAACCTGATCGACTGGACACCGGTTGAAATGAAAGCAGGGGAGCAGCCACCGGTAAAATTAAGATCACAGGCTGCAAATATGCCGCAATTAAAAGTGGTACTGCCAACCCGCGAAGGGAAATTCGATAGTGATCTGGTTGAATCAGGTCCACCTGCTATGCTGACAGACAAAGGTATATTGCTGATATACAACAGCCGTAATATGCAGGCTTATGGTGATAAATCACTGCCAGACGGCACTTATACCGCTGGCCAGGTTCTGTTTGATAAGAATGACCCCACGAAGATATTAAAACGCGTAAGCACCTATTTCATGCGTCCTGAGAAGCCTTACGAGATCACCGGCCAGGTTAACCAGGTATGTTTTTTAGAAGGGCTTACCCAATTTAAAAATAAATGGTACCTGTATTATGGTACCGGCGATTCAAAAATAGCTGTGGCTGTGAAGGAATAAAAGAGTTTGGTAAAAGAAAAAGGCGGGAAATTTTCCCGCCTTTTTCTTTTATTACCTAACCGGGTTCCGCGGATCGGGTTTGCTCTTTAACTCATATTCATGCGGCGGTTCTGTGCCTAACAAGTTTTTCACAAAATAATCCCAGCGGCGGCGCATCATATAAGGTGCGAAAGCGCCATAGCCATGCTGACTGTTTGGGAATACGATCAGGTCATAATCCTTGTTCGCTTTTTCAAGGGCATCCACCACCAGCAGGGTATTTTGCGGCGGAACATTGTTATCCATTAAACCATGTGCCAGCAGTAATTTACCTTTCAGATTTTTTGCATAATTCTCAGTTGCCTGTGCGTCGTAATTTGAATTGCTTACTAATCCATCATAACGTTCGCCCCAATCATCCTCATAGTTGCGGTTATCATGGTTGCCTGATTCGGAGATACCTACTTTAAAGAAATCAGGATAACGGAACATCGCAGTCGCAGTAGCGAAACCACCACCTGAATGACCCCAGATACCTACACGGGTAGTATCCATGTAAGCGTGTTGTTGTGCCAACTGCCTGATTGCGCCTATCTGATCCGGCAGGGTGTTTTCGGCCATGTTGCCATAGCTCATATCATGAAAGCTCTTTGAACGTAAAGGATTACTGGTACCTTCCATTACCACCACAACAAAGCCCAACTCTGCTAATGCCTGATTATCACCCCTTGAAGCTTCAAATGACCAGCTGCCGACACTGCCGCCCTGCGGACCTGGATAAATGTAATCGATAACCGGGTACTTTTTATTCGGATCAAGTTTGGTAGGGGTAAATACCAAGCCATAAATGTCAGTTTTGCCGTCGTGCGCTTTGAGCTTAACCGGGTTTGGAGCATGCCAGCCTGCAGCAGTGAGTCTTGAAACATCAGTTTTTTCCAGGCTGGAAATGAACTTTCCGTTCATATCCCGCAAAACGGTTACCGATGGCACATCTGGTTTGGAATAGCTATCTATAAAATAATTCCCCGACGGCGATAAGGTAACCTCATGATTGCCGGCTTCAGGAGTTAATACTGCAAAGTGTTTACCATCAAACCCTATCTTGCAAAACTGGCTGAAATAAGGATTTTCAGCCTGGCGGCCATCAGCAATAAAATACAGCATACGGTTTTTCTCGTCCACTTTTAATAATCGCGTCACCACCCAATCGCCTTTGGTGATCTGGTTTTTCACTTTACCAGTTAAGGCATTGTATAAATACAAATGCCCCCAGTTATCACGTTCCGAAAACCAGATGATCTCGTTTGTTTTTTGCAGATAATGCCAGTTAATTGTTTCCCACCCGGATTCGTATTGTGTGGGTACAGTTTCTTCAAATACTTCACGTACAGCCCCTGTGTTCGCATCAGCGATACGGACCTTCTCAATTTTATGGTCGCGCGAGGTGGATACAAAAGCTAACTGAGCAGCATCGGGGCTCCAGTCCACATCGTCAAAAGTGCCGCTGCTGGCAATATCATCACTTAAGGTAGCCCGGTGCGGATCGGGCGGAACCTGGAGTTTGATCACCTTAGCATTATCAACGTCAATAATCACACGATGGATCATCGGGATATCTTTGTCACCCGGCAACGCATATTTCCATGTTTTAAGCGTTGGCTTACCCACATTGGTAGTAACCAGGTACATATCGCTCACATTGCGCTGATCCTGTTTAAACGTGGCTATCTTTTTAGAATCAGGTGACCAGCGCAGGATAGGGCCGTCGCTGCTTTTCCATCCCGCATTATCGGTAGCATAGCCAAAATCCTTAATGCCATCGGTAGTAAGCTGGGTTTCTTTGCGGGTTTTTACATCACGTACCCACAGGTTATGATCTCTTATAAAGGCTTCTTTCGTGCCATCTGGTGATGCTACATTAATATTTGCCTGCCGTCTTCCCCGGCCTCTTCCGCTGCTTTTTACATGTTCGGAATCATCTTCAACACATTTATAAGTTTGCAGGTCGCAACGCCACTGTTTTCGGTCAGCTTCAAAAATGATCGATTTTTCATCAGCAGAATAAATAAAACTTTGGAATGGCAGCATGGCGGCTTCGTATTGCTTGCCTGTTGCTGCAGAAAGTGAAGCGGCCAGTTTTACCTGATCGAAAGCAGCAGAGCGCAATTTTTTAACCGGGTCGACCAATATAAATTCACTGCCCTGCGGTGTTAAAGTACGATACCAAAACTTGTCGCCATTTATCCATTCCGGTTGTACACCGTTATGGTCAACCAGGGGTGCGGTATTATAATTCAGAAAACTTTCGGCATGTTCATAATCTTTTGCGGTAAGCGGCGGGGCTTGCTGTGCATTTACAGCCGTTGCCAACGCAAAAAACATTGCGGTGAGTAATAATTTATTCATTTGTTCATCAGTTAATCGACTGCAAATTAGCATTTTTTGAACTGGTGTTTGCCAGTGTAATATTATTGTGGCAATGAATGTGGGATTTGATTAAGATCAGGCTTCATCAAATTCGATATCCCAAATGATAATACGTTTATCATCACTTACAGAAAGAAGCTGAGTGCCATTCCAGGCTAATTTATTGATGGATAAAAAATGACCGGCGAAGCCTCTTTCACGACTAATGATCTTGTAAAGCTTAAAATCATCAGATCCCCATATTTTGATACTTTTATCCATGCTTGCAGTAGCAAAATAAGGCAGAGTAGGATGGAAGGCGATATGATTTACCGCAAACAGGTGTGCGGGTATGTTTTTGATCAAGTCGAATGACAGGCTATCCCATATTTTAACCTGTGCATCCCGTGAGCCGGAAACAAGGTAACTACCATCATTGGCATATTGCACCGCAAATACTGGCATGGTGTGGCCATGAAGTACTTTTAGGAGGGCATAGTCCTCAAGGTCATATATTTTTATGGTATTATCACGGCATCCTAATGCTGCCTGCTTTTCATCCGGTGATATACTGATACTCCTGATGGTGTCGGTGGAAACCTTTATACTATAAACCTGTTCCAGTGTTTTAAGGCTCCATACAGACACTGTGCCATCTTCGGAGGCTACCAGCAATTCATTCTTCCGGCTGATGGATTTGATGTCGAATATTGGCGCCTGGTGATGTTTTAATATTTTGATGATCTTCTGTTCAGTAAAATCGAAAACTAAAACATCTCCGTTTCGCAACCCTGCAAACAACAGTGGATATCCTGCCGGGCAATGTATGGCATAAACAGAAGCAGCAACCGGGAACATCACCTTAATAAAAGCTTGGTTATTCAGGCTCCATTCCACCAGGCCTTTATCGTTACCTCCGGTAAAAAGAATACCGGGTTTTTGAGAAAGCTCTAATGTAAATATGGGGTTACTGTGACCGGTAAGTTCTGCTGCTTTTTCTACGGTGATCATTTTATCAGTTGGCAGTTTTGAGTTTGCTGTAGTCAGTTTCCGAATTTAAGATCCGCATTTCTATTTACAAACTGCAAACATAGAACTGCAAACTTCCCTACTTATGTCTTGCTTCTAAATTCTTAGCAATGGTTTCGAGGCTTAAGCCCTTTTCTCGTAATAAAACCAGCAAATGAAAGATCAGGTCAGACGATTCATTGATCATGTCGGTTTCTGTCTCGGCCAGTGCCGCTATAACTGTCTCAACGCCTTCTTCGCCAACTTTTTGCGCTATTTTATTCAGACCCTTGCTGCGCAATTTATTCACATACGAGCCTTCCTGCGGATGCTCATAGCGATCATTAATAATTTGCTCCAACTTCAGGATAAAGTTCTGATTATATTCAGTATTAAAACAGCTGCGCGACCCGGTATGACAGGTTGGTCCGTCAGCCTTTACTTTGATCAGTAAGGTATCATTGTCACAGTCGTGAGCGATGCTTTTTACGTGCAAAAAATGCTGGCTCACTTCACCTTTGGTCCACAAGCGGTTTTTCGTACGCGAAAAAAAAGTGACAATATTTTCCCGGACGGTTTTATCGTATGCTTCCTGGTTCATGTAACCCAGCATCAGCACCTCAAGGGTTTTCTCATCCTGGATAATTACCGGAACTAGTCCGTCAGATTTATTAAAATCGATATTCATTATAATTTATTTAAAGTCCTCTCCTTTGGAGAGGATGAGTGAGGGCTTCGCCGTTTAGGTGAGGCTTCTTACTTCTATATTATTCTGTGTTAAGACTTTTTTCAAATCAGGTATTAGTATTTCACCATAGTGAAAAACCGACGCTGCCAAAGCTGCATCTACATTAGTCTGCTCAAATACATCCACAAAATGCTGTACCGAACCTGCACCGCCTGAGGCAATAACCGGGATATGCACCGCATCATTGATCTGCTTCAAAAACTTATTGTCAAAGCCGCCTTTAGTACCGTCATGGTCCATCGAGGTTAACAGTATTTCGCCGGCCCCTCGGCTTTCCGCCTCTAATATCCAGTCAAAAGTTTCCTTTTCTGTAGCGATACGGCCACCATTCAGGTATACCAGGTTTTTATCACCGGTATGCCGTGTATCTACCGCAACCACCACAAATTGCACACCGAAGGTTTTAGCCAGTTCATCGATCAGTGCCGGATTACGTACCGCTGCCGAATTAATAGAGATCTTATCAGCCCCGGCATTCAGGAGCGCATCAGCATCTGCAATTTCGTTAATGCCACCACCTATAGTGAATGGGATATTGATCTGTCTTGCTACCGACTTAACCAGTTCAACCATAGTTTTGCGGCGTTCGTGTGTGGCGGTGATATCCAGGAAAACCAGTTCATCAGCGCCTTGTGCAGAGTAATTCCAGGCCAATTCCACCGGGTCACCCGCATCACGAAGGTCAACAAAGTTTACACCTTTTACTGTGCGCCCATCTTTAACATCCAGGCATGGAATAATTCGTTTAGCAAGGCTCATATTTGAATAACAGCATTCCCTTAGGGGGACTAGATGGATATTAAAGCTTTTAAATTCCAGTTTTTTATTTCATCAATAGTGATCCTGCCTTCGTATATCGCTTTCCCGATTACGCAGGATTCTACTTTTATTTTGCTTAGCTCCTCGATGTCTTTCATCGAACTTACACCACCCGAAGCAATTAATTTGATGAATGGCGACTGGTCGAGCAGTTTTTGATATAATTCGATACCAGCACCCTGTAGTTTGCCATCCTTGTTAATATCAGTACATAAAAAGCGGAAAAAGCCTAATTGAAGGCATTTGTCAACATAATCCAGTAATTTGATAGGAGAGCTTTCCATCCAGCCTGAGTATTTGATCACCTCATCCAATACATCAATAGCAACAATCACCTGGTCGGAGCATTTATCCTTGCCGCATATTTCGGTACTAAGTTCTTTCAAAAAATTCGGATTGGTGATAGCCTGCGTACCCACAATCACGCGGTGAACGCCCGAATCGATCAATTCCTTAACCTTATCAATGCTGCGTATTCCGCCTCCGTACTGCACCTTCATATCGGTTTTACGGATCACATCAAATAAGTATTGCTGATTGCTGAAATCGTTTTTAGCGCCGTTCAGATCTATTACGTGAATAAAATCGGTACCGTGCGATTGGTACCTTTCTATCATCTCCTCTAAAGTAACATCATATTGAGTTACCTGTTCATAATCGCCTTCACGCAGCCTTACTACTTTTTTATCTAAAATATCTATAGCCGGAATAATGTACATGTCTTTTATAAATTTGAAAAATTAGTTAATAATACTTCACCAAACCTGCCCGATTTTTCAGGATGAAATTGTACCCCGAAAAAATTATCCTTCCAAATTGATGCCGAAAACTTTGTACTGTAAGTTGTTGATGCTAATGTAAATGCCTTATTGAACTCAATAAAATATGAATGTACAAAGTAAAAGTGTGATCCCGTTGGAATATTTTCAAATAACGCGTTCCCTTTTTCAAAATCTATACGATTCCAGCCGGTATGCGGAACTTTATAGGTAGCGCTGTCCTGAAATCTGAGGGTCTTTATCGGGAAAATATCCAGCATCGCAGTATCGCCTTCTTCTGAATGTTCGGTAAGCAATTGCATGCCTACACAAATTCCTAAGGTTGGTTTTTTTAATGATTTTATTTTTTCTACCATACCGGTTTGCTGCAGCTTGTTCATAGCAGCGCCGGCATGTCCTACTCCGGGGATAATGTACCGGTCAAACTGTTCAAAATCTGCTTCACTATTCACCATACCATATTTTATGCCCAACCGCTCCAGGGCAGCAGTCAGTGAAAAAATATTTCCGGCACCGTATCTTATGATTCCTATCATTTTTTTTATTTGAGAGTCAGGAACCAGGAATCAAGATAGATTTTTGTCCTGGTTCTTGATTCTTGACTCTTGGTTCTACAAAATGCCTTTAGTAGAAGGTAAAACCATATTATTTACATCACGCTTAACCGCCATTTTTATGGCTTTGGCAAAGGCTTTAAAAATCGCTTCTATTTTATGATGCTCATTTTGCCCTTCAGCCTTAATATTCAGGTTGCATTTGGCTGCATCCGAAAACGACTTAAAGAAATGATAAAACATCTCAGTAGGCATTTCGCCTATTTTTTCGCGTTTAAAATCAGCTTCCCAAACTATCCAGTTCCTGCCGCCAAAATCAATAGCTACTTGTGCCAGGCAATCATCCATCGGCAAACAGAAGCCATAGCGCTCTATGCCTCTTTTGTTGCCTAAAGCCGTGGCAAAAATTTCACCCAGGGCAATGCCTGTATCTTCTATCGTATGATGTTCATCAATATGCAGGTCTCCCTTGGCTTCAACCACCAGGTCGATATTCCCATGGCGGGCGATCTGGTCGAGCATATGATCAAAAAAGTGCAGGCCGGTTGATACCTTGGCTTCGCCTTTTCCATCAAGGTTGATCTTTATATAAATATCGGTTTCCTTAGTTGTTCTGCGGTGCTCAACCACGCGTTCACCTACTTTCAGAAATTCGTACACCTTTTGCCAGTCGGTAGTCTCCAGCGCGATGACGTTTTCTAACGCATCATGCTGTTCCTGCGTAAATTCAGCATTGCCCAAATGGGAGCCATTATTTAACCATATCGCTTTCGCACCCAGGTTTTTCGCTAAAAGGATATCATTTTTTCTATCGCCGATTGTATAAGAACCCTTAAGATCATATTTTTCTTTGTCGAGATATTGCGTGAGCAATGCCGTGCCCGGCTTGCGGGTAGGGGCATTTTCCTTCGGAAAAGTTTTGTCGATAGCAAAATGAGAAAATTTTACACCTTCGTTCTCAAAGGCTTTTACCACAAAATTCTGTATTGGCCAAAAGGTATCTTCAGGATAAGACGCAGTGCCTAGCCCATCCTGGTTGGTAACCATCACCAATTCATAATCCAGTTCTTTTGCTATTTTGGGCAGATAGGTTAACGCACCGGGATAAAACTCTAGCTTTGCAAATGAATCGATTTGCTCATCGGCGGTTTCCAATATCAGGGTGCCATCCCGGTCGATAAACAATATCTTTTTTGGAGCGTTCATTTAAAGTTTTTTAAAGTTTGCAATAAGACATTATTCTCATCAGGCGTACCTACTGTTATGCGCAGACAACCCTCGCAAAGATCGACCTTTGAACGGTCGCGTACAATAATTCCCTGTTGTACTAAATAATTATAAATGCCCTTTGGGTCAGTAGTTTTTACCAGGATGAAATTAGCATCTGAGGGATAAATATCCTGCACAAAATCATGATCTTTTAGTTCAAGTACTAATTTATCTCTCTGTACTAAAGTCTCTTTTATCCAGCTATTTACCTGTTCAATATTTTGCAAGGCCTTCAATGCCAGCTGTTGTGAAGCTTCGTTGATATTATAAGGTGGTTTTACCTTATTCATCACCTCCACGATCTCTTCACTCGCAAAGGCCATACCCACCCGCAGCCCGGCTAAACCCCACGCTTTCGAGAGGGTTTGCAGCACCACCAGGTTAGCATATTCTGTCAGTTCCTGTATAAATGTTTTTTGCCTGCTGAAATTGATATAAGCCTCATCCACCACCACTAAACCATTAAAATTGGCCAGTAAGGTTTCCACGTCATCCCGGTTCATGGAGTTGCCGGTTGGGTTATTAGGCGAGCAGATAAAGATCAGTTTGGTACGCTCGTCAATGGCTTCAGCAATGCCTTCCATATTAAGCTGATACTCCTCTGTTAAGGGCACCTTTTTAATCCGGATATCATTGATATTGGCCGATACTTCATACATGCCGTAAGTTGGCGGCACCAGTATCACATTATCCACACCTGGATTACAAAAACTCCTGAACAGGATATCTATGGCTTCATCACTACCATTACCTAAAAAAATGTTACGCGGCGGTACGCCCTTGATCTCGCTTAATCTCTTTTTTACCTCATACTGCAAAGGATCAGGATAGCGATTATAGTTCTGTTCCAAAGGTGAGCCGAAT
>JBEHXM010000025.1:0-43276 GCA_048498695.1 Bacteroidota bacterium
AACCAAAATAATATGTTTGCCTAGTAAAAAATAAAATCTAGTAATAATAGATAAAATTGTTAGCTTTCAGTGTCCTGAAAATAGCGAAGGGAGTATTTAATACGATATCGCCCTGGTTGGGGATGGTAACATGTTTATAAGCATCAACCATATTAATGGGCCGGGTACTATGCTTGAAATCGCCCCTTATTCCGCCTACGATCAGGGCAACGATGATCAGTATAGCAACCACCGAAGAGTAGTAATAAACCTTTGAATTTTTGATGTGGGCAGGTTTTAACTTAACCCGGTAATACAGCCATACCCAGCAAACGCAGCACAATACGTAAATGATAATGACATACCAATAGGCAAATGAGAAGTGTTCAAATAAGTTTTTCTTATTGGTTTCATCTGAGAGCAGGTCAAGCGTTGCTTTGGTTGAACGTACCTGGCTAAACCGGTAATAAATAATGTCAATAAAATTGGTGGCGTACAGCAGCAGGTTAGTGACGAAATATAAAATAGCCAATCCTTTTTGATAACCAGGCCGGGTGTTGATTTTTAAAGGCAGGATGCTAAAAACGATAAATAGAAGATTGATATATAATAATGCCGTAGTATCAAAGGCAATGCCGTAGTAACACAGCTTTAATAGCTCATAAGTATTGTCAACCGCAAAAAGATGGGTATTAAATGCAAAAAATAGAACCCTGCATATAAAATAGAACAGGTAACCTAAAAATATCCTGTAAAAAAGTGCCTTGTATTCAGCTAACCTAAAATTAACTTCCATTAAAGTGTGCTTTATTATTCAATAGATGCAGGTCAAAAATAGTCATATTAACTTTGTATAAATAAAAGGTTAAATTAAAAATACCAACGCACAAAAACAGGGGATATTTAATGATGTTATCAATTTTACAAATGCCTGTCAGACAAACTAAATGCCCCGGCATTCTGTTGTAGCCCAATAAGGATATCATTATATTTGAATAAAACCTTGAATTATGAGCCAGATAAATAAGGAAGACATTAAACAGGAAGTGTTCGACCTGTATGATGATTACGCACATAACCGGCTTACCCGGCGCGAATTTGCACAAAAGCTATCTCTGTATGCAGTTGGTGGCCTGACTGTCCCTGCGATCATGAGTTTTTTGATGCCCGATTACCAGGGCAACATACAGATCAAAAGTGATGATCCCCGTTTAAAATCAGAATATATCACCTATTCTTCACCCAAAGGTGGCGGAAATATTAAAGGCTTACTATCGAAACCTACAGATGCCAAACAGAAATTAGGTGGCATCGTTGTGGTTCATGAGAACAGGGGTTTGAACCCCTATATAGAAGATGTGGCCAGGCGGGCCGCACTGGCAGGTTTTATTACGCTTGCACCTGATGCCCTGACACCACTGGGCGGCTATCCCGGCAATGATGACAAGGGGCGCGAAATGCAAAGCAAAAGAGACCCTAAAGAAATGCAGGAAGACTTCATAGCAGCGTATGATTACCTTAAAAATAACAAAGATTGCAACGGTAAGGTTGGTGTTGTGGGTTTTTGCTTTGGCGGCGGTATCGCCAATATGATGGCCGTTCGGATACCTACGCTGGCGGCAGCGGTACCTTTCTACGGCAGTCAGCCGGATGCCGCGGATATGCCTAAAATTAATGCTCCCCTCATGCTGCACTACGCTTCGCTGGATACCAGGATCACAGGCGGCTGGCCTGCCTATGAAGCTGCTTTAAAGACGAACGGTAAAAAATACCAAGCCTTTATATACGAAAATGTAAACCATGGCTTCCATAACGATACCACACCCCGCTACGACAAAGCCGCCGCCGAACTCGCCTGGAAGCGCACGATCGATTTTTTTAATGAGAATCTGAAATAGTGGGGCTATACTGTCAGGCGCGACTTTAAGTTTTCAAACTAAACAAGCTGACACATATCTTGTTATCAAATAAAGCAATGTCAGTATTAGTTTCACCTATAAATAAAATACTATGGAAAACGTAAAAAATCACCGGGTTGTGGCAAGGGATGAATGGCTGGAAGCACGACTGAACCTGCTTAAGGAAGAGAAGGAATTAACCAGGCGTAGTGACGAGTTAGCGCGCCAGCGGACGGAAATGCCCTGGGTTAAATTAGACAAAGCGTATCAATTTGAAACTGAAAAGGGAAAGGTTTCACTGGCAGACCTGTTTGAAGGCCGCTCGCAACTCATGGTATATCACTTTATGTTCGGGCCTGATTTCAAGGCGGGGTGCCCCTCCTGCTCGGCAATCGCCGACGGCTTCAACGGGATAGCAGTTCATTTGGCAAATCATGACGTGATGCTTACCGCAGTATCGCGTGCGCCGTTTGCAAAACTAAAAGAATATGAGCAGCGTATGGGCTGGACGTTTTCATGGGCGTCTTCGTTCGGCAGCGATTTTAACTTCGATTTTAATGTGGGTATCACCGAGGAGCAGCAACGCAAGGGAGGTACCGAATATAATTACAGACGCGAACCCGAAGGAGGGGATTCCCTTGCCGGAAAAACAGTACAGGAATGGAAGGCGGAAAATGACTCAGGCCCCGTTGCGGAAGTTGCAAAAATGGCCGGAACTGACAAGGCAACGTTTACACGTGAGCGCCCCGGTTTAAGTACTTTTGTAATGGAGGATGGTAAGATTTATCATACCTATTCTGCTTATTCGCGTGGATTGGATGTCCTATGGAACGCATACCAATGGCTTGATCGTGCACCTTTGGGACGGAACGAGAATGATTATTGGTGGCGCCGACACGACGAATATTAAGATAGCCAAAATTAGTCGCATTAGTAATCTGAAATTGAGAATATGACCTCGGATAAAAATGCACTTCGGACGTTTTGGGGAATCGTAGCATTGCTCTTTACGACAAGTGTTATCGTAACCATCGTATGGGGCAGATCCATGTCGGCGATGGAAGAAATGCCTATGCCCGGTGGCTGGAGTATGTCTATGATGTGGATGCCTATGCCCGGTCAATCATGGTTTGATGCCACAGCTTCTTTTCTTACGATGTGGGATGTCATGATGCTGGCTATGATGATTCCATGCCTCGTTCCCATGCTGTTGCGTTATCGCCGGACGGTTGATCAGACAAGTCCACGGCGCCTGGGCTGGCTGACATTCTTAACAGGACTTGGTTATTTTATTGTTTGGACTATCATTGGCCTGATCGTTTTTGTACTTGGTATTCAACTCAATGCAATCTTGATGCAGTATGAATATCTCTCCTTAATGGTACCTATTGCAGTCGGAATAGTCATATTGGCTGTAAGTTTACTCCAGTTCAGCAACTGGAAGCTGCACCAACTTACCTGCTGCCAGACTCCGCCCTTCGGAGGCCAAAAGGTACCGGACAATGCTTCCACGGCCTTGAAACATGGGTTGCGCCTCGGGATACAGTGCAGCCGGTGCTCTGTTGGTCTTATGTCGATCCTGCTTGTCATCGGGATGATGAACCTTTTTGTAATGGCTATTGTAACCATAGCGATCACTTTTGAACGCCTGGCACCTGCCAGTAAATGGGTTACCGGTACTATCGGTACCATTGGTATTGGAACAGGGTTTTTCCTGATCGCTCAGGCAATTTTTTAAAATCTTCAAAACAACTATCAGGGTAACTCCAGGTCAGCGTGTCTTAGCTTTAAAATAAGCAAAAAAGACATGAAAAGACATCTTTCAATTTTATCAGTACTACTATTTGCGGGCATCCCCACCTTTGCCCAGCAATCTTCTAAAAAAATAAATATCGGCCTGGTGCCGCCATTAAGCAGCAACTGGACAACTGCTTCAAAGGACACCAACTCATTTTCATTAAATGTAATAGCAGGTTTATCAGCAGCAGAAACAGGTTTTGCAGTAGCTGGCTTTGCCAATTTCGTACACCATAATGCTGATGGGGTACTTGTGGCAGGCTTCATGAATACATCTGGTGGCGGGCATGGGGTTGAGGTTGGCGGGTTTGGTAATTTCGCCAAAAATAACAGCGGCACACAGATCGCAGGTTTTTCCAATTTTGGCGGCAATGTATCTGCTTTACAAGTAGCAGGCTTTATGAACGTGGCTAAAAATGTTAACGGTGTGCAGATCGGCGGTTTTACCAACGTGGCTAAAAATGTTAACGGTATGCAAATCGCTGGTTTTATCAACAAAGCTAAAAATGTACACGGAACCCAGCTTGCCGGCTTTATTAATATTGCCGATACCGCTGATTACCAGATCGGCTTTATTAACATCTCCAAAAATGGTGAGATGAGCCTTGCTGCAACCATAGACGAAAATCAGACTGCCTTACTTAGTCTGCGCTCCGGCGGAAAATTCCTGTATGGTATTATCGGTGTAGGTTATAATCTGTCCAACAAAAAAGATGTTTATGCTTATGAAGCCGGTCTTGGTGCCCATATCGTACATGCCGATCCCTTTCGTTTAAATGCAGAACTCACCAGCACATCCCTGTTGAATTTCAAAGGGCTTGATTATTACAGGTCGGCATTTGCCCTGCTGCCTTCTATCAAACTTGGTGATCGTATCGACCTGTTTGCGGGACCGTCAATCGTTTATTTGCAAACTAATTCAAGTGAAGATATGATGCGGCATAAAAAATATATATCCTCATGGGGCGGCAAGAATGGGGATGATTTCAGGGCTTTTTACATCGGCTACAACGCCGGAGTTGCCATCCGATTATAATTATATTTGGCTGATGCAATTAAAAAGCTCATCCATTACTGAGGCAGAATTTGAGGCTTTGTTTAAGGCGCACTTCCGCGAATTGCATGCGTATGCCTACTCTTTGGTAAACGATTGGGATAATGCCGAAGAGTTGGTACAAAACCTGTTCCTTAAGTTATGGGAACGAAATGATTGGGCCCGGGTACATACTTCTGTTAAGTCTTATTTATATAAGTCTGTATACCATGAAAGCCTTAATCTGCTTCGGCACGAAAAAGTTCACCTGCGTTACCAGGCATTAACTGTACCGACTATGGAATATCACACCGGCGATGCTGCCGAAAAACTAAAGCTCAGCGAAGTGGAAACACACCTGGCAAAGGCATTGAACAAACTGCCCGAAAAATGCCGCGCCGTATTCCATCTCAGCCGGTTTGAAGAATTAAAATACCAGCAAATAGCCGATCAGCTTCAGATATCTATCAAAACAGTAGAAACGCAGATGGTAAAGGCACTGAAAATATTAAGAAAGGAGATGGCGGAATTTTTGCCCGCCGCCCTTTTTATATTACTTAACCTGTTGAAGAAATGAAAGAGGATATAAAAGAAGATCTGCTGATCAGGTATATCCTGGAGGAGGCTGATGCAAAAGAATGCAGTCAGGTGGAAGCCTGGTTACAGGGAAATGATGACCATACAAAACACTTCGAGCAAACCAAATTCCTTTTGGATGAAAGCAAGCGATTGGCAAAATCAAGCCCGTTGACCGAACAGGAAGCATGGGAAAAGTTCAAGGTTAAGAGGGCTGATAGCAAACAGGTGCCTGTAAGGAGACTGAACAGCTACACCCGATGGCTGCAGGCAGCGGCCGCTGTATTGGTAATAGCTGTCGGCTCCTGGGCTGTATGGCATTATAACCGTACGCAACCCGCCCAATGGATCACCTTAAAGGCTTATGAAAAGGTGATCAATGATACCTTGTCTGACGGGTCGGTTATCCAATTAAATAAACATTCAAAGATCAGTTATGCCGGGAGAACGGTGCGGCTTAATGGTGAAGCATTTTTTAAGGTGGTGCACAATGCCGCTAAACCGTTTAAAGTATACACCCATGATGTAACCATTACAGATATCGGTACTGCATTTAATGTAAAGTCTGCTGGCGGTAAGGTAGAAGTGATTGTAGAAAGTGGTTCAGTAAGCGTAAGCAGGAAAACCAATTCCGTTTTATTAAAGCAAAAGCAAATGGTGCTGGTTGATCCCGGCAGTGCTCCGTTACAGCCCGAGGGCAATAATGACCTGTTATATCAATATTACCGCACCGATGAATTTGTGGCCGATCATACGCCGCTCAGCCGTTTTGTGAAAGTACTGAACGAAGCGTATGGGGCTAACATTCAAATTAAAGGTAACAGCCTTGCTGAACTGCCCATTACAGGAACTTATAAAAGGGAATCGCTTGATAAAATATTGGAGGTTGTATTGCTTACTACCCCGGAGATACACCGGGTGAATAGAGGGAATATGATCATTCTTACCAGGTAAACTGCAGGCCCCCTGCTATACCGGCATATATATTATCTATATTATTACCACTAACATATTTATGCACCGGCCAGCCATGTGTTTCTAAGGGTTCATCGGCTGAATAGGAAGCAATGTTAATGGTTGGTCCTGCAAATAATGATACCCGTTTGCTCAGCTTTAAACCGGTGAGTAGCCTGAATGAGCTGATCTGGTCCGGATCATTTTTAAAATCAGTTAGGGCTTCATAACCATATTCCCCATCCAGTGTGAACTTAGTCCGATTGATGAGATGCGCGCCGAAACCAATATCAAGAGCAAACCTGTCGGTGTGATCAAAATTATACCCGGCGCCGATCAACCCATAAAGCACCCTGCCGCCCGACCGGAAATCAATGTGGGTATACCCCGACTCATCATAGCTGATTGAAAGACTTTTGCGTCCGTTTTTGATTAGATTGACCAGTGCTATCGGGTAATCGCTGCTGTCGGCCACATTAAAAAGCCCCGCTATCTGGACACCTTTTACTTTTTTTGCCACGTTATATAAACCTGCAACCTGCAAACCCTTTACTTCATTTGCTGAGTTGACAAGGCCGGCAACCTGTAAGCCACCGGCTTTGTTCAGCACCTGGTTATACAATCCCGCTACCTGGACGCCACCCGTGCTGCCACCCACTACATTAAATAGTCCCGCCACCTGTAAAAAACTGACATCCCATCTATCAATATTAAACAAGCCGGCCACTTCAACACCCTGTATCCCGGCTGTGTAACCTCCAAGCAGGTTTAATGAAAAATGATCGACTACCTGGCTGCTGTACATACCATGAGAGCTTAAGCCGGGAGTAAGCGAAACCTGGTACGGACTGAATGCAAAAAAACCACCCAGGTTCATGTTTTGTATGCTTTGTTTCGAACTTATAAATAGCCTGGAAAAGCCTTTGCCCAATTTGTTAACAGCTTCATCAGGATAATATTTGTAAGACCTTTTCTTTTTTGAACTGACCTTCACTTCCTGCAAAAACAGCAGGCTGGTATCACGAAAATTTTCTTTGGTTGCGGTTAATATGACGGCGCTGCCCTGGTTTTTAAGTTTCAACTCAAACTCCCCACGGTCATTGGTAAGTGTTGAGATCAGCTGATTTTTCTCATAAATACTTACCTGCTTAAGCGGCTGCTGATCAACCGCGTTAAGCACTTGGCCCCTGATGGTCAATTGCTGTTCCTTTGTTTCATCCAAGGTAGCGTTCAGCAGCATTTTGTTAGGTGCATGGCGCAGCACGATGTAGCCGGGCACTTCCTTAAATTCGTAATCGGGACCTAAAGTATTGGACAAAAAAGAATAGATGGTGCCATTGAAATCGTTCATCGAAATAAGACTGTCCGCCGGTACCGTTTGATTGTTGTAAGCAAAGGTGAACTGTTCTTTTGCCGCGATCTTTTTCAGTACAGTCCCAATGCGCTGATGGTCAATTCTGCTTATCGTTATTTCTCGGTTCAGATTACCTTGTGCAATGGCTTGTGTGATAAGGCATGTGATGCATAGGCAAAAAAGCAGTATTCGTAGTCTCATTATAACAGGCAAACTTTATTCATAGTAGGACACTTTGATTGATACTTACCCTTAGTTGTTACGAAAATAATTCACCCGGGATCATTCTCTTATCGGATTTTAGCAAGGCAACCCTTCAAAGTTAATACCCGTAACCCCATTTTATAAATTACAAAAATGAAACGATTTTTAACCCCTTTATTAATTTTTACTATCGCTTGTATTGCAGTTTCATGTAAAAAACAACAGCCCCAGCCACCTGCGGCTCCTGCTACGCAGACAGTCAGGTTTATTTTGTACACCAATGAAGATTTTTCTACTGATAATGATACCGTCAGTTTTGCATTGACTATCCGGAATAATGCGAACAAGACCAATTCCAGAACCATTTTTGATACGACCCTGGCTACCATACGGTTTAAAGATATCCCCGGCCCAGCGAACAAGATTGTCATCGAGAAAACAGTCCCCAATGACGGATCAATCCTGAAGGCAGGGTTTATTTATACGGATAGATTTGGCGTAGGCTCGCATTTTGATACTGTAAGCACTAATGAAAAGCTCAAGGTGCTTGAATATCCGTTTCGGTAATATAGCGGGTAGGAAATCTTTAACAGGAATTGGCATGAATTTGCACTTGCTATGGCAGCTTAGTCTCCAATACGATAAAGATACCTATGAGCGCCACTATCAATCAACCCGTGTTTTCACCCTGTTTTATTGGGGATAATCACCTGAACTATTGCTTGATTCCGTCGTAGGTGTAGCGCGTAATAACACTAATTCCCCATACGGTACAAACAAACATATTTCAACCATAGAGGTTTATTAATAAAGTTGATCGTTTTAGACTTATATTCCCCTGAAATTGCTCTCCGATCAAAGCTGGTGTAAGCAAGGACAGGCCGGTTATACTTTATAGTACATATATTCGTTTGTTTAATTTTTGTTTATTCATTTATCGTCTTCATATTTTGTTATTTATTCGTCGGGTTTGGGCTGGCGTGCCGGCTTTGGGGCATAGGAGTATTTATAAAGTTCCGATAAAACTGGCAATTTGTATTTGCCTGGTGTTGATCACCTTAAAAGCAGCTGCCCAACAAACCGGTGTTGGTCAAACCGCCCCTGATTCGATTAGCAATGGCACCACAATTAAAGGACAGGTTACCGATGCTATTACCGGCAAGCCGCTGGCGTATGTTACTGTAAGTCTGAATGGTAACACCCATGCTGTCAGGCTTGATTCACTTGGGAAATTTAGTATAAATAAACCCGGTGCTTTTGCAAAAATTACGTTTTCGCATATGGGCTATCAGCCGGTTACGAAGGCTATCAAACCGGGGCAGGTGAATGAACTGCTTATCAACATGCACGGAACTCAAACCCAGCTAAAGGGTGTGGTGATCACATCTGCCAAAAAACAACGATACCGCAATAAAAATAATCCGGCAGTGTCGCTTATCCAGCAAGTAATTAACCATAAAGACGAGAACAGGATGGAGAGTGCGGCTTACCTGCAATACATCCAGTACGAGCGGACAGGTCTTTCTTTTTTTAACCTGCCGCAAAAGTTTATTAATGGTAAATTCTTTGGTAAGTATAAGTTTATGCTGGATACCACCACGGATGCCGCCGGTAAAAAACAAGCGCTGCTACCGGTGCTGCTCAGCGAAAAATTATCGGATGTGTACTATCGTAAACAGCCCGAAAAAAATATACAGGTGCTTCGTGGAGAAAAAGGGGTGAATATTATAAAGTTTATTGATACTGCAGGATTGAATGTGTATTTGAATCAACTGTATGGCAATAACCTGGATATTTATGAGAATAACATTTTCATTATTGCCAACATGTTTTTGAGTCCTATTTCCAACCATTCATACAATTACTATAAATTTTTTATCACCGATACCATTAGCACACCCGCAGGTAAACAAATCGAAGTGGCCTTTACCCCGCGCACCAGGGGTGATGTGCTATTTGAAGGTAAACTGACCGTAACGCTGGACGGGCGCTACGCCGTTACCGCCTGCGAAATGGGTGTTAATAGCCAGGTCAATGTTAGCTTTCTGCGCAGCCTTAAGATCAGGCTTGATTTTGCACAACAGCCCAACAGCAGGTACTACTTAACCCGTAGCGATGTAAAGGCTGATTTCGGCCTCTCAAAGACCAAGGGCTGGGGCGTTATCGGCCAGCGCACGGTTTCTTACAGCGATTATAAAGCAGATACGCCTCAACCTGAAGAGTTTTATAGTGGCAAATCGCTGCAAGTGGCGCCACAAACAGGCAATGCTGATACAACTTATTTAGCTACTCATCGTACCGATACACTTAGCAAACAACAAACGCAGTTTTACAGCAACATTCACCGGCTGGAGCAAATGCCATCCTATAAACGCACCATGTGGTGGCTGTCAACGCTTACCGGTGGTTATGCCGATACCGGGCCGGTGCAGATAGGACCAATCGGCCAGTTCTTTTCATTCAACAGCCAGGAGGGCCTACGCTTTGAAGGCGGTGGGCGCACTACACCAAAATTTGACAGCACACTTTATTTCCAGGGCTACGGCGCCATCGGCACTAAGGATAAAAAGGCTAAAATGGATGCCATTGCCTATCTGTCGCTCAATAAAACTCCGCCATACCGCTTCCCTAACGACTACCTTAGTATGAGCTATTTATATGATGTGGATGTGCCGGGCCACACCTTTTCGATCACCAATAAGCAGGCGGCCTTCTCTTCGTTTCAAACCGGGAAGACCAACTACTGGCTCTATAGCGGCATTTTTCAATTGCAATATGTAAAGGATTTCGAGAATCATTTTTCGTACAACCTCAGCTTTAAAAATTGGAAGCAGTCGCCTGCAGCGCAATTGGTTTACCGGATGAATGACGATGCCGGCACCCTTGTACCTAATGTTACTACCAGCGAACTAGACCTGCATTTGCGCTATGCCCCGCACGAGCAAATTTTACAGGGTACCCAGGAGCGGCACAGTATCCACAACAAATACCCCATTTTTGACCTGCAGCTAAACCGGGGACTCAAAGGGTTTATGAATGGCTCCTACAGTTATACAGATATCGGCGTGAATATGTATAAGCGGTTCTATTTTTCGCAGCTGGGGTTTGCCGATGTCACCATTCTCGGGGGTTATGTGCAGGGCAAGTTACCGTTCCCGCTGCTCAATATCAGTCCGGCCAACCAATCGTTTGCTTATGACCGGGATGCCTATAACCAGATGAATTACCTCGAATTTGTGAGTGACCATTATGTGGGGATCAACTTCACCCACACATTCAATGGCTTTTTGCTGAACAAGATACCGCTGATAAAGCATCTCAAATGGCGCGAATTCCTTTCAGCCAAAATATTATATGGCGGTCTCCGTGCCGAAAATAATCCTGCTTTGTCCCAGGGTCTTTACAGTCTGCCACCTGCTACCAACGGCGCTTATGGCACCTATGCGCTTGGCAACACTCCTTATGTTGAGGCCGGTGCGGGTATAGGCAATATCTTCAAATTTTTAAGGGTTGATGTTATCAGGCGATTCAATTACCTCGATCACCCCGGCGCATCAGCCTACGGCATAAAATTTAGCTTTCAGCCGGAATTTTAAAAGCGGAAAAGCGACCTCTTTAAAAATTCACCGCATACCTGAGAGAACCTTTGAAATACGGGTAATTTTTAGAAACATCAGGGAAATGCCGGTATTTGCCCGATAAAGAATAATAACCCGGCTCAGCGCATATCAGCAAACCTTTGATCAGCCTGTAACTCAATTCGCCTGATACGGTATGCAGAAAATAATGTGAGGCATTGCCATTTACGGTAGACAGCCAACCACCTCTGTAATTGAGATTGAAAAATACCTTGCCGGCTAAATTCAGGGCCGCACTGCCATTAATTCCCCAGCCCATGGTATAATCATAGTCCCTGCCGTTTGGCGTGATATACTTATCAGGCGCGGCTCCGAGTATGATAGGCCCCATCCCGAGGGTGGTGTTAATGATGAATTTTTTGGACAGATCAAATTCTGATAAAAGGTTTATCCGTACACTCTGACCACTATAAAAGAAAGCCTCGTTACGTATATAATCATAATTGGCGGATAAGATGGCCAGGTGCTCAACCGATTCTGTCGATTTAATTTCCCAGCCTGCCAGTGATCCGTAAACACTAACAATATTAACCCGGCTGCTGTCATCTTTTCCTATTTCGGTATTGATGAGGATATTGCTGAACGGGGTTTGATAGTTTTCATAGGGATCGCCATAATATAGCTTTATATGGGCGTACCAGCCGCTATGCACCTGGGTATTCGATTCAATAGTCCTGCTCCCTGCATTAAATTCTGCCATTATTTTTGTAGAATCCCTGAGCGCCGGGTTCGCTGAGACCTTACCCCATTTGCCATCTAATATTCGTGAAAGGCCGTTCATCGGATCAACCAGCATCCCCAGCACCTCATTAACCTGCCTTTTAAAACCCACGCTTTTATTATTCACTATCCGGTTAGACAAACGATAAGTCATTTCACCTAAAACAGCTCCTCCAAAACCCGTATTGATAAAATCGTTAGGCGCCGGTGCCTGGTTTTCTGCATAGGTTTCCCAGATATAACTGCCCGCAAAACTTGCAGCGGCAGATTGCCAGAAATTATAGCCATTGGTACGAAAGGAATTAAAAAAATAGCTGCCATGGTAAGGATGCCCGAATTGATTGGTTTGAATGGGGTCATTATCAAATTGCCAGCTGCCGGGATTGAGGTTGTGACCGATGGTTTTGAGCGATATCTGGGCGTAGTCTTTTTTGGAGATATACTGATCAAAAACCTGCGGAAGTATCTCCGCCAATCCAAATTGCAGTGCTGCATGTCCAAAATTTCTTTTAGCAAGCAAGGTATCGGGGATACGATGCCGTGGGGTATCCTTTAAAGTGCGCTCGATCATACGGATCTGAGCTGAAGAAACATTGGCTATGGTAAAAAACATGCAAACCAGCAGCCCTGTGAAGAGGTCTTTTTTCCGGTTGCGCAAACTCATTTGATGTATAAATATATCATGGTCAGGATTGTATTTGAGTAATGGTAACATTCAGTAATTAATTTGGTTTTGACTCCAATGGCAAATAGATGCAGCCAGGAATATCCGGCTCATCGGGATGTATTAAAGAAATAATCATCATCTTTTCCCGTTTGGGATTGTTAAGGAACGTATGATAAAGACTTATTTGTGTGGTGGGATGGCCGCGTTGCTGATGATGACAATAATCGGTTGTGGTTTGATCAGGTCGATGGGTGAAAACCCAACCGGTGACGAGCTTGCAAGGCTGGATACATTGCCTAATTATAAAAATGGCAGTTTCGAAAATTTAGCGGAGCTTGCTGATTCGTCAGGCAGGCATAACCGCTGGCTTTTTTTGCGTCACCGTCCCAGAACAGTCAGACCTGCTTCTCCGCTGCCATGGGTTAAAACTGATCTGAAGGCATTGGCTGACCCGGCACCGACCATTGTCTGGTTCGGGCATTCGTCTTTGCTGATCAAAACCGGGCAGGGTAATATACTCATCGATCCTATTTTCAGTAACCATGCCGGACCTGTCCCCGGATTGGTTACGGCATTTGCAGGTACCAAACATTATCACGCCAGGGATATGCCGCCCATTGATGTGCTGATAATTTCACACGACCATTATGATCACCTGGATTACCGCACGCTGAAAAAACTGAAAGACAATATTAAAATGGCGGTTGTGCCGCTGGGTGTTGGTTCAGACCTGGTGTACTGGGGATTTGACCGAAAGAAGATCATCGAACTAAACTGGAACCAATCTACTACACTGCCCGGAGGGCTCCGGGTTACCGCTACGCCTACGCAGCATCGCAGCAACCGTACGTATAGACAGGAAAATAAAACCCTTTGGGCATCTTACGTGATACAAGCCGGTAATTACAAATTGTTTTATGGCGGGGATGGTGGCTATGGCGCATATTTTAAGGAGATCGGACAACGATACGGTCCGTTTGACCTTGCGTTCCTGGAATGCGGGCAATACAGCCCGAACTGGCCATGGACACACCTTTGGTTTGGACAGGCTGCACAGGCAGCCGCTGACCTGCATGCTAGTTTGCTGCAGCCTATCCATTGGGCCAAATTTGTAGAAGCTGATCAGCCATGGAATGAACCCATAGAAAAACTGTTGCCTGCTGCTAAAAAGCTGGGCATCCCGGTAAATGTTCCGCGTATAGGTGAGCCTTATACTTTAGCGGACCCGCTCAAAACAGTAAATTGGTGGGATTTTAAATAAATAATAAACTGATGATCTGATCGATATTAAAGTTTAGTTCAAAAGTTTAAATCTCGAACTACTTTATCGAAGAGTTGAAATTGACTATTGATATTTATGACTCATGATAACACCGAATATGATTTAAATATTATTGAAGGCAATTATTATCTCTTCTCAATACTTTAGTTGTTAAATCCAATTCCCCCACCGCTTCATTGCTAAATCGCTTCAATGCTTCTGTTCTCAAATTTAGTAGTACAGTCTTATCAAGTGTTGCAACATAGTTGGCTTCTGCTTTGTCTAACTTACCATGTTCCATCGCCTCTTTTGCAAAATTCCTTACGTCTTTACTTAATGATTTGTCATTAATGGCCGCTTTTATTAAACCATCCCCTTTACAACTATAAACAAACCATAAAGTCATAATTATCGACCTTTGGGCGGTAGAGCTTGATTTTTTAAATATGGAAATCAAACTATCAACATACCATATGTTTTTTTGTGGGAGCAACATATAAGTAAGTGCATATCCTTGGTCGAATGTAAAAACATGCTGCGGGATAAAAAACGAAAATTTATCATCCTTTAAGATCTTTAACGCTGCAGCAGTTACGTCCGCCCCGTCATTAGCGAGTTGATTTAACATTCTTGTATACGATTCAGGATTTAAATCTTCTAGGTCGGCTTTCACAATTACTTTGGCGATTAAATCTTTGTCAGAGGTTTTATTAGACAATGACAATAAAAACGCACAGCCATCATAATAAAAATAAGGGTTGTGGGCGGGAGCAATTAATTCAGTTCGTAATTGAGGTAAATATTGAGCTGTATCATTTTTAATCTTATCAAAAAGTTTGTCCATCGCTGGAAACTTTGCTTGTTGTTCGGCTTTGGAAAGCTTACTTGGTTTAAAGTTATACGTATTGTCAATTTCTACCTTAAGCGATTGGGCTAATACAACAGTGTTGAAAAAAACAAGAACCAACAATAGTTTAATGCGCATATATTCAATATTTAATTTTTCTTTTAATTTAGGATGAATGGTTTTCGGGGTACCACTAAATTATAAAATCATAAATGAAAAAAAGCCTCAAATCTTTCGACCTGAGGCTTTTGATTTAAAGTGTAGCCCACACTGGGCAAATTTCGAACTACTTTCTAGAGGATTTACGAAAATTGGCTTTTTGAAGTGGTTCGAGTCCTGTAGGGTTCAGTTCTAAAAGCGAACCCTATGGGACTTTTTTCGAACCATTTTATGCGAGATTTAAAGCAGTTCACCATGCTTTAGATAGGCTCGATTCTATTTCGAAGTCACTTTATATAAAATGCCGTTGTGTACATATTAATGAACTTATTCACCCTCGCCCGGACTTCTTTTCTTTGCAAAGAAAAGAAGCAAAAGAAACTAATTGTAATTAGAAAGTTTTGAAAAGTATGGTTCGTCTCAATCGGGCCACTTAGTTTTTTGGGCCAAAAGACACCAAATACTTTACGCTTAAAAGTCTCCTGTTGTATGTATTATGGCTAACTTAGTAATTCGGTGACAACACTGACAATGCAGCAAATGATTGATAACATCGAAGAATTTAAGTCACTTATCGCAACGATAAAGAAAATAGCCGAAGCCGATAAATCTGAGGAACTACTCAGCCTGTTCGCTAAAGCTGAGATTACAATTAGGCAAACTGGATACGATAACTGGAACGGCGGCATTTATTACTACACCGTTTATTTTCAAGTCGAGATTAAAAAATTCATCGAACTAAGGAACAATTTAGACCAATGGGAAGATAAATTGCTCAACGACTTCTCTTTGCCAATAAGGCATCTAGAAAATGAAGAAATATCCCGAGTTACGATTATCCCTAAAACAAATATTATTCCTTCTCCCGAACTTAATCCACACCGCCCACTGTCTCCCTTAGAAGTAAAACGAAAAGAAGAGCTCGCCACGTACTTGAACACAGCGTCCGAAGATGAATTGATTGAACATCTCTTAATGCCTTTGTTTAGGCATCTAGGGTTCCATCGGATCACCATAACAGGGCATAATGATAAACAACTTGAATACGGAAAAGACATTTGGATGAAATTCACATTGCCAACTCAACATTATTTATATTTTGGCATTCAGGTGAAAAAGGGAAAACTCGATTCATCAGGCGTAACCAAGGGTACTAACGCGAATGTAGCCGAAGTTTATAAGCAAGTTCTTATGATGTTGGGCCACGAAATCTTTGACCCCGAAATTGGAAAAAAGGTCTTGGTAGATCATGCCTTTATCGTTGCTGGTGGTGAAATTACTAAGGCGGCCAGAAACTGGCTTGCTGGACAATTGGATGCATCCCAAAGACGCCACATTATCTTTATGGATCGCGATGACATTTTAAACCTTTTTATTGTTAATGACATAACTTTACCCAAAGGGGTTGTCGAGCAGGTAAAGCCGCAGGAAGATGATTTGCCATTTTGATATCGATTTATTGGGCGATTTTCCAAAACGCGATTTACTGTAATATCAGTTAATACGTCACAATGAGCTTTCAGGTCGTTTTAGTCAGGAACCGCTATCGATCATAAATATTCTTTGTACCTTGGATATGAAACCTATGAAAACGCATTAACATGAATGATTTAGAACATATTAGTATAAAAGGCGTCGGCTATTTCTGTCACGTAAAATTATATCGTAATAGGCATACTGGGGAAGAGTTCGCTTTTAAGGAATTAAAAAAAACACATTACCAAAAAGAAGAATACCGTTATAGGCTCACCCGAGAAATTAACCTGCTTAAAGACTTAAACGGTTGCAATAACATCATCTCCTTACTTGATTATGGTAACGATAAAGAAAAAGAGAGCTTATGGTACTTGATGCCATTCGCTCAATCAAATCTTTTTGATTATGTCCGCAGACAAAACAACACATTAACACTTGAGGAGCGGTTTGACATCATCGACCAAGTAATTATGGCAATCAAATTTGCCCATGAACGCTCAATATTACATCGTGATATTTCACCAAATAATGTCTTAGTCTTTTTCGAAGGGGATAAACCGGTTTTCAAAGTAGCTGATTTCGGGCTCGGGAAGGATGCCGAATCACTTTCGCACTATACCGCCTCGAGTTCATCAGGTTACGGACAGATTTTGTATGTCGCTCCTGAGCAGCGTGTAAAATTAAAGGATGCATCCGCTCAAAGCGACATTTATTCACTAGGGAAGTTGGTTTATTTCATCTTTACTGGTCGTGATCCTGACAATGTAAAGCCATTTGCACTTTCTACCTTGGTGACCCGCGCGATAGAGGAGAGACCCGAAGATAGATTTACTAACATTCAAGAATTTGATCAGCATTACAATAGTCTTAAAGAACTTCATCTCAATAGGTCTATCGCAATGGAGTATGTAACATTGTTAGAAGTTGCAGAAAATTTGGAGATAATCAATATTCATTACCTAAATCAATTGTTAGTCCAGGGTAATGTTTTTGGCCATGTATACAGCGATTATATTTCTCCAGTTATCAAGATTTTTGCAAACGTCAGCTATCTAAAAGAATATTATATCGTCGTAGGAAATGGGATTGCTGATTTCGTCGGAACCTTATCAGCCCGTCTAGAAGAATGTTACCATACCACTGGCTGGCCATTTTCTGCAATGAACGGTTTTGGCAAATTATTGAAGAATTTGATTCTTATCGTAAACGAAGATAATGTAAAGTTGATCTGCTTCAAGCATTTGTGGAAGATGGCATTTGAATTTGACCAATGGGAAATTCAGCGCGACATAAAACTGGTATTCAATGAGACTCATATTCCTGCAACAATTGTATCACAATTGGCCGAATACATCATTGATCAGGAAACGGAGACTGACATGCAACATTTTCAGTCCCAGGTTCTACCGAAAACCATAAAAATCGCAATCATAAAAGCAAATGAGATTGTAAAAGCAAAGAAAGAGGCAAAGAAAATGGCTACGGGAGTAGATGAAGATTTCGATTTTTGATTTAATAGTGGCAAAATCTTAAAATATGAAGCAAACTAAGTAGAATAAATAATGGCTGCCCGTTTAAGGTCTAACAATATTATTTATTCACTATCATTTGTAAGCCTGCCTCATACTTATAATTGATGATCTCACCGCTGATAATAAATTCTATGGCTTGTTCAATGATGTCAATTGGTGCTATAAACCATTCCCTTGGCGTAAATCGCTTACCATCCTTGTCAAATATGTCAACGTTCAGGCAAGAGTTTCCAAAAAATGTGTGCAGAAGTAATTCAAGTTTTTGGGTATTCATATTGTAGCATTTGAAAACGGATACAATTGCAATCGGCGCAAATAAATAGGTCGCCTCCAAATGCGCATTTTTAACCCTTTCTTCAACTTCTGTTGTAGAAAAACCTATTTTAAATAAGTTTTTTGTTGCTTTTATTTCGGGGTTCTCGCTCAGGGAACGCAATACATAAATATAACCAGATTCCTTATCATCGGCGGATATTAAATGGAAATTATCAAGTAACTTTTCCGTTTTTTCTGTGACGCGCCTGCCGTTCTTATAAAGCTCTGCTGCAAGTGACCGGAGCAGCATATCCGATTCTGTGCCATTTTCAAAAATGCATCGTAAACGGGCATTGACCTTGCCGCCTGTTTTCTCCTTTTCAGATACTTCGGCTACATACAGTAAAATCCCCTTTAATACAAAAAAATAACCTTTATCAATTTGCTGCTCGTTTTTAAATGGGTACAACTTTCTTTTTTTTAGCCCTAAATCCTGATGGCAGGCAATAAATAGATGCTCAAAATTTTCAAAATCTAAACATGGCTTTCTTGAGGCAACATAATCAGGCATTGTTGTTTCTTTGGGAACATGTTTAAGGTCAAAAATACTTTCCTCGCTTGTTTCCAATAATCCAAAATCGTCATCATTCCAAATGTCATCGATGCTTTCAATCGATTTCTGAACAATTTCCAACAAATTAAACCGGTCGTACGGCTTCAGCATATCCACCTTCTGTATGTCGGAACGGATACCATTTAATCGTGACCTTAACTGATGCTCTTGCACACTGTTCCCTAGACTTGGTTCCCGGTTGTTTTTTTCATAAAAGGAATTAATTTCCTCAAAAGAAGCGACCAAACGTTCGTCCGCGTTTCTCCCCTGTGAACCGGTTGGTTTAATATCTAATAAACCATAAGGGTCATCATTGAAAATATCTTCTAACGAACCTTTAATTGCCATTTACTTGTCTCCGCTTTTCTGCTCTAAGATAAATTATAATTTCCGCCATTCTTTTTTCAATAGGATCAAGTGATGTTATAACAGGCTCTCTGCTATAAGTAGCCCTGAATTCTTTAATCTTAGGCCACATTACCAGTGCCTCGTCCGTAGTCACCTGTATCCGTGTTGAGTCTATACTTTCCTGAATTAACTTTAGAACATGCGTAGTTACGGATTTTGATAAAACTTCAAACGCCTTTTGAAAAGGATTGACCTGATCAATCAAATCAATATGCAATTGGTCGATGTCGACAAATTTGTTGGCCATGATCAAAAATCGCTTATCACCGACCGTTTTTATTTCCCCATTTTTTATAACTGAATCAGCAACAACATGCTGACGTAATTCCTCAACTTCATCTTCTGTTAGATCAGGATATTTGACTTGAATGATTTTCGGTATAAGCACTTTGTTGATCACTTCCGGGTCTAAATTGCCAGGCATAGCCTTAAGCATAGTGTTGTCCTGCAAAATAGTGGCCTTAAGATCATTTAAGTCCGATTCAATAATATCCTTAACCCTTTTTGAACTGGGCTCCTTTAATCCCCAAATTTTTATTTCGCCAGGCTTTGGCTGATCCTCATCACTTAGCTTGGTTTTAAATTTAAAGTTAGGCGCTAACACCTGCTCCATTAACAAGGAAGCCGTAATTGCTTTTAGCATATTATTTACTGAAAGCTGTACATCCTCTCTTTGAGCGTCAGGCTCGGCAATTAGGTTCGTGAATTGAGCATGCGTTTTATTACTGCTATCACGGGTACACCGGCCGATGATCTGTATAATTTCTGTTAATGACCCCCGGTAGCCAACAGTTAAGGCATTTTCGCAATATGGCCAATCGAAACCTTCCTTGGCCATACCCAAAGCGATGATCAGATCCATATCCTCCAGCGCGGACATGTTGCGCAGGTAGGTGGAAATCTTTTCCCGGTCTTTGGCATTATCGTTCACTAAATCCGCAACCTTTATGGTTTTTCCGTCGGAGTAACGTTTGATGTAAATAACACCTGTCTCGCTGTCTTGGTGGGTAATATCGCCTATGGCATCCAAAATAAACCCGACCTCTTTCTCTTTATCCTTGGTAGATTCCCCCGAGTTGACATTGGGGATATGTAATATGGTTTTCTTATCAGTATCTAAAATCTCCAATATGGCAGTTGTATACCTGCCCTGGTAAAAATGATAGCCAATCCCTAATGATTTAAGATAGGTATAACCATTGAGCTGTTCATAATAATTATAAGTTACTTTGGTGAATTTCGATTCATCTTCAGGTAATAAAACGGGTACGCTGTCACCTCTGAAGTAAGAGCCTGTCATAGCAACAATGTGTGCGTTCGATTTTTGCATAATGGCTCGGAGATGTTCGCCCAATCTACTATCTGCATCGGCTGAAACATGGTGAAATTCATCTATTGCTAAAAGGGTGTTATTGAATTTCGATTCTTCTAATTCATCTACCGCGAACCTCAACGTAGCATGAGTGCAAATCAATATTTTTTCCTCGTTATCTAAAAAGTTTTTAAACGCCTGCACTTTGCTTTTACTGCCGTCGTCGCCAGGCGTACATAAGTTATAGGCATCGTTAATTATCCAATCGGCAAAAAATCCATGCTCCTTTAAATTAGTCGAACGAAAGGAGGAGCCTATTGATCTTTCAGGTACTGCAACAATGACCTTTTTAATATTTTGATGATATAATTTATCTAATGCAATAAACATTAGCGCCCTGGATTTGCCGGAAGCCGGCGGCGCTTTCAATAAAAGGTACTGTGCGTCGCGGGCTTGGTATGCCTTTTCCTGCATTTCGCGCATGCCCAAATCGTTGATTTTTGAGCTTCGACCGGTTTGAGCGTAGGTTACATGTACAATATCAGGCATGGTTTTGGAGTTTAGGTTGTTTTATTTTTTTTTTGGATTCAAAAAGGGTTCCATTTGTGGCTTGCTCGGCCATCATTTGCACATAGAGTTTAAAGAGATAGCCTAACCGTTCTTCGTCGCTTTCAAATGGCTTGCTACGATAACAACGCTCAATAGCCAGGTCCAACTGCCCATGGGCCTCTTTCAACGCTTTCGGCATTTTGTCGGGGTCGTATAATTCACCTAGCGTTTTCTCTGAGTAGGTTTCCCTTTCTTCGATGATTCGAAATACATATTTCTCCAGGTCGGCCTTTTGCGTTTTTGTTATGACAGGAAATGGAAAGGTATTATAACATAAATCGGGAGAGTACCTGTAATCAGACTTTAACCGGCCGGCGACAGTTTTCATCCACACCATGTGCATATTAGAACAAATAATGCCGAAGATGTAGGGCTCTGCATCATAAATTACGCAGGAAAGGTTGGTAACTATCGTATCCGAACCAATAAATCCTATCGGCACGTATTTTCTTCTTTCCGATGTAGCCAGCGGAATAACTATCGACGAAGTTTTCGTTTCATTTACTTCTCTAAATTGGTGCGCCCTGTTTGCTAATTTCTGCGCGCCCTCATCGCTGCTTTTTAGCCGTTCTTGCCGCACAGCATCAATCCTATCTTTTATTGGTTTTATCTCTAATGCTTCGGGTAACAGCCCATCTGGAATCCACAGACACCATCTCTCCAGGTTATTAATATATTCTTTCGCGCCAACTAATCTTTTAATAAATTTAGCGGAGGCGGGAAAGGATGATATCAGGCTATTTCTTTCTTCAGATGTCAGTAGCAGATGGCCTCCATCGTAGGGCATATTGCCCTTTGGCATTTTAGGCAACTGCGACAGCGGTCTGTTCCGTCGTTGAATTATAAAATTTGATTCTTCGATCAAATAAGCATTAATGTTTTTGACCTCTTTCTCCAAGCCTCCCTTATAGATGTATTTTTTACCATTGCTCACGTTTCTTATACCTATAATTGAAACAATGACTGCAGCCTTTGCTTTTGCATTGTTTTCCCATTTAAAAGATTGATGGGCAAAATAGATTTCAAGGTTTAAAGCAAAAATTGCAGGCCATAGTAGGAATACTTGGTCTCCCTGGCAGATTGAATTAGTAGAGACAAAGGCTAGTTTAGAATTATGATCTTTAATATAGGTGGCCGCTTTCAGGAACCAGCAGGCGATATAATCCAAGTCTCTATATTTCTCAAAGCCTTTAAATACGAAATCTAAATCCTCTTTTTGTTCTTGTTTCTGAACTCTTGCACCCAAATAGGGTGGGTTGCCAATGATATAAATTTCGTCATTCAATTTTTTGGGACAAATGATCTCCCAATTTAAACGTGTCGCATTTCCATGCGTGATATTTCCCCCATCTTTTAACGGCAACGTTGGATTACTTTGACCAAATTCCTCCTTAAATTTCATATTCATTTGGTGCTGCGCCAGCCACAATGAAAGCATGGCGACCTCATGGGCAAAATCATCCAATTCAATACCGTAAAATTGCGTTAACTGTATATTTGAAAATAATTTGCGTTGGTACATGGCTGCCAGGCTCTGCTGGGCCTTTGGGATTAAAGCCAGTTGTTTTTCTTCAAAACCGGTTACTGCCTGGTTGAGTTGTTCGAGCCTGTGAATGATTTTGATCTCTAAAAGCCGTAGCTCTTTATAAGCAATGATTAAAAAGTTTCCGCTTCCGCAGGCAGGATCGAAGATTTTTAGTTTGGATAGGCGGTATAGTAAATGTTCGAGTTTTTGGGGTTGGTTTTTGTTATTTTCAAACTCCTCATACAGATCATTTAAAAATAACGGTTCGATCACTTTCATGATATTCGGCACCGATGTATAATGCATTCCTAATCCGCCGCGATGTTCAGGGGTCACCACCGCCTGGATCATGGAACCAAAAATATCAGGGTTAATGTCTTTCCAGTTTAATTCGCCGCATTCAATAATCGCGTTGCGTGATTTGTAAGTAAACTTTGGGATTGCATACTCTTCTCTGAACAATCCGCCATTCACATATTGGAAAATATTCAGGTGTTCCGGAAGATCATTACGGTCAGGATAATCCGTATTTAAAACTTTGAACAGTCTTTCCAGGTAATTTTTCAAGTCGCTGCCGTCGGCCTGGGTATGCGATTTAATGGAGTTTGTAAATATATTTTTGCTGAAAATTTCTGTATCCTCTGCAAAAAAGCAAAACAACAAGCGCGATAAGAATACATTTAAACAATGAACTTCCTGGGCAGTAGATGTCGGGTTATCTTTATTGATTTCATCATAAAGCTTTGCCATTTTTTCAGCAGCCTTAACATCAGCAGGATTTTCAATTTTAAATTGCGCTTTTTCCATCCCGGCCAAAGGCAGGAAAAAAGTAAAATGCTTGGCCAAGTCAAAAAATGGTATGTCTAAACTGTCTTTATTTTTGGTGTCTACCGCAAGCAGGTTTGTATAATTTGTCACTATAATAAACCTGGGTAAATGAGAAATAATTGACGGTTCTGATTTTAATCTGTCAATTTCAAGGTGCAGGTCGGCATCTTTAACCGCCTTAAAGAATATCTTTTTTTTCCATAAAATTTCGCTCTCACTTTTCAAGAGATTTAATCCGCCATCCTTTAATCTTTTCATAATAGATTTTGGGGTGTCGTAGGCCAAAAGAAAATCATAGATAAAAGT
This sequence comes from Bacteroidota bacterium, assembly GCA_048498695.1. Lineage (GTDB taxonomy): Bacteria > Bacteroidota > Bacteroidia > Sphingobacteriales > Sphingobacteriaceae > Mucilaginibacter. The sequence goes on from JBEHXM010000025.1 coordinate 23,952, forward strand.
ATCCTCATCGAATGAATTGATAAGGTTCGTAACGGTATTTTCGATTTGTGCTATATTCATATAAAACTAACCGTGATATTATCCAGGCGGGTTTGGTTTTTTGTAGAGCAGAGGATAATAAGGGTAAATATAGGGAAGTTAAGGAAGATAATTTCACACGCGGCATGCTTATGAACGCATGGTTATACACTAATTATTTTTTTGGTTCGATAGATTAACCACCGCGTTGGCGCGCAGCGTTTTTCATTTTAGTGATCAGGTCAAACAAATATTTTTCCAGTTCCTCAAAGTTTGAAAAAATAGCATGCTGCGGGTGCTCGGGTATAAACGGCGTTTCGGTGAGCCAAAGAAAGAGTTGCAAGCCGACAACTAACTGTGATCTGAGTTGAATCTGGTTGGTTTCATCGGGAAGTTTCGCTTGCTGAAGGACCGTGCGCAACCGATCGTCCAAATCGGGATGGGTAAGACCGCCGCGCGTGTCAGGTACATCCAAGAGGTAAAAATTGGAGAGCTGCGCTACCATTGCCCCGAGGTATTTAATCAGTCGGACTTCTTCTATTACGGAATTGCCCATCAAACTATCCAGCGCAAATTGATCTGCTTCTAGCTCCGCATCAAATATCTTTTTAAATTCCATTGGGGAGGTTTCGTGAAATGGGTTTTGTCTGCGCGCAGCTATCAATTCTGTTAAATTCCCGTGCAGGATAATATGTCCTATTTCATGGAACATTAAATAGGCGACACAAGCTTCGAACAAGTTCGTAGCCGACGTCGTCCATTTGTTGATAACGTCGGGCCTTGCGGCTTCCTGCGGCCACCATGTGACTTCCTTTTGCAGTGTGCGAGCCCAAAACATCGTCAGACTGACCTGCGCAAATTCAGAGCGGTCGCTAAAATAAACGATGTCCTTGCCAAGCTCTGCCTTTTCATAATACATGCTGTTGATGGCAACAGTCGAATAGCAGCTGCACCACAGGAAAGCCAGATGAATGTCCTGTATGGTAATTTGGTGACTATTCAGATCAGCGACAGGTGTCTTGAGAGGAAGTGGACGGTCGTCATAAATAAAACCAATACCTGATTGCTGTATCGCCTGTTGTATGCCTGGTGAAAGTTGTCCGGTAATATGATTCAGTAAGTTCTGTAGACCTGGTTTGAGCAGGACAATCGGGTTGAACCAGTGTTCTTCCATGGCCTGATTAAAATAATCTAAGCCGCCTTAACTGGTAGCTGTCGGTAAACTTTACCGTCCAACTGACAGCCGCCCTTGGCATGTTGGGGGTGATTGGATTCGATCGTCGGGTCGGTGGGATCGATGTTAAACTTAGGCTTGCCCCATTGTTTAAAGAAAAACGGGATTTGCCTTTCTTCACATTGATTTTTTATAAATTCTATCCAGTTTTTTTTAAGTGGCCGCGCTTTATGACCGGATTCACCGCCGACGATCACCCAATTGATCTGATCCAACTGCAAGCTTCTGACCGGCCCGATAAGCGGCTCGACGGAAATGAATTTTATTTTTGCAGGTGTTTTCGATAGTTCTTCGGCCCTGTAAGTATATTTTTCGTTTTCAACCGATACCCCCATCCAGATATTTGGCGTCCAGTTTAACAATGTCGATAGTGCCAGTAAACGGTCGGACCGTTTGGTCAAAACCTGGTAAGTATGTTGCGGGGTTTGGTTCATGACCAAAAAGACAGCCCTGATAAATTCAATAGGTACCTCGGGGTGAAAAAGATCGCTCATGGAGTTGACGAATACAACCTTGGATTTTTTCCAGGTAAACGGGATATTAAGCGCGTTCGCATGTGTCCTGATCTTAAAGCCGTCCTTGTACTTTTCGGTACCCATCGCTTTTAAACGTTTAGACATGACCTCTGCGTAGCAGTATTTACAGCCCGGACTAATCTTGTTGCAACCCGTTACAGGGTTCCAGGTTAGCTCCGTCCATTCTATATTTGATTCTGCCATGTTATTGTTTGCGTCGTGTCACCGCTCATTAATGCTAATATAGTTAGTATATGTTAATTCTTCTTATTTAACATGTAATTTAATTTCCTCGGCACCTTGTATGCATTCTGATAGTTGACCAATGGGGAAGGGCAATTGTAAGTTATCCGTTTTTCTTTTTTCATGGTTTTGACACAGTCCGAAGCATGAGCACCCAAAAATCCTTCATCCATAGCGTAATTATACAGGTCAAAATTATTGTTTATTTCAGCATTTAAAATTTTTGTTTTTACCGTGTCCTGAAAGCTTTCCACTCTGCTTCTGCCACGTTGCCCAGAAAACATGTCGATCTGGTTAACGGAGGCATGATCAAAAATGTCAAAATTAGCCTGACCATTATCCTTGTTTCGGTCCCACGCAATAGTCAGAAACTTATCAACGGCCCGTATATGGGACGCACCGAAGATGATTCCGTGTATATTAACGCCTTTTTTCAGCGAAAATGGATACAGTCTAAGCTTGGTGTGTGTAGGCAGCTTTTTGCGGAGCTGCTCGATGACACTGACATGAATAAATTTATATGGGTTTTTTTTTGCCTCATCCATGTCGATGTCCAGGTTCATTTTAAACTCGTCGAGTTTGCCAAAGCGCCAGAAATACGAAGAGGAAATGAAATACAAGAAGTCAGTTTGCGCAGTTTTTTCCAATTCTAAAAAATATTTTTCTGAAGTAAATTTGATGCCATTTTGGTCAAGGTAGACCAGCGCTGGATATTTTTTGATGATAGGGAGCAGTTTCGGGAATAAAGTTTCGAAATCTTCGTTGTGATAAATGATCTCCACAATATGCTTTAAGCTAGGATATTTATCCATATAATCATCGCAAGATAACCTCAACAGTTCAAATTTCTTTTGCTCTTTCCTATTGGGTTCAAACTCATTTAAGTATATCTTGATCTGAACCTTATTATCGAAAACTAAAGCCTTCAATTTCCGGATCTTTTCCAATAAACGGATCGGGCTTCCCGATATCCCGGATTTATCATATCCGGTGCCGGCAAAAAAATCGAAAATACAAAGCTGCGGTGTTTTTTGCATTATAAAGGTTGGCAGCCAGGCTTCCGCGTAGTCTTCAAATATCTCCAGCTTGGTTATTGTTTCTTCCGTAAACGGTTTGTCGTGTAAATTCTTGGCAGCCATAAGTTTAGGTAACCTTTTTATTTTTTGATATCAATGTAAATATATTCATTTTTTATCACGCCTTTTTAAGGAATTGATAATGGCATAGGCCAAAGAATCGACAAATATTAAATGGTAGATTTAGATTAAATAAAATTATATTTGAAATGGAACCTTTTTTTATGGCAAGATGAGTTTAATATATCGGTTATTCTTGGCCTTTAACTCAACTTACTTAATCATTGTTGTTTATTTGATTAAGGAGGATTATTATCTGTCTTTGCTTTCAGCGTACACTCATATTATTTCTTGGCTAATATTTATATTATTTCCTGTCATAACGACTGGTCTAAGTTTTATAATTGCTCGAACTCTAGCTTCGGATTCATTGGCAAGCAGTTCTGTTGAGGAGATTGAACTGGCTAATAATAGTTTTTTACCGACATATTTGGGATATTTCTTTGTATCACTGGGTGTTAACAATGTTCCAACACTAATAGTTATCTTCCTCATCATTTATTTGTTTACGTTTTTATCGCAAACTCTATACTTCAATCCCATTTTTTTATTATTTGGATATCAGTTTTATTTTATCAAAACTACCAACAAAATAAAAATATTTTTGATAAGCCGAAAAGAACTGAAAAAGCCGGGAGATGATTCGTTTTCGAGGCTGAAACGGATAAATAACTATACGTTTATTGACATGGAATAAATCCTTACCTTATGAATTATTTACTTGCAAAAATCAAACGCCACGGTTCGCTCTACAGGGTATTGTCTACTGATGCAGAAATTTACTCTGAGCCTGCAACGCTTGACAATAGTGTTGAATATAATGCAGCAACCCTTTTAGATGAAGCCGAATGGTATAGATTCAGTAATTTCTCTAATTCAGAATATTCTATAGACTTATTGAACGCTGATTTTGATTCTGTGAACTTCAACCAAGTTACAAATACAAACGTTCCGCGCACCGCGTATTTGTGTGCTGTTCAAAATCACCATTATCATTTTCAAGTGGTAAGTTCTAATATGTTGGTCAGAAAAAAATGGTTTTCGATAGACGAATTGGCGCTAGAAGAAAATAAACCAATTATAACGATAAATTTGGAGGCTGATGCAATCTATGACAGAGCCACTAATATATTGTATTTTAAAAAACTCTCATTGGCAAACGCCATATTCAAAGGAATGGATGAGTTGTACAGGGAAGCAACTACTACAGAAACTGAAAACTTCTTGGCCAATGACTTTCTCAATTTGACAGATGGCTTTACAACTGCTTCGGTCAAGATTCCAAACAGGAAGCGAATCGCGATGGTAATGGATACTCTAAACGAATATTCACCGGAGGATAAAGTTGAAATCTTTTCTTATATTCAAGATTATTGCGACGTCCCATTCAATAATAATAAATTCGAAATCGGTTCAGAAGAACATCTTAAACAAATACTTTTTGGTATTGAGCAGCGATTTTATACAACACGATTGGGCAACAAAAAGAGATTAGCGAATTCAATCATACAGCTCAACTAATTTTTGCGTTCAATTTATCAAGTCTAATCCGAGCGATAAAAATTTCTGTCATCGATTAAGTAAAGCAAGCCATGTTTCGGGTGCCTCGAAACGCTTGACGGAACACCCGGACCCGGATATACTTTCACTTCGTTCTGTATATAAACTTCTGCGGCAAATCTATTTATGTTTGAAGAAGAATCGGAAAGACCTTGAGGTGCCAAAACGGAAATCGCAGATATTTTTGGACGGCTCGTGTGATCGATTTACGGCTTACTTCCCATTTGCCGGAATCGCGAGTAATGAATAGAGGGGGGATCACTTATTGTCTTGCAAAGGCATTGTAAAGTAGAATTTGGAGCCTTGACCCGGAGTGCTTTCCGCCCATATCACGCCGCCGTGACGCCGGATTATTTCCGCGCTTAAATATAAGCCGACACCGAATCCGGATACTTGCTTCATTTGTTCTCCTTCGGCTCTGTAATACCGGTCAAATATTCGCGGCAGATCAATGGCCTTTATGCCTACCCCTCCATCCTCGACGGTGAAGATTGCCTGTCCGTGGTCGGCTATGCAACGCACGCTAATGTGTTTGTTTTGGGGAGAATACTTTACCGCATTTGTAAGTAAGTTAGTGATGACTGAGGCGATTTTTTCCTTATCAGCCAAAATGGTTAGCCCCTCTTGCGTAATTAAATCGAACTCGAAATTTATAGCCGTCAGTCGGATCTCATCTACCTCGTTAATAACCAATTCTGAAAGGTCCAATCTTTGCTTGTCCAGTTCCAGCTTACCCGATTCTAACCGTGATACATTGAGAAAGCCATTGATCAGGTTCGTCATTCGCTTTGTTTGCGTAACTGCTTTCGACAGCGCCCGCGGCACAAAGATATCGCCGCCGTTCTGAAGCTTTTGCTGCAGCACCTGGATTAGCGCAGCTAAAGATGTAAGCGGGGTTTTGAGTTCATGGCTGGCCATGGCTATAAAGGCATTCTTTCGTTCCTCATCGCGCTTTTGCTCTGTAATATCCCGGGCAATTTTCGAAACACCAATAATGCGGCCTTCTTTATCCTTTATTGGCGAGATGGTCAGCGAGACATGGATGAGGCTGCCATCGGCTCGTTGGCGGATGGTTTCATAATGATCGATCTTGTCACCATTGCGCAGCCGGCCCAGGATCATCGGCTCCTCGTGCTGCCGGTCCTGCGGAATTACCGTCAAAATCGATTTCCCGATCATCTCCGATTCCTTGTAGCCGAAAATTTCTTCGGCGCCCCGGTTCCAGCTGGTGACAATACCTTCAAGGTTTTTGCCAATGATGGCGTCATCGGAAGACTCAACAATCGCTACGAGCTTTGCGCTTTGTTCGTGTGCCAATCGCAGTTCATCAATCATTTCCTGGAGGTGACGCTCACTTTGTGCAAGTTCCTCGTTGGTTACGGTCAGTTCTTCATTTGTTGCCGTAACCTCCTCGTTCATCGCAGCCAACTCATCATTGAGCTCGTGTAGTTCCCGCTCCGTGTTTTTTTGAACATTTATATCAACGCATGAGCTGATATAGCCGGCGAATGTGCCGTCTGTTTGAAAGCGCGGGACTGCATTTACCATCCACCAGCCAAACTGGCCGGCTGGATTGGCCATGCGAAATTGCCAGCTGAAAGGGACGGCTTTCTTAAGCGCGCTCCGGAATTTGTCCAAAAATAGTTGTTGGTCATCGGAATGAATAAGGTCGACCCAGCCAAATTCAAGCAAATCTTCATCTGATCGCCCGGTAGCATCAGTCCAGGCTTTATTGAAGTATATCGCCGCCCCGCTTTCATCGCCAACGGCGATGAGAATATCCGTCCCATCTGCCATAGCACGAAAGCGCCGTTCACTTTCAGATAGGGCAGTTTCCGCCATGCGTATATCGGTTATGTCACGAGTGGTCCCGGCGATAGCCTCGACATCACCGTTTTCATTCAATACTGGTGTGAAAATGTAGTCGTAAATGCGTCTGCCGAGCTCAGCATGCGGAAACGCTACTTCACCGCGGATCGGCTTTTTTTTCTCACGCACCAGGTCTATTTCGCGTTCATGCATTGCTGCATGCCATTCCTCGTAACCCAGGTCGCGCAAGCCTTTACCAATTGACTCACTCCAAGTCTTACCCCACATAGCCAGCAACGATTTATTGGCGTAGGTTAACCGGTAATTTAAATCAAAAACGTAAATGAGATCTGGTGTATTTGCTGTAATGGCTTCATAAAAACGTTTTTGCTGCTCTGTACGCGCCGAACTTTCCATCAGTGACTCCTGCACGCTTCGCCGTTCGGTAATATCGCTGGCTGCACCGAACCATTCCGTAATTTCCCCGCTTTCATCTAAAACGGGCACGGCGCGTGAAAGCGTCCAGCCCGGCGATTCATCCTTCCGTTTGACCCGGTGTTCGAGTTCAAATGGCGATTTACTTTGAATTGCGTCTTCAATGGCGGCCTCCACCATTTTGCGATCCTCCGGGAAAAGATATCTTTCGCGCCAGTCGGTTATTGGCTCAAAAGTATCCGTCAAAAAACCGCGTCCGTCAAGCTGCTGCATAATTGTCCAATCGGGGCTCATTGCATAGATGATGTCGGATGTGGCATTCACCAAGGCGCGGAATCGGCCTTCGCGTTCCTCAATGTCTTGTTTTTTAAAATTCGAAGGATTATTCGTTTGGTTCATTGGTTAGAAATAACAAAAAGGGCTTGACAAAGTTTCCAAAGGATTTTCGGATTTTACAAAATTGATTAAGTATGTATTAATGCTGAAAGATATTTTTTTCAATACTACCGAAAGACTTGTGATGGCGTTTTTATTTGATATCCAAGTTTTGCTTTATGGCAAGACCCCGTATAGCTGACAACGCTAAGAAAACCTATAGACTTATTATTCGACTAAGTGCCGATGAGCGAAAATCTGTTGAGGCTGTTGCGAAAAGCAAAGGATTAAAAGCTTATGCCTATGGACGTTTAAGGCTTTTGGATGGCAGAGTACAGAAGCCAGTTTTAGCTGAGATCGACCAGGCTGTTTACCTTGAGCTAAAAAAAATCGGCGTTAATCTTAATCAATTAACACGGGTTGCCAATTCCGGACGATTACCGGCAGGTATCAGGGAATTGCTGATCAGACTTTCAGTCGTGCAACAACTTATTATCAAAATTCTTCTTCGTGATCGCAATCCAGAAGATCGGTAAAGGCTTTATGGGAGCTTTTCTTTACAATATGAATAAGTTTTACCATCCAGATCAAAGGCTTCGCGCTGAATTACTAGCTACTAACTTTGCCTCTTTGGAGAAAGATATTATTCGAAAGGAAGTTAATTTGATATGCGCAATGCGGCCTAATCTTTCACGCTACGTCTATCATACCAGCTTGAATTTCTCTAACGAAGAATTGCAATCATTAAACAATGAAAAGCTCAAGGCAATTGCCGAGGATTACCTGTTTGCAATGGGTTTTAGGAACAATCAATACCTGATTTTCCGGCACTACGACGCGGGTCATCCACATCTTCACTTGCTTGTAAACCGTATAGGTTTTGACGGTAATGTAGTATCAGATAGTAACAATTACAGGAAAAGTGAAAAGGTGCTTCGGGCCCTGGAATATCGGTATAACCTTAGACCTGTAGAACAAAGTAAGTTTGAAGCGTTCAAACTAAGTAACGGTGTACCTTTCGAACTTAAGAACACTGTAACAACAGATCAGGGTATCGTTATAGCAAGGAAACAATATAACGGTATAACTCGCCGGGTAAACAGAAACGAGATAGCGATGATGAGCAGAAAGGGAAAGATTTCGGATAAATTACTTTTGCAGGAAGTGTTAAGTCAATTATTGGCTTTCAAACCCAAATCAGTAACTGATTTCATTAGGATGGGAGAAAAGGCCGGGGTAAACTTCCTTTTCAATCAGGCTTCGACCGGTAGGGTATCAGGCGTAACCTATTTCTTTAAAGATTTTAAAGCGAAAGGCCAGGCATTGGGCAATCAGTTCAAATGGTGGGAGTTGATTAAAAATATTCCTTACAATGCTGAAATGGATAACGCTGTCATTTCTGAAGCAAATAAACATACTGTCTTTCAGTTTAATTTAACCGCGTCTAACGCGAAACAAGAGTTCGCCGATGCTAAGAAAGTGATTATATCCGCCGGGAAGCCGCAGCCGGATGATACCATTCAATTTCTGCCGGAAGTCGATTTCGATTATAACCTTCCAAACGAACGTTCGGTTGAAGCTGTAGACAATTTTTACCCGGTGCCGGCTATCGCCATAAGCGACGATATTGACGACGAAGCCATTCACGGACGGAATAGGCGAAGGAAGCAACATTCGCGTACGAACTCCAGGTGATCTCGATTTATTCGGGCATTCCCCCGATTATCATCAGCGTCCGGCTTTCCGCTATATCTTCTTCGAAGGATACGCTTCCAATCCGTAATGCGTATAAATTAATGAAGGAACTTCAGGCGCCAATCGTTTGTATAGCATGCTAAGCAGTCGCGCGCGCTATTTCTTCTTTGATCCTTTTGCGTTACTCGCGGCCACCTACGTTGTCCTTTGCAGCTTGAAGATTCTGATTTATTAAGCAAAATACCACTATATTGGACACAAAGCGTGCCTGTACTTTCTTAAATTGGATCTGTTGCCACACCTAAAATCAAATTCAATAATAGTGATATGGGTGAAATACGAGCTTATACTTCTAATACCTAGTAATTTCAAAACACCATAAGGAAGGCTATGATGTAGAAACTGAGCGAAGCCTAGCGTAATTTTTTGTATCACCTACTGGCATCGAACACCTTGCAAGTGTGTTGTTCTAAGTCGGGAAAAATTAAACCAGGTAATTTTCAATAACGTCCTCTATTTCTTCCATATCAAAAGGCTTTGCTAAACTACCATCGGCACAACTATCCATTGCAATCTGTCCAATTTCGGCGAGGGCTGAAATCATTATAACGGGAATGTCCGCTGTGCTTTCATTCTGTTTAATTTCGAGACAAAGGTCACCACCTCTTTTTGTTCCAATCCAATGATCTAAGATAATTAGATTGGGATGAATGCGGTCAATTTCGACAAGGGGCAGTACATCAGTGCTTAGTATAACATCCACATCCGATTTTTCAGCCAAGTAGCCAAGCAGTTCTAATGTATCCTCATCATCTTCTATAATAAGGATTTTTTTCATGGTATAGGTTTTTTAGTAAACAAACATACACAATGTTGTATACAACTCACAAAATATAAGTTTTTGGGAAATTATTTCATCAGAAGAATAAAAAAGCCCGTCGTTGACGGGGCATGTATCAGCAATTACAGCATCGGCTCAAAATATAGTAACTATTGCCGATAGGCTTTGCTGAGCAGTTTTTCAGGCCTTGATGGCAATGGACAGCTTTATCATAATTAAGTTGGATGATCAAATACATATAACAATACTTAAGCCCAATTAGCTATTTTTTTATTTGTTGTCGTAGCCCAGTTTCCATTTAATATGAATATCAACGCTTGATGAAGTTGTTTATTGGAATCGAGATCCTTTTTTTCTATAAGATTTTACACATTCGAGATTAATTGTAAGAATCCCAATCACACACAAATAAAAGGCTATATTTTGGCAAAACGTGCCCACGCTAAGCGCATGGAATACATCTAATATATTCATTTCACAGATGATTTTATCATTTGAAGTTAAATTATACGCACCACTTGCAATAATAGTTAATTCGGTTTAATTTTTAAGTAATAATTTGTGAGTAAATATGTCGATCTGCAACCCAGGGCAGCGTCGACACACGTGATGTTTCTTACTGATTTCCTCGAGAACTGAAAAAAGAGGATATTAGGTGAGAATTACAATATTCGTTGTTTTCGATTCCGTAAGACAACAGTTCCAACAAAAACTTTTAATTTTATTAAAAAATTATCATTTGAATTATGAGCAATCAGGATGGGAAATCACCAAACAATCAATTTTCTGATCACCTGTTCAAACCCGGTCAAATCAATTTCAACAATCTAAAGAGTGCGCATGACCATAGTCCGATGGGCGTGCTCGCTGTAACCAATGACGGTTCTATCAACTACGCTAATCCAGCAGCCCTATCGCGCTACCAGGTTAAATCTGATGATGGGCTTTTAGGCCAATCGTTTTTCGCACTTTTCGAAGATACCTCGTCTTCGAACTTGAATAAAGAGAAATTATTCGCCCTCGAAGAATTTACCGACCAGGAATTCAAATGTACGGTTGGCGCTACTGATCAGTGGGGTTTGATAAGTTCCAAAGTGCATCGCGATGCAGCAGGCAACGTACAAACATTTCTTTTTATCAGGGATATCTCGAAGTTAAAGAAAAAGGAAAATCATTTTTCGCACTTAAACCGCGCCGCATCAGCTCTTGCAAAAACAAGGGACACCCCAACCGCCCTGAAGCAAATTGCAGATTTTATTGTACCGGTATTTGCCAACTGGTTTACTGTTGATAAGATCAATAATGATAAACTTGATCTTTTGATATTAAAACACGAGGACGCTTCAAGGGTCGCCTGGGCATATGAATATCGAAAAAAATATCCGGCTGATATTAACGGCAATACCGGCCCCGCTCTGGTAATAAAATCAGGAAAGCCGGGTTTTGTTCCGGTAGTAACTGATCAAATGTTAGACATGATTGTTGTCGACCCGGTTCAGCGGCAAGAAGTACGAAAGATAGGGCTGCATTCTGTTATCATTGTACCCCTTTATACTAAGGATATGGTAACTGGCCTTGCGAATTTTATATCATCAGTGCCAGATCGCCATTTTGATGAAATCGATCTTGAGTTTGCCGAACATTTTGCCAATATCATTGGATTGGCATTGGAGAATGCTGCACTTAATGAAGCAGCAGATAAAGAACTTGCATTAAAAAAGGAGAATGAGGACCGGTTCCGGTTTCTCACCGATGCGATTCCCCACAAAATGTGGACATCAGGTCCGGATGGCCGGGCTACGTATTATAATAGGCAGTGGCATGATTACACTGGAGTGGAGGGTTTTGATGCGTTGAGGGAAAAGATATGGGATTTCATCCATCCGGATGACAGGGTTATTGCAGCTGTTGAATGGCCAAAGGCCATCAAGTCAGGCGAAAACATGGAACTGGAGCATCGGTTAATGCGGTTCGACGGAGTCTTTCGCTGGCACTTAAGCCGCTTTACTGCCTTTAAAAACGACAATGGCGACGCCGTATTGTGGGTTGGGACAAGCACCGATATTCAGGATCAAAAGGCGGCCAGCCTGGATTTAGCTGCAATCAATGAAGAGTTAACTGCGGCGAACGAAGAATTTGTTGCAATGAACGAAGAGCTGGCTTCGGTGAATGAGGAATTGGGTTCTACTAATGAAGAACTCGCCGCGATCAATGAAGAATTGCAGGAAACGCAAGAGAACCTCCGGCGAAGTGAAAAGCTATTCAGATCAATTGCATTGAATATCCCTGGTTCCGTGATCATAGTGATTGATAAAACACATCGGTACGTGACCATTGAAGGGGATATTATGGAAAAGATGGGTTACGATAGGAAAAACTACGAAGGAAAACATCCGTCCGAGATTTCGCCTGAGCGGTATGAAGGATCTCGCCACCTCTATGAGCGCGTCCTTGCCGGGGAGAAATTTTCAATAGAGCGTAAAGGCGAAACCGGAGAAGACTATCTGGTTCATTTCGTTCCTTTAGTAAACGAGCATGGGGATATCGATTTAGGCCTCATCATTGCGATCGATATTACAGAGATTAAAAAGGCAGAAGAAAAAAGCGCTAAACTCGCCGCCATTGTTGAATCCACAGACGACGCCATTGTAAGTAAAACTTTCGATAGCGTCGTTACAAGCTGGAATAAATCTGCCGAACGATTATTTGGCTTCACCGCTGACGAAATGATTGGTAACACCATTTACAAGATTATTCCCGAAGACCGCCTTGAGGAGGAACCGCAAATTCTTGCACGTTTAAAACGAGGTGAACGGGTTGAACATTTCGAAACAATTAGGCAAACAAAAGATGGCAAACTTGTGGACGTGTCTTTGACCATATCTCCAATAATGGATAAGCAAGGCAACATTATAGGGCTGTCTAAAATTGCAAGGGATATCACCGAAAATAAACTGGCTGAACAACGCAAGAATGATTTTATCGGTATGGTCAGTCATGAATTAAAAACGCCGCTGACATCTCTTAATGCAATTGTTCAGCTCGCTGCGACTAAAATCAAACCTGAAGATAATCAGTTCCTAGCCAGCGCGATGGATAGAGCGAATGTGCAATTGAAAAAAATGACGGCCATGATCAACGGTTTCCTGAATGTCTCGAGATTGGAAGCTGGCCAGATGCGAATCGACAAACAATTGTTCGATTTTAAAGAATTACTGGATGAGATCATTGAGGAAACCAGACTTATTGCAGCCACTAATGAGATCGCCCTCAACGAATGTGAGTCGATTTTGATTTTCGCAGACCGTGAGAGAATTGCATCAGTTGTAACTAATTTACTCAGCAACGCTATCAAATATTCCGGACAGGGCAAATCAATTGACGTTCAATGCCAGGTCAAACACGAAGAGCTCACCTTAAGTATAAAAGATGAAGGGATGGGCATAAATCCTGACGATCTCAAACATATTTTTGACCGCTATTTCCGGGTTGAAACGAATTATACTCGTCATATTTCAGGATTTGGTATCGGGCTGTATCTAAGTGCCCAAATTATTATGCTTCACGGTGGCAGAATATGGGCTGAAAGCTCGCCGGGGATGGGTTCAACGTTTTATTTTTCACTTCCGATCAAAAAAAGCGCGGATCAGACTGAATAAGCATCTTTAATTTCTCTTGAATTAAGTATAATCCGTTGCCAGATTCTCCGCCATGCTATTTATACTATTGAATTCTACATGGTATTATACTTTAGTCAACTATTAGGAAAAAATCGAATATCTAGTGGCTTGTTAACAAATGTCCCACAAAAGAACAAAGGGAGAATATCCATCTTACAAAGGAAAAGCTAATTACATGGAAAAACCAAAAGAAACTAGTTGTCACGTATTTAATGAACAAGCAAACAATATCATTATGGAGGAGGGTGCAACAGGAATCGCGCTAACATGCGGCGGCGACAGGCTTACTTTAATCTTTTTAAAATTTCAACTTTTTCTCGTTCACTTTCCAAAAGCTGCTCATATAGCTTTTTATTTTCTTCGAAAACTTCAACTAATTTATCTATTGGATTAAAATTAAACGTCCCGTGTGTACTCCAAGCACCTGCACCACTATGGTCGTGGAAAGTATTAAAGTAATTGAAAATCGATTCTTCAGTAAAGTTTTTAATTGCTTCACTTGTTATTCCAAGTGCCACCGCAATTTTATTTAGTGAAAGATCTTCTACGTCAGCACTTTGCTCAATCTTGGAAACTGCTTGTTGACTAATACCTAATTCGGCTGCCAAAGCCTCTTGCTTCATCCCACGCAATTCGCGTATTCTGCTGATTTTTCGTCCGATATGTATAATCTCTGCCATAGGTCAAAGGTATTGGTATTTTGTAAAGGTAAGAAACAACCGGCTTTTTGTAAAATACAAATGCCTGTGGTTCGGTACGGCTAATATCTGCTTTTTCTTTGAAATGCCTGTCAATTTCGGCGGGTAATAGAAGCAAGGTTATGTCAGAACATATATTCAACCAGTGGGACCATTTACCAATCAACCTGGCAGCGGAGCAAATTGCAAATCCATTAATTGCTATCGATGACTTTTTCTCGTCCGCATGGCTCCCGGAACACATAGAGGAACTGTATAAATGGAGAAAGTCCATCCTCGAGTCAAACTTTTTTGTAGATGCCAAGGGAAGTCCTGTCAGCTTGCTGACTGCTTATAAAAATAATCTCAAGCTGATAGAGGCTTCTTACTTAATCGTAGCTGCTTATAGAAATGGCTACGCCCCCTATCGCCTTTCAATCACTGAAAACGCCGAACAACTTGCCGACGAAAAACAAAAATGGTCGCACTTTCCAACCCTATTGAATGAAGCCGAATTAATGAACCCTTTGGCGGTGATGGAGGATTTTTTTAGGGGCGTTAGCCTGCCAGAATACCGGGAACACCTGGATGAATGGCTTGAAAACGGTTTATCCAATCAATCGGCTGATAAATGGATGGAGTCCTCTAAAATCATCGCAGTTTACGAGAATCTGCAAAAGCTTTACGGCGCCGCCTGGCTTATCTATCAACGTTTATCGGACGATCCATATTTAAAACAGGATAAAGCGATAGCGGAAGTTGCAAATATTCAACCGAGGCCGCAACAGCCTGCGCCATCACTATACAAACTTAACACCGTGATAACATCCGACCAGCATGAACAAATTACCCTAATCGTAACGATCATCAAAGAACGAGCGCCCTCGGTACAAGCTGTCATCTATTTAGGCATGCCACCAATTGACCAGGCAAGTATGTATTTATTAGTTCTGACAGACAATAACGAACAGGGACTGGCACAGGAAATAAGTAACAACCTCGAAGAATCGTGTAAAAAGGTTGCAAACGTATTTATCCTGGTGCATCACGCGGCCAGCTTGATAACGGCGACGGATGAGAAAAACCTGTTCCTTAAAAAAACTGCAAGTTGTCCGGTGATCTATCTTTCGGGAGGATTGATTTTGCCTAAGCAAAAAGAAACAGACCACCTATTGGTTACAGAGGTTGCATTACGAAAATGGCAAAGGTGGCAAAGCCAGGCCCTCGAATTTCTGAAAGGTGCTGAATATTACCTGACTATAGGTGCGCACAACGCCGCCCTGTTCTCACTGAACCAAACAGCTGAGTGTCTACTCGTCGCTATCATAAGATTGGTGACACTCTATGAGATTAATACACATAATCTCGAAAGGCTATTAAAATTGACACAAATGTTCACAGAAGATATTGCCGCAGTCTTTGAGTTAGATAAGACGGAAAAGAAAAAGCTGTTTAATATGCTAAAGGGTGCTTATGTGGATGTAAGGTATCGCGACAAATATGAAAGCGATGCAGCTTCCGTTGCAGCCTTATATCCGTTAGTTAAGCAAATTGCAGTCGTACTGGATCAGCTAAGTCAAAAACATTTATTGGCCTCGACCTTGTAAGCGGAAAGAAACTGCGGCAGACGGCTCATTACATCACGCAGTTATCACATGCTATATTTCATTCGCCGTCAGCCTCGTTTCCAATTGTCAAAAACTGAAGCTTCGCAACAGATTTTTATTTTGGAGTGTTTAAAGGGACATTTCCTATAACTCATAGTTTTAAATTATAATCCAAGGTTTTAGAATTAGCACGGTAGGCTCGTTATAATAGCATAGCACCGCCGTCACAAAATTAGCACCGCAGGTAAACCGTAAAGGGTGTATGAACGGCGCAATTTTGTTAAAAAAGAAGGCAGCGCCGCCCTTGACAGTTTCCCTGCTTGCTGCTGCCGGTTGTTTAAGCGTTGCAATGGCAAATTATGTGCCTGATGATTTTACAAAATATACTCGACACCCTGAATAAAAAACATTGGAAAAGAGAAGTATATCAGCTGCTACTGCGGTTAGGATGCTCGCCGAAGAAGGCATGAAAGTATCTGAAAAAGATGCTGAAATAATTTTGGATTTCTTGTATTTTTTAGCTAAATTGTCTGTAAATCAGTATCTTAAAGATGCTGAGGATGGCTTGGGTAGCGCGCGGTGATTCTTTAATTGGAATTATTTTTACCCACTACCGAAATACTCCTGAAAGAGCTGATGCGGGAATAACAATCCTTGTATCCTTAAGGATACAAGGATGGAAAATGCCCCCGGAAGCAACAATAGAATTACCACAGAAGACGCGGTCGACATTTTAAGAAAAAGTGGCCTGTCTGTTTCCAAAGAGCAGGCAAATGAAATTCTGACGCTGCTCCGCATTTTGGCAAAAATTGAAGTAGAACAATATTTAAAAAGATGAAAACGGCAGATTTATACATTCGGGTAAGTACAGATGAACAAGCAGACAAGGGTTATTCACAGCGAAGCCAGGAGGAGGTTTTAACGCGATATTGCGTTCTTAAAGACATAAAAGTTCGTAATATCATTTTTGAAGACCATTCCGCCAAATCGTTCAACAGACCTGAATGGCAAAAACTCCTACTTATCCTGAAAAAGAAACGTGGGCACACCGACCTGATATTATTCACTAAATGGGATAGATTCAGCAGAAACGCTGGTGACGCGTATCAAATGATCAATATTTTATCCAGCTTAGGAGTAGAACCGCAAGCAATCGAACAGCCGTTAGACATTTCAATACCTGAAAATAAATTAATGCTTGCCATCTACCTTGCTCAACCTGAAGTGGAGAATGACCGCAGGGCGTTAAATACTTTCTATGGCATGCGTAGGGCGCGCAAAGAAGGCAGATGGATGGGGCCGGCTGTAACCGGCTACCAAAATAAAGTAAATGAAAAAGGTCAAAAATATATTTGCCCCCGTGAGCCTGATGCTTCGATTATGCGATGGGTATTTGAACAATTAGCCACAGGCAATTGGTATATCGACGCGGTTTGGAGGGCGGCAAAGGAAAAAGGGCTGTCGTGCGGAAGGAAGAATTTCTGGCAGATCATACGAAATCCTGTCTATTGCGGTAAAATATTTGTCGCGAAATACAAAGATGAGGAAGCTCATTTGGTAACAGGACAACATGAGCCTATTATTTCAGAAGGCTTATACAATCAGGTAATCGATGTGCTTGACGGAAGAAAGAAAACTAATCCAACAAAAATCTTATCACCAGAAGAATTGCCATTACGTGGGTTTTTGATTTGCCCAAAATGCGGATACATGCTAACGGGGAGTGCTTCAAAGGGCTGTCGGCAGTATTATTACTATTATCATTGTTTTTCGAAGTGTGGAGTGAGATTTAACGCAAGAGAAGTAAATCAAAAATTTGAAGAAGAACTAGCCAAATATGTTTTAAACCCTGCTGTTTTAAACCTTTATAAAGCCGTTATTACCGAAGCCTATGAAACTGCTACAGGAAAAGAAAAGAATGATGTAGTGCTGTTAAAAAAGCAATTGCATGATGTTAACGATAAGATTACCAAAGCAAGGGATTTGCTATTAAGAGGTGATTTGGATGGTGCTGATTATAGAACTATTAAAAATGATTGTGAGCGTCAGGTTTCTATTTTGGAAGGAAAGCTAGTCGATCTGTCAAAAAGCGATAATGGCTTAGGGCCTTTATTGGACAAAGCGTTAAAAAATATATCCCGATTGCTGGAATTATATCAAGCTGCTGATCCACAGCGGAAAAGGCATATCATTAGTTCGATGTACCCCGAAAATTTGACTTTTGACGGAACGCAACATCGAACTATTCGAATAAATGAAGCAATCCGCGTTTTTAGTACCGTTAAGGCCGTTTTTGAAGGCAAAAAAGAAGGCAAACCCAGTAAAAAACTCGATTTGCCTGTTATGGTAGCGGGGAGCAGGATCGAACTGCCGACCTTAGGGTTATGAATCCTACGCTCTAACCATCTGAGCTACCCCGCCGTAATATTTTATTTAAGAACAATTATCTCCGAACTGCCGTCCGCTAACCAGCGGATATGAATCCTGCGCTCTAACCATCTGAGCTACCCCGCCGTAATTATTTCTCTTTTTTATTGGCGTTTCTTTCAACACTTTATTTGAAAAACTGCCTGTGCAGGCTTTAAACATTGTTCCTTTATTTAAACAGCATTATCAGCATTAAATAAAGCACCTGCACCGCAAAAAGAGTTTGCAAATATAGCAGAAATTCGTTTTCTTTAGAAAAAATGTTAACATTTGCGGCCTTATAGGCCTGTTGATATAACCCCTATGTCTGAAAAGAAGAAATTTACTATTGAGTACGAAATAAAATCATCGCCCAGGATACTGTATGGTTTTTTGAGCGAAGCTAACGGATTGACACAGTGGTTTGCAGATGATGTAACTGTACGCGACCAGGTTTACACCTTTACCTGGGACGGTGAACAGCAAAAGGCAAAACTGATAGCTGTTAAAGAAAATAAACTGGTCAGGTTTAAATGGGTAGAGGATGAGCCCCAGTGTTTTTTTGAAATGGAAATACTCCAAGATGAGCTTACCAATGATGTTGCCCTCAGTATAACCGATTTTGCCGTTGAAGATCTTATAAATGAAAGAAAATTGATCTGGGATAATCAGATTGAGTACCTCATCAGCGTTTTAGGTGCATAGGGAGTTAAATTTCCCTAATTTTGTATCGTGAAAAAGATTCATCTTTTACTACTCCGGTCTTTTGTCAGGCCATTTTTAGTCACCCTTTTCATCGTGAATTTTGTTTTGCTGATGTTATTTTTATTTAAATACATCGACGATCTGATTGGGAAAGGATTTGAATGGTATACCATTTTGCAATTAATGGTTTATAATTCGGCAACCAATATTCAAATGGCCCTGCCGCTATCCGTATTGCTCTCGTCTATCATGACCTATGGCGCACTTGGTGAGAATTATGAACTGGTAGCAATAAAATCAGCCGGAGTTTCCTTAAGTCGGGCCATGTATCCCATGATCCTTGTCGTATTCGCACGCAGCGAATGCATTGCCGCGATGCGCGGAGGCGA